>JAFDKF010000212.1 GCA_019307135.1 Deltaproteobacteria bacterium
CGAACGAGCCTCACAGCTCGGCATCCCGAAAGAACTATTGATTACCCCTATTGAAGTGCAGAGAGAAGAATTCGCTCACGCAGAAAGGAGGTTCCTGAAACAGCTAAGAAAGGGCATGTTCCCTCCGGATGAAGAGATGCTTAACTCAGCGAGGATTCATGATGTTGCAGGTGTTAAAGCCATCATTGAGGATGATAGAATCCCGATTCTCGAAAAATTTTTCCATGATATGCCAGGCTACAGTATCGCAGAGAAGGAAGAACATTTCGGCAATTACGACGCTGTGAATTACATAATTGGCGTTAAGTTGGACAAAAAAGAATTGATTAACAAAGCTCCCGACAGCAGGGTTGTTGACATCCTCTCAGCTCGAGGGATGGATAGAGGCACGATTATCGACGACTACAGAACCTTTGTGGAAACCGCTGAAGATCATGTCTATCTTGAGCTCATCGCCAGCAACTATCCCGAGATGATCGAATCGGAGTTTGGCCGCTCCATGCACGAAGAGAGAATTCTTGCCCAGAGGGAACAGGCCGGATACAGGTCGTCGATTGCAAGAAATGTCAGGTACATTACAGAGTATCTCTTCCTGTTCGCCATTTCCGGGAAAAAATCCATTCACCAGCTTCCAGTCAGGCTCTGGGAAAAAACCATGCCTGATACGTACGACCACGCCATACGGGAACTCTGGGACATCCCTACCATGCCGGTTCTATAGGATGGAAAGGAGATCTCCCGCGACAACCAAAACCCCGGCCAGCACGGATCTTCTATTCCGGAACCCGCCGCAAATGCCCACCCAGTTGAGCCAACTTCTTCTCAATGCACTCATATCCCCGGTCTATGTGATAAACCCGGGAAACCTCGGTGGTCCCCTCTGCAGCCAGGCCCGCTATGATGAGCGAAGCGCTTGCCCTCAGGTCAGTGGCCATAACACGCGCCCCAGTCAACCCTGTGCCGCCCCTGACCACGGCGGCGGTGCCAGACACCGTGATGTCTGCACCCATACGCTGAAGCTCGCTTACATGAATGAACCGATTTTCAAAAATGGTCTCAGAGATCACACTCAGGCCGTTGGCCAGACACATGAGTACCATAAACTGGGCCTGCATGTCAGTGGGAAACCCGGGATAGGGAAGGGTCTTCACATCCACGCTGGAAATCGTTTCTGTGCCAACTACGCGAAGACCATCTTCTTCTTGCTCAACCGTTATGCCTGCCTGCTGCAGTTTGTGTATTATGGCCCGAAGGTGATTGGCTTCACACCCCATAATCTTAATATTGCCCTGGGTCACTCCTGCGGCAACCATGAAAGTGCCTGTCTCTATCCGGTCGGGTATGATGGTAAAGGAAGTCGGCTTCAGGGCCTCAACCCCTGTTATTGTAATGACTGGTGTACCAGCTCCGGTGATCTGGGCACCCATGCGATTCAAGGCCTCAGCCAAGGCCACGACCTCGGGCTCACGAGCCGCATTCCTTAAGGTGGTGACCCCTTTGGCCAGCACTGCCGCCATCATAAGGTTTTCCGTCCCGGTTACCGTGACAACGTCAAAATAGATCTCGGCTCCCTTGAGTGACCGAGCCTGCGCCTCGATGTAGCCGTGCTCCAGTGAGATCAGCGCCCCAAGTTCTTCTAAACCCTTGAGGTGGAGGTTGATGGGGCGGGCACCTATGGCACACCCTCCTGGCAGGGAAACCCGAGCACGTCCAAGGCGGGCCAGCAATGGCCCCAGGACCAGAACCGAGGCACGCATGGTTCGAACCAGATCATAGGGGGCCTCATAGCTATTCAGCCCGCTGGCATCTATCTCCACCATGCTTCCGCTGGTTTGGACCTTGGCGCCAAGGTCAATCAGTAACCTCTTGATCGTTCTAATATCTCTAAGGTCTGGTACATTATGAAAGGTATTCCAGCCCTCGGTAAGGAGGGCAGAGACCAATATGGGAAGAGCCGCATTTTTCGCCCCGCTGACGGCTACCGTGCCTTCTAAACGGTGGCCCCCTTCAATCACGATTTTTTCCATTATTCAAAGGTCCTTTTAAAATCCCTGATGGTCTTCTTGACCTCATCCAGTTCGGATTCGGGCGAAGGCGGTGGTTCAGTGGAAGCAATTGGCTGGTAAACCGTTTTGAGATAAGGAATGTCAAATAACTGGTCGGGTAGCTCTGGATTGACCCTGAAAGTCTTTAACACATACATCCTGGCAAGCCGGCCATTCTGAAAAAACAGGATGCGTGCCGGGTACCACCTGCCTTTGTCCAAGGGCATGTAGTCCGTATACTCGATTTTTTCCAAATCCGCATTATTGGGACCACCACCCCTCAGAACGTATCTTATTGGCCTGAAGGTGTTCTTTTCAATCCAAACCTGATGCACAGATTCATCAGGGTATTTGGCACCGATAACATAGGCAATGCTGTCCTTGTACCTTCCAAGGCTCACTACATCAAGATTGACATCCAGTTCAGAAAGTCGCTTGAGCAAAAGCTCTGCCTGTCGATACAATAGAAGGTCTTTGAAGTGGTCGAAGGGGTTTTCTGTTTCCGCAATAATCTTGCCGTTCGTGACAAAGATGGCACCCTCAGGGCCAACCACCCGAACCTGCTTTCCCCCTGGTGTGCTCACTTCACACCTAAACCGATCCGGATACCGGTAGTAGAGGACCTCATCCACTTCCCGCATCCCCCCTTCAAGGGCAGGATCATAAATGACTGTCTTTTGCAATACCACAAAGGTGCGAGTGGAACCAAACTGTTCGATCATAAAGTCCAGGATCTGTTTGGCTGGCAGGACATAAGAATGGCTGGCCGCTGCCAAACCCAGGACGACAAAGGCACAAACCAGGTATGACGCCCGAGGCTTCGAGACCTTTGCAGAATGTTCAATTTTGTTTAAGGTCAAGGAAGGCGAAGATTTTAGCCGCAGGAATACTTTTGGTATTTTGAGGACTAAAATCTGAGCCTGACGCAGAGATTGGGCAAAAGGGGATGTTTTGCAAGGGTCTCGCTTCATGGGGATCATATACCAAAGCCTGCTGGTCTTTTCAATTTAATTCACTCCAGCCTGTCGGTTGACCAGAATTTAGCCGAGAAGTTTGACACGATTTCTTATATCGTTTAGAATTCTATCTAAAGTGATCGGTTCCAGGTTCAGGCCCGCCCTGGCGCTTCAGCTTAGTCTAAGCTAGCAAGCCGGTAGTCCCGGTCTGGGCCAGGGGCTCTTCAACCGGGAACCGTGAACGTTGAACCGCTCAACCCAGGTTTTATTATGATGAAGGCTCTCTTCACTCAAACAGGTGCAATCAATGACATCGATCAGTCTAACTGAAAGCCCGTTCCGGCACTCACCAATCCGCCCGTCAGTTCATGTTGCGGGCGGGGACGGTCCCTATGGCAACACTTATGCGGCACTGGCGCAGGTGGATCTTTCACCTGCCCGCAGGAAACGAGTACTGCTCAAGCCCAATATCGGTCGGGTTGCTCCTCCTGAAGCAGGCATAACCACACACCCGCAGGTCGTCGCTGCTGCTATCGATGCGTTCAGGGAAGCCGGGGCAGATGTAGCTGTTGGCGAAAGTCCCATATTGGGCGTCAAGACGGAGGAAGCCTTTGATGTCGCTGGTATCACATTGATCGCACATAAGCGCGATTGCCTCCTGATAGACATGGATGCCCGCCGCTTCGTCGAGGTGCCAGTCCCCGACGGTGTTGCGATCAATTCTCTTAAGGTCTGCCCGGAAGTGCTTGAATATGATCTTGTCGTGTCCCTCCCGGTCATGAAGATGCACATGCACACCGGCGTGACACTGGCTCTCAAGAACATGAAAGGCTGTCTCTGGCGGCGTAGCAAGGTAGACCTGCATATGTTGCCGCCAGTCGAAGGACACGACGAAAAACCAATCGACATAGCTATCGCTGATATGTCCTCGGTGCTCCGCCCGCATCTTTCTATCATCGACGGTACCGTTGGTATGGAAGGGCTGGGTCCTAGCGCTGGCCAGGCCAAGCCTCTTGGTGTAATCGTCGTGAGCGCTGATGCCTTTGCAGCAGACGCCATAGCATGCAAGCTGATGGGTACGGCGGCGGAAGACATTCCGCATTTGCGCATCGGCGCAGAGCGCGGCTACGGCGTGATCGACCTTGACTCTATTTCGGTCACACCCGACGGCTGGCACGACTGGAGTTCTCCGTTTGCTCCCCCCCCGGAAAATCTCTCGATCGAGTTCCCGAATATCAAAGTTCTGGACAAGAACTCATGTAGCGCGTGCCAGTCGACCCTGTTTTTGTTCCTGAAACATTACGGAAATCGCCTTTTCGACTGTTTTCCTTCAGATACCAGTGTATACATTGCTATCGGCAAGGGCCACGAGGAAGTGCCAGAGGGCACACTCTGCATCGGTAATTGCACGGCCCTCCACCGCGGGAATGGAATCTTTATTCCAGGATGCCCCCCGGTCAGCAGTCAAATCCTCACTGCCATCTCAGGCAAACCGTCGGTTGACAGTAAGGATGGCCACATTGTAACATTGGATATAGAGGAACCAGATGATCCCTTTAA
>JAFDKF010000060.1 GCA_019307135.1 Deltaproteobacteria bacterium
TGACCAATGACTAATGACCAACGTACAAAGGACCATGGTGGCTATGACGGTTTCCTCTTGCTGGGGACGTTAGTGCTGATGGGGATCGGAGTGGTGATGGTCTACAGTGCAAGCTCAGTTATTGCCCTGAAGCGATTTGGAAGTGACATCTACTTTTTCAAGAGACAGGCGGTGTATGCCCTTGCAGCAATCCTGGTTCTAATAGTCTGTCGTCATGTGCCATACGCTTTTTACAGGAAGATGGCATACCCGATCCTTATCGTTGCCTTTTTGTTGCTTGTGGCCCTTTACTTGCCTGGGGTGGGGCACCCGGTTGGGGGTGCCAGACGGTGGTTGAGAGTTCTCGGGCTTTCCTTTCAACCATCGGAATTCGCGAGGTTGGCCCTGATCATCTATTTGGCCTACTCCATGAGCAAGAAGCAGGATAAGATCAAGGTATTTGCCATCGGCTTTGTTCCCCATGCCATTGTATTCGGAGGTTTCGGGGCCCTGATCGTTATGCAGCCCGACTTTGGGATGGCAGCAATGCTCGCCTTGGTTGCATGGACTATGCTCTTTGTCGGGGGTGTGCGTCTCTCTTACCTTTTCGCAGCACTGGCGGGAATCCTCCCCATTGTCTACTACCTACTGATTCATGCGGGATACCGCCTAAGACGACTCGCAAGCTTTCTCGACCCCTGGAAGTATGAAAGCGACGCCGGATATCAGATCGTACATTCACTGATGGCCTTTGGATCAGGAGGGGTTATGGGGGCCGGCATTGGAAACGGTTACCAGAAGCTTTTTTATCTGCCGGAGCCCCATACTGACTTTGTCTTTTCAGTGCTGGGAGAGGAATTAGGTCTTGTGGGAGTGTGCCTTATAATGGGTCTTTATCTCATGATCCTCTGGCGGGGGATCGTTGTGGCGATGAAGGCCTGTGATCTTTTTGCAATCTATTTGGCCGTGGGGTTGACTTCCGCCCTTGGTTTGCAGGTGTGCGTCAACGCGGGTGTTGCCATGGGACTATTGCCCACGAAGGGGCTGACACTGCCCTTTGTCAGTTATGGAGGCACATCCCTTTTGATGAACGCCGCTGCTATTGGAATATTGATGAACATATCAGCCCGACGGGCGGCGTGACTGTCATGGTAACGTCATATAGCAAGTTAACTAAATTGTAAGGGCGAACTTATTTGGCCAAACTATTTTTGAATAAAATGCGAAATCCGAATATCGAAATGCGAAACAATATCAAATGACAAAAATGCAAAATTCAAAACAATACCAAATTGGAAGATTACTGGTGGCGACAGGCTATGTTTTGAGCATTTGAATTTCGAATTTGTTTCGAATTTCGTGCTTCGTGCTTCGAATTTTTTAGCCTGCCTGTCTGGACTATGGATTCAAATGCCCTGTGTGAATGAATCAATAGTTACTTTGACGTAGCCCTGGGGGGACTATGAGGGTTCTTATTGCCGGGGGCGGCACTGGAGGGCATCTTTTTCCCGGCATTGCGATTGCCGAGGCATTCAGAGATAGCGAAATTCTGTTTGTAGGGACTGGCAATCCAATGGAGGTATCTACACTTTCAAAGAAAGGATTCGATCACATGGGCATTGTAGCAGAAGGCTTTAAGGGACGAGGACTCTGGCGGCAGATCCGATCGTTGTTCAAGATCCCCTTTGGGGTATGGCAGGCCTTGCGAGTCATCTGGCGGTTTGATCCTGACATCATCATTGGCCTTGGAGCATATGCCTCGGGACCCGTGGCCTTAGCGGCAAGGCTTACGGGGAAGAAAATAGTTATCCATGAGCAGAACATTCTGCCAGGTTTGACTAACCGGATACTCGGCCGTTTTGCTGACCGGATATTCATCTCCTTCCCGGATAACCTTGGCATATTCAGGCCCTCAAGGACGGTGATTACAGGAAACCCTGTGCGCCGTGAACTCCTTGCACACAAATTGGATGGGAAGGCAAACGGGCAATTTACGGTCCTGGTACTGGGTGGCAGCCAGGGGGCCCATGCTGTAAACTGCGCGGTGGTTGAGACCCTTGATCGTTTGAAGAAGCCGGCGGAGATCACTTTTATTCATCAGACCGGGACCAAAGATGCGGCATGGGTTTCAGACGCCTATGAGAGACGGGACATCAAGGCCACGGTGGAGCCATTCTTTGTGGACATGGCTGGTCCATACAGCTCGGCCGACCTGGTCATATGCAGGGCTGGGGCCACGACTGTGTCAGAATTAATGGCCTTGGGCAAGCCCGCCATTTTCATCCCATTCCCGTTTGCGGCCAATAACCATCAGGAGCTAAATGCCCGGTACGTGGCCGATGCAGGCGGGGCAGAGGTCATCCTGGAAAAGGATTTGAATGGCGCTGTCCTGGCCGATAGACTCGATCATTATGCGTCGCACCCTGAGTCCCTGCAGGATATGGCAAAGCGGATATTGTCTCTTGCACGCCCCGATGCTGCGGACGTTATTGTAGAGGAATGTCGTAGGTTGGTGGTCGTTAGTCATTAGTCATTAGTCATTAGTCATTGGATACTCGATGCTGGATGCTGGATACTGGATACTGAGGGCTGGATGAATCGAATGCGGAGTGCGGTAATGTTCTCAAGCCGCCAGGCGCAATGCGGAATGCGGAATGTTAAGATGGAAGATGTTCGTTTCACCTTCTTTTAATTCCGAAATCCGAAATCCGAAATCCGAAATCAAAAGATGTATCAAAAATCGTATCACATCCATTTTGTTGGAATCGGCGGGATTGGGATGAGCGGGATTGCGGAGCTTCTCCTGAATCTGGGGTATGAGGTAAGTGGCTCAGACCTGCGGTCCACTGACATTACCAGACGCCTGGTCCAACTCGGGGGAGCCGTATTTCAGGGCCATCGCCCGGAGCAGATTCAAGGGGCGGATGTGGTGGTGATTTCCTCAGCAGTGGGGGCGGACAACCCTGAAGTCGTGGCTGCCAAAGAGGCCATTGTTCCGGTTATCCCCAGGGCGGAGATGCTGGCAGAACTGATGCGGCTCAAGTACAGTATCGCCGTTGCTGGTGCCCATGGCAAAACCACAACGACCTGGATGATTGCTTCGGTTCTTGACCACGGAGGACTCGACCCTACGGTAGTCATCGGCGGGAAACTAGGCAGCCTGGGAACCAATGCCCGCCTCGGCCAAGGGGAGTTTATCGTAGCTGAAGCCGATGAAAGCGATGGCTCTTTCTTGAAACTTACCCCGACCATTGGTGTGGTAACGAACATTGACGCCGAACACCTGGACTTTTATGGGGATCTGAAAAAGATCAAAGAGGTGTTTCTTAATTTTATCAACAAGGTTCCCTTCTATGGCATGGCGGTGCTCTGTTTGGACAATGAGGGGATTCAGGACCTGATCCCGAAGGTTGAGAAACGGTTCACTACGTATGGCATGACGTCCCAGGCGGATTATCAGGCGAAAGACGTGACCTTTGAAGGCCTGAAAAGCCGATACCGTATAACCTACCGCGGTGAAGCTCTTGGTATCGTAGATGTGAATCTTCCCGGCATTTACAATGTGTATAACTCCATGGCCAGCATTGCCATTGGTACGGAACTCGGGATTCCCTTTGATACTATGCTGCGTGCGCTCAAAAATATTGAAGGGGTCCAGCGCAGGCTCCAGGTAAAGGGGACTGCACGTGGGGTAACCGTAGTGGACGACTACGGACACCACCCAACGGAGATCACACTGACGCTCCAGGCGGTGCACCAATGCTGGCCAGATCGCCGGATCGTTGTGGTGTTTCAGCCTCATCGGTACTCACGGACCGAAGCGCTCTTTGACGATTTTACGCGGGCCTTTTACCAGGCAGACAGCCTTGTAGTGCTCCCCATCTATCCGGCAGGCGAGGCCCCGATAGAAAACGTAGACGGCCAAAGCCTCTGCGAGGGGATTCATGTGCACGGCCACAAAAATGTTGTCTTTCATGATGGGCAGGATGCAGCCATAGCCCATTTGAAGAAAACCTTGAGGCAAGGGGATGTGCTATTGACCCTTGGGGCAGGGAATGTCTGGCAGGTGGGAGAGAGGCTCCTTGATGAATTGTGAGGGCGAAATGACGAGTTATCAATTGTCATTAAGCCTGAGGTATAACATTCTAAATCCGAATATCGAATATCGAAATTCGAAACAAATTCAAAATTCGAATAGCAAATGTTCAAAACGCTATCTATTGTGGGCAATGTCATCTTTGTTGCGAGCGTGATGGTATGATCTTGCAACTTATATTGTTTTGGATTTTGTGCTTTGGTCATTCGGATTTGTTTCGTGCTTCGGATTTCGGATTTCGGATTTTAGATCACCTGTTTGTGGTTTATGTGTCCCTTTAATGAACCAAAAAGTGAAAACTCCTATGCTATCGAGTTATTGGGATGAATCAATCAGACAAAAACTGGCTCACAGAGCATTTTGGTGCGCACGTCTTATTTGATGAACCGATGTGGCGTCACACGACTTTCAGGATCGGAGGACCTGTGGACGCCCTGATCACCGTGAAGACCCAGCAAGAGATAAAGGATCTGGCTGTGTGGGCTCGGGACAGAGGCCACCCCATCATGATCATCGGGGCAGGAAGCAACCTGCTGGTTCGGGACCGGGGCATGCGAGGCATCATGCTCAAGCTGGCCAATGACTTCGAGGCCATTCACCTGGCACCCAGGATTAATGGCAGCAGCGCCATGATAACAGCGGGAGCAGCAGTCCTGGTTCGCCGACTCGGCAAATATGCCCTCGACCAGGGGCTGGCCGGGCTTAACTTTGCACTGGGTATCCCTGGAGCCGTGGGTGGGGCGCTCAGAATGAACGCAGGGGCCTGGGGGGGATGCATGGCCGATATCACCTGCTCGATTAGAGTGCTCAACCGATATGGAGATATCTCGAGGATGATTCGGGACCAGCTTCGATTTTCGTACAGGGGGCTGGATCTGGAAAAAGGTACTATTATCTTGAGCGGCCAGTTCGAGCTAAGACACGGAGATCGGGAGGCCCTCCGAAAGGAGGCCATCCGCATGCAACAAAAGCGAAGGTTGAGTCAACCGCTCTCCCTTCCCAGTGCCGGCTCTGTGTTTAGAAACCCACCCGGGCAAAAGGCCGCTGGAAAGCTTATTGACCAGGCCGGCTTGAAAGGGCTTCGGGTTGGGGAAGCTGAGGTTTCAACCAAACATGCCAATTTCATTGTGAACAAGGGGCATGCCAGGGCTTCCGACGTGCTTGACCTGATAAGACAGATACAGGAGACCGTATTAGAACGGTTTGGCGTTAACTTAGAGCCGGAGGTGACAATCGTTGGGCAAGAAGCAGGTTCGTAAAAACTATTATAAGAAAAGTCGGGCCCAAAGAAGAGAGCGAGTCATAAGGCGCCTTCTCATAGGCTTCAAGATCATGTTACTCGTGGGGGGCACGGTCGGGACAAGCCTCCTCCTTATACTGGCCTATGATGCCGTGACCCAGGGTTCCTACTTTGAGGCCCGGACGATCACCGTTCAGGGAAACCAGAGGTTTTCAAAGGAGACGATCCTGAAACAGGCCGGGCTGAAGCTACATGACAATATCCTTTCTGTTAATCTGAATACGCTTCGCTGCATGCTTATGGCCCATCCATGGATTGCCGCTGCCGAGGTCGAGCGGGAGTTGCCTGACGCGATTCATATTCGGGTAAAAGAACGGATCCCTATTGCCATAGTAGACCTGAACCGACCCGCCCTCCTGGCAGGGCACGAGCGGGCAGGCATTGCGGGCAGGCTCTTTTACGTGGACGAAGAGGGTGAAATCTTCAAACCGGTGGAGTCTTCGGATAAGGTGAGGGTGCCTGTAGTTACCGGTCTTGCCCTATCAGATATCGATTTCAACGATGAGTCGCGCTCCCGGGTGTTCAGGGCCGTTATAGAGGTGCTTCGCTTGAGCCGATTTCATCAGAACGTGATTTCACCCCATGCCTTGGAACGTATTCACGTTGACAGGGAGACGGGATTGACCCTTTATGCCTCTTTTCATCTATGCGACCTGCCTGCCACGCCTGCCTTTGCCGGTAAGGCAGACAGGGGGCAACTGGCCGGCCGAAGCGCGGTGGCAATCAAGGTCGGTTTTCGGGACTACGGGTCAAAATACAGCCGACTTGGAGATATTGTTTCTTACTTGAAAAAGGAAAGAGGGTTCTTGAACCTTGAGTCCATCGATCTGAACGATTCGGATCGAGTGGTGGTCAGGCATTCCCTGGCAGGGCGGGCTGCAACACGCTCTGTCGCAGGGGGCCGCGACCGGAGGCCGAGCAGGCGAAAGGAGGTGTGAAGGTGCCGGGTGGTGGAGAACTGGTAATAGGCCTGGATATCGGGACCACCAAGATTTGTGCAGTGGTGGGGGATGTGACACGTGATAGGATCGACATTGTGGGAATTGGCACCCACCCATCTGTTGGGCTGCGCAAGGGCGTGGTTGTCAATATCGAATCGACCGTAGACTCTATTCAAAGAGCCGTAGAAGAAGCCGAGTTGATGGCAGGCTGCGAGATCAGATCGGTATACGCGGGGATTGCCGGAGGGCATATAAAGGGTTTCAACAGCCACGGAATCGTTGCCATAAAGGGAAATGAGGTCAGTGAAAAGGACATGGAGCGCGTAATTGATGCAGCCAGGGCGTTGGCCATTCCCATGGACCGTGAGGTGATTCATGTGCTGCCCCAGGAGTTTATCGTGGATGAGCAGGATGCGATTCAGGCCCCCCTTGGTATGTCAGGGGTTCGCTTGGAGGCCAAGGTCCACATTGTGACCGGAGCCGTGGCATCTGCGCAAAACATTATCAAGTGTGCAAACCGTGCCGGGCTTGATGTGTCCGATATTGTCCTTCAATCCCTTGCATCGAGTGAAGCCGCGCTGAGCGAAGAGGAAAAGGCCCTGGGTGCGGCCCTGATTGACTTTGGAGGGGGGACCACAGATCTGGCAATCTTCAAGGGCAATAGCATCAAACACACCTCAGTGCTGGCCCTGGGGGGAAACAATCTCACCCATGACATCTCTGTGGGTCTGAGGACACCCATGGCTGAGGCAGAAAAGATCAAGATAAAGTACGGCAGCTGCCTCACCGGCGGCATCGGCAAGGATGAGACCATCGAGGTTACAGGTGTAGGCGGACGTAAGCCAAGGACCCTGTCAAGGCAGATACTGGGCGAGATCCTCGAACCAAGAGTGGAAGAGATCTTCAACCTGACCCACCGGGAGGTTTATCGGGCCAGTATGGAGGATTCAATAACTTCGGGGGTGGTAGTTACCGGGGGGGCTTGCTTACTGGAAGGCGTTGTGGATATTGCCGAGTCGGTCTTCAACCTTCCGACACGGGTTGGAAAACCCGCAGGAATTGGGGGATTGGTGGATGTGGTGAACAATCCAATGTATGCCACGGCCGTGGGATTGGTACTCTATGGCGCCAGATCTCACCCAAAAAGGAAATTCAGGATTCGAGACGACAACATCTTTGATCGTGTCACAGCACGCATGAAGAAGTGGTTTAAGGATATCATTTAAAAGGATACAAAAACACAGGAGGTGGGGACAATGATGTTCAGTTTTGTAGAGAACGAAAAATCGGCCAAGATCAAGGTGATCGGAGTAGGTGGGGCAGGCGGGAACGCTGTCAACAACATGATTGAATCAAGGCTTCAGGGGGTGAAATTCATATCGGCCAACACGGATCTCCAGGCCCTCGAAGTGTCAAGGGCGCCGGTGAAGATCCAGATGGGGGAAAAACTGACGGAAGGTCTTGGAGCCGGAGCAAATCCGGAAATCGGGCGACAGGCTGCCATGGAAAACATAGACGCTATCCGAAGCGTAGTGGAAGACAGCCACATGGTCTTTATTACCGCCGGTCTGGGTGGGGGCACGGGCACAGGTGCAGCACCTGTGATTGCGGAGGCGAGCAAGGAGGTCGGCGCCCTCACCGTCGCAGTGGTGACAAAGCCCTTCGGCTTTGAGGGTAAAAAGCGAATGAAGCAGGCCGAAGCCGGTCTGGAAGCCCTGAAGGATATGGTGGACACGATGATCACCATTCCCAACGACAGGCTTCGTGGATTGGCATCCAGCAACGCCACCATGATTGAAATGTTCAGGAAGGCAGACCAGGTCCTTCTCCACGCTGTAAAGGGGATCACTGACCTGATCATGATGCCGGGGCTGGTCAACCTTGATTTTGCCGATGTCAGGACCACCATGGGAAAGGCAGGTCTGGCCATCATGGGAACCGGTATTGCCAGCGGAGAAAATCGGGCATTGGAAGCAGCCGAAAAGGCCGTTTCCCACCCGCTTCTGGAGGATGTCTCCATTATCGGGGCACGGGGCGTCCTGATGAACATTACCTGTGGACCAAAGCTGACCATGACGGAAATGACACAAGCTTCGGACCGTATCCACGCCGAGGCTGGTGACGAAGCAGAGATCATCTGGGGCGCGGTTCTGGATGAGAGTATTGGCGATGAACTCAGGGTCACGGTCATCGCCACTGGGATCGGCTCCAACGACAAAAAGGATAGGGTCCGATTCTCAGGCAAGGTTCGTGATATCACAGAGGCGGACCTCACACGGGCTGTCAATCTTGATGAGCCGACTTTCATCCGCCAAGAAAAGGCAGTGGGCGAATCGGGCGGAGCGCATTACAGAGGCTATCGCGGTATTATCCTGGATAAGAGTGACCTGGAAGTTCCCACGTTCATGAGACGAAAGGCGGACTGAGACGAATGCGGATTTCGGAATGCGGAATGCGGATTTCGGATTGAGGAATTCAGGAATTCAGGAATTGGGTGTCTTAACTTTAGTTCACTTTAGGCACTTTAGCTCACTTTAGCTCACTTTCATTGATCAGTGACACATGACTATACAATGACTCAATTTTCAATCATCAATCGACAATCATCAATGACAAATGACAAATGACAAATAAAGAGCTCCTGGCGGCAGAGAAGGGAACCGTCAGAAAAGACTGGGCAGGCAAGATCCGGATTGCCCTATCCTATCCCAACCACTACCATGTTGGGATGTCAAACCTTGGTTTTCATGTAATATACCGCCTTCTGAACGATCATAAGGATGTAGTCTGTGAAAGGGTCTTTCTCCCTGAGGACAATGGTGCAACCCATGGTGGTCCTCGCTCTATGGAATCCCAAAGACCCCTGGGCGATTTTGATATCATCGCGTTCTCCATTTCCTTTGAAAATGATTATCCCAACCTCCTGACTCTCCTAACAGAAGGCGGCATCCCCCGGTGGTCATCAGAGCGAGATACCCCCCATCCTTTGGTCATTGCCGGGGGAGTGACCGCCTTCTTAAATCCCGAACCTATAGCACCCTTTGTGGACTGCTTCCTGGTGGGGGAGGCCGAGCCCATTCTTGATCTTTTTCTTGACGTATACAGAAGACATTCTGACAAACAGGAGCTTCTTGAAGCCTTAGCTGTACATGTGCCTGGTGCGTACGTGCCCGGGTTATATGATGTAGCTTATAACCCGGATGGCACCATCGCTGAGTTTCGACCAAAGAGTGGGGTTCCTGCGAAGGTTCAGCGGGTGGCAGTGGAAGATCTTTCTTACTGGGATACCTCCAGCATTATCCTCACGCCACACACCACCTTTCGCGATACCTATCTGGTAGAGGCAGGGCGTGGGTGTCACCACGGATGCCGTTTCTGTGCAACCGGGTTTGTCTATCGGCCGCCACGGTTCAGACCAAAGGGCGCATTAGAGAATTGCCTGGAGAATGGGGCCACACGTTCCAATCGGATAGGCATGATGGCTGCTGCGGTTTTAGATGTTCCATATATCGAAGAGCTTTGTCAAAAGGCCCTGCATCAGGGTGTTCAACTTTCTTTTAGCTCCTTGAGAGCGGATCGCCTCACACCGGAACTCCTGGATATTTTTAGACGAAGTAATCTCAAGACTGTTACAATCGCTCCGGATGCGGGCTCAGAACGTATGCGCCGCGTCATAAACAAGGGGATTAATGACCAGGATCTGTTACGGGCTGCTGATCTTCTCGTGGGTGGAGGGATACCAAACTTGAAGCTCTATTTCATGGTAGGCCTTCCCACCGAGACCATGTCTGATGTGGAAGCGATTGTGGCCCTTTGCAAGCAGGTCAAACACCGATTTCTAAAGGCCAGTCGAACAACAAAAAGGATCGGGCAAATAACCGTAAGTCTCAACTCCTTTATCCCCAAACCTTCTACGCCCTTTCAGTGGGTTCCCCTTGAGGACGTAAAAATCCTGAAGGCAAAGATCAAACATGTGAAGGAAGGGTTGAGGCGCGTGGCGAATGTACGGGTTCACTCCGATGTGCCCAGATGGGCATACATCCAGGCCCTGCTTGCCCGCGGGGATCGTCGCACAGCCCAGTTGTTGGCGGCCGCACACGAAAACAATGGAAACTGGGCCAAGACCCTCAAGGCATCTATCATCAATCCGGATTTCTATGTTTACAGGGAGCGACCCCTGGATGAAATCCTTCCATGGGACTTCATAGACCACGGCATCAACAAAGCATTCCTAATTGAAGAATACCACAAGGCCCTCCGCGAAGATACCTCTGCCCCCTGTGACGTGGGCCGCTGCAAGGCCTGCGGTGTCTGCAAATAATCCTCCTTCCTTTCTCCCTCTCCAAGTACCAGATGATCCACATCGGAAAGATCATCGGGACAGGAGTTGAAAAGCGGTCCACCTCCTACCGTTTTGACACCCAATCTCTTGCACCGACTAATCACACTCTCTGTCGAGTCTTTTTGAGCGATCATGGCCAGGTAATTACGTCTTGGAATTTCTACAACTCATTGTATTCATATATCTTTCAGTGGCAATTTTCTGTGCCATCAATATGGAACGATGGAACAATCTATCAATGAAATTATGGGGATGAGAAGAAGAATGAAGACCTCTTTGATCTTTCTATTGCATATACCTACAAAAAACTTGACATTATTTTGTATGGATATACAATATATCCATGACCGTTAAAGCGAGATATCTTACAAAAAACATCAGGGAAGACCTCAAAGAAAATATGGTTTTCCTCGGTGGCCCCAGGCAGGTCGGTAAAACGACAGCCGCCAGGGATCTTATCGCCAGGAATTATAAAAGCAGCTATTATAACTGGGATAAATTAAGTGACAGGCGTGCCGCCTTAAAAGGAGAATGGCCGCCGGATTCCGACTTGATTATCCTGGATGAATTTCATAAGCATTCCAAATGGAAAACATGGATAAAGGGTGAGTATGATACCTGCAAGGATCAGTACCGGTTTCTTTTAACCGGCAGTGCCCGCCTGAACATTTACCGCCGCGGGGGAGATTCGCTTCAGGGCAGATACCATTATTACACCCTGCATCCTTTTTCAATTGCGGAACTAAACAGTTTGGCCCCTGGCATAAAACCGTTTAATAAGCTTGCCTTTCATGATAGCCCAAATCCTGAAGATTTTTCCGCGCTTTATGAATTCGGGGGATTTCCCGAGCCTTTAATAAAACAAAATCATCGTTTTTTACGAAGATGGCATAATGAAAGGACAGAAAGGTTTTTCAAAGAGGATATTCGTGATTTAACCATGATCAGGGATTTTGGCAACCTTGCATTGTTATCCGAACTTCTCCCTGAAAAGACATCCTCGATCCTGTCAATCAATTCGCTGGCAGAAGATCTCCAGGTTAATTTCCGAACCGTTGCAAACTGGCTGGATACCTTTGAGCTATTTTATTACTGCTTCAGGATTCCGCCGTACCAGTCCAAAAAGATTGCCGCGGTCAGGAAAGAAAAGAAGCTCTATCTGTGGGACTGGTCAGTCATTGAGGAAGATGGACAAAAACTGGAAAATTTTGTCGCGTCCCATTTGTTAAAATATTGCAATTTCCTTTATTCGTATGAAGGGTTTAAGGTTTCTCTGTCTTTTCTGAGGGATTCAACAGGCAGAGAAGTTGACTTTCTGGTTTCCTGTGATAACAAGCCCTGGTTCTCCGTAGAAGTTAAGAATAACGATTCAAGCCTGTCTAAAAATCTATTTTATTTTAAAGACAAATTATCCATACCTTATAATTATCAAGTTGTTAAAAAATGCAGGAATGAGCGTATGCATAAAGGAATAAGGGTCATGCCTGTGAATAAATTTCTCACTGCATTCATCTAATTCTCATGACCCGCCCTTTAATAGGTAACCGTATATGCTCCGAAGAACTTGAGAGGCGGCTTTCTGATCCTTTTTCGTTAGCACATATGAATTTCAAGTCTAAGGACGCGTGTTTTAACGTCATCAATACTCTTTTTTCTTTAGGCTCACTTATAAGCAAGTTTCAGACGTTTTCAAATTTAATTGCCTGTCGGCGGGCTTGATTTCAGGTGACTTCCCCAAACCTATTGAGAAGTTACAGATATCCCACTTAAGGTTTGGGAGAACGGCAGGAAATTGACCCGACCCATGTCAACATAGGGCGTGTCTATGCGCGTCCCAATTCCCAATCTCACTCGTGATCAATTGTTGACATTTATATGGAAATATTGTATCTATCAGATACAATTATAGCCATAGTTTATGTATATGACAAATACTATGGGGGGTCCCATGGAAATATCCTTCCAGCTCCTACAACAACAGAATCCCTGGTGGTTCCGTGAAGAAGTTATTTTAGATGACGAGAAGATAGTGGACTACGAACGGGAAACCTACCAGTATATTCCCCCGATCCTGTCAGAGTTTCCGGAGAACATAGATGCCATTCTAACACTCCGGGGACCGCGACAAATCGGAAAAAGCACCAGTATGAAATTGCTTATCCGCAGGTTTTTGCTTGAATTAAAGATACCGAAGAAACACGTCCTCTATTTTTCATTGGACAGGATTGAGGATTACAACCAACTCTACGAATTGATAGACTGCTATCTCAGAAACGTCAGGCCGGGCAACCCGCAACGGTTGTACATTTTCCTGGATGAGATATCATTTGTCCGCCAGTGGCAACGAGGGGTAAAGGCCCTGGCGGACGAGGGAAAGCTGAAAAACGTAACCCTCTTGTTGACCGGTTCCAATTTGATCGATATTCGTGGAGGGGCCGAACGGATGCCGGGTCGAAGAGGAAAGCTCTCCAAAGTCGATTTTGAGCAACTACCGATGACATTTGCCGAGTTCGTCTATTTGACAGAACCCACGATTGAATTGACCGATATCGACAGTCTCATCTATCACAAAGACCTCCTTTTGCACCGTTTTGAGGAGTATCTCATCACGGGTGGATTCCCTCTCTCCATAAACTTGTTTTTCACACGAGGCCACATTTCTTCCTATGTGTACCAACTCTACTTGAGTTGGATTGAAGGAGACATCGGGCGTGCAGGCAAATTGGAACGGAATCTTTACCAAATAATGTCCCGGGTTTTGGCGCATATCTCTACCGGAATTAGCTGGTATAAACTCGGTAGAGAATCCGGTATCGCCTCCCATGCCACGGTACAGGAGTATATTGAAATTCTGGAAAGGATGTATGTCTTACGAAATGTTCCGTTTATTGACCTGTCGTCGAAATTGCCGATGTACCGAAAAAACAAGAAACTCTATTTTCAAGACCCGCTTATTTTTCACTGTTTTTCCGGAAAAAATAGTGGGATAGGGGACAATTTCTTTACCGAATCGCAGAGGTTTTTGAACGATCCTCTAGACAAGTCGAAATTAGTGGAGTCGGTCGTGGGGATGCACATCTTTCGGCGCTATCAGAACTGTTTCTATTGGCAGGGTCAGAAGGAAATCGATTTCGTAGCCAAAGAAGGTAACAAGTTGTATTTTTTCGAGGTCAAATATCAAGAAAAGGTGTCTGCTGCGGAGTTTCAATGGTTTAGAAAAATCAGCCCCAAAGGGGATCGATTGAGCGTTATTACAAAACAAGATTCTGAGGAACGCCAATCGATAAGCCTGGTACCGGTGCCGGTTTTTCTGGTCCAGCTTGGACAGAAATAATCTCACCGGGTATCGAACACGGTCATAAGACCGTAGACCCCATTAATGCGGCATTAAATCACCATTATTAACTATTGCGAAATCCGGGACTAATGAAACTGGATCTGTATAGAACAAGAGAAACCAAATTTGCGTGTTGAACTCATCATAGTAACGGGCCTCGTTCTAGGGCTAGGCATTGCCGCTTTTCAACGAAACTTTGCCTGGAAGGATGGAGTTTCGCTTTGGTCCGATGTGGTTGAGAAATCTCCTCAAAAAGCAAGACCACATTATAACCTGGGTCACCATTTTATCAAAAGCGGGAATTACGACAGAGCGGTTAGAGAATATAACAAGGCATTGAGTCTTTTCCCGAATTATGTTGACGCTCACAATGGCCTTGGACTTGCCTATTATAACTATAAGGATTGAGACGACCTGAAAGGTCGTTTCAATCCTATGTTCAAGAAGCCCGTTGCAGTTTATGGGATCATTATATAAGGGTATTGCTTCAAGGGGGTTAGTTGGTAGGT
>JAFDKF010000213.1 GCA_019307135.1 Deltaproteobacteria bacterium
GTGGCCGAAGTGGTCGGGGTGGGCGGTTTTAAACTGTTTCGTCACGGCATGGTGCAGATGGAGGTACCTGCTTCGGAACACCCGATCTGTGCCGGGCTGCCGGAAACCATCATTCTGGAAGACGACGAGACCTACTGGCCGCCGACGCCTATCATGGAGAGCGTGACGGTGCTGGCCACATCGGTGGAAGACAAGGCAAAGCGCGGCAGCACGCCCAGGGCCGCCCAGCCAATGTTCTGGTGTTACGAGTTGGGCGAGGGCCGCGTTTTCGGCTGCGTGCCGGGCCACAGCGCCAAGACCTTCGACAACCCTTTGTTCCGAAAGCTGGTGTTTCGGGGAATAGCCTGGACGGCAGGCGAGAATCGGTTCGGGGCTGGCGCGTATGGAGCGCAGGAAGAATCCGCTGAAGAGGAGAGAATGCCCGCTGCAACGGATCTTCAGTCGCATGGCGTGACGCAAAATCAGATCGACTCGCTGGCCGACATTATGCGTCAGGCCGTGGAGAAAGAAGAGATCGCTGGGGGCTCTTTTATTGTCGCCCACAAAGGAGAAATCATCTTTCGAGAGGCTTTCGGTTATGCCGATATCGAATCGAAGCGACCGTTCACGACGGACGAATTGCTTCCTATCGCATCGGTTTCCAAGCCCTTTATGGCAAGCGTGATCATGGCCCTGGTTGATCAGGGAAAGTTGAACTTGGATGATCCGGTGGAGAAATACCTGCCGTCGTTTAAGGGGAAAAAGGTTGAGGGCAGTCAGTCGCCAGCGCGGCCGATGACGATTCGCCACCTGCTCTCGCACACCGCAGGCTTTTGGGGGAACAAGGGAATCACTCCCGAGAAGATGGATTTGAGCCGCAATTTCGACCGCCCCCTGGCCGAAGCGGTCGAACTCATTGCGGAATACGATCTCGTCTATGAGCCAGGAACGAAGTGGATCTATTCCGGTGTCGGATATTGCGTATTGGGTCGTGTTGCGGAAGTCGCTCTCGGCCAGTCGCTTGAGGAGGTTGCGCAGGATGCATTGTTTCGCCCCCTGGGTCTGAATCGCACGACCTTCTTGCCCTCGAAAGAAGTACGAAAGACGGTGCCCACGGGGTATCTGAGACAAAGAGGGAAGCTGCAGAGGCAGCCTTCCATGGCGCAGATAGAAGAACTCCGCTTCATCCTGCCGGGGGGATCGCTGTTCACAACCTTAGACGATATGGCTGTATTCGGTCAGATGCACCTTAACGACGGCGTGTACAACGGAAAGCGAATCCTTTCCGAGGCATCCGTAAGCGAGATGCGGCGACTACAGTCACCTGACAGACCTCAGAGGACCTACGGATTTGGATGGTTTCGGGATGATATTTCAGAGTCCGGTTTGGCCGACCTCCTTTTTCACAGTGGCGCCTTGGGGGCGCGTTTACGGGTAGACCGGAGCAGGGAGGTGGTCTGTGTCTTTCTCGTACATCAGTCCTCAGCTCAAACCGTGGAGCAGCCAAACAAGCTTTTTGAACTAGTGGACGAGATGTTTCCGGTATCGGATGGTCGTTGATCGTATAAAAGCAATCGCGTCAGAGCGAGCCCTGACCTACGGAGAATTAACAAATACAAGGCATAACAAAAGGAGGCATTAATTATATCTAATCTACAAGGCAGAAGATTAATCGTGTTTCAGTGTGCGACAGCAGCCATTCTGGTCCTGATGCTTTGCCCCGGCCTGTCATCAGCAGAGCAAGGCGGGAAGCCGGCGATCAAGCTTGGGCCAGGTTCCGCACATCCCGGCACAACCGGCGAGGTCAGGCTGGAACTTGAAAGTTTCCTGCTCGATGGTGATCCTCATGCGTGTGGGATTATATGGGATCTTACTGTTGATGAGAAGAAAGGCGAACTCTTTGTGCTGTGTGAGCCCAAGAGGGTCGGAGGCGTGGGGGAAGTCCGCGTCTTTGACCGGAGCGGGGCGTATTTGAGAACCATTATGCCGCTTAATCCCACCCTGCCTTATTCAAGCGTGCGGGATATATGCGAGGATGTCGTGCGGGAGAACGGAACCGAATTGATTGTTCCCAAGTTTGACCTGAGTTGGGGCGAACCCTCGTTTTACGGCTCATTCTGGGATTCCCATAAGAAGATTGCGCTGGCTCCCGATGGCGACCTGGTTATATCGGACCTCTACCGGGGCAAACTCATGAGAATTGGGACCGATGGCAGTCTGCCCGAAGAGGGCTGGAATACGGGTTCTGCGAGATATGAAGGAAAACCAGGCAGCAGTTTAGCTAACTACCTGCCCTTCGATTCTCTGCGCTACCCCTATTTTCATTTTGGCCCTGACGGTTCGCTGTATATATCGGGAGGGCAAAGTTCCTTCGAGTCGAGATACCACCACTACAACTTGGAAGGGGGAGTGAATAAACCCAAATACCACTTCCCGATAGAGGGCGACCGGAGCGGTTACGTGTGGAAACTCGGGCTGAAACCCGGCCCGAAAGCAGAGAAACTGGGCGTTGTAGGCGGTTTTAAACAGGCCGCAGGCGTAGTCGTGGACGGGGATCATATTATAGTTGCCGATGCGGGTAACAGTCGCCTGCAGGTTTGCAAGATAGACGGCGAAGTGGTCGCATCGATCACGCACTATATGGACAAGGGAACTAAGAAGCCTCTGTTAGATCCGACCGCGCTGGCCATGGACAGCGACAAATGCCTTTATGTGCTAATCGGTTCCGAAAAGCGAGCGGAAGACCTGAGAACTGAGCGTGGTATAAGGAATGTACAGAAACTATTTCATGCCGCGGACTTCGAAAAGCTTCAGCCTCCGCGCAAGATTGTCAAGTTGAAAAGCTGGAAAAAGCCGGAGTTGATGGCTGAATCCGCCGCTGTGCATACCTATGTGATGCAGATAGCGGTCGATGCAGGCGTGTCGCCAACCCTGGTCTGGGTGGCCAACGGCGACGGGCCGGGATCTTTACAGAAACTGTCGGGTAAAGACCTTTCTCTGATGGCGCAATGGCAGGATGATGGCACCACCCTATCCAATCCGCGACAGGACAGTGGTATGCCCATCCTGAATATCGATCCCGAGACGGGGCACGTGTATGTGGAAGACGATGCCAGATACCGCCACAAGAAGTTCGGCACCGCTTATCGCCTGGATCAACAGGGGAACATCCTGAAGACATGGGAGCCATACTTCATTGATATCGAGGAGAGTGGACTTATCTCGCCGTGGGGCGCCACCAATCTCGAACGCGGTTTCCCTCATCCGGAGGAACCCCTGTTCCTGGATTCCGTATTCGCAAAGGATGGCAGGATTTACCGGTGGAGACTCTCTGATGACGGCGTCAGCATCTTGCGTTTTGACCGCGCCGGCAAACCGGTTCCTTTCTCGTCCACCGGAAGCCATGAACTGCTTGTGGATCCGTTTCCCATAAAAGGCAGGTTATACGAAAAAGCACATCTCAATAAGCAATTTACGTGCTGGTGGGATGTCTACTCCGGGATGGAGATTGATAGTGAAGGCAATATTTACTATGCCAAGAAACATGACCAGTACGTGGAATCGGGGATGATGCTGCCCCGTTACGGCTTGTACAGGCAGCTCGACGTCTATGATTCTACCGGCAAACTGAAGCACAAAGCGCTGCTGGACCTTACCAGCGTGAAGGGCATTCAGGTCGATAAGGACGGGTACTTGTACATCGTCCATATTCCCGCCGATGGTAGTGCTCCTAAAAAACCTGTCAGCCGAGCCAAGGCCAAAGCCCCCAAGCGATTGCCGATGAGGCCTTTTGCCCTGTCGAAATTTCCACCCACCGGCGGAGAACCGATTTGGTCGCAGCCATGGGACGGCAATCATGGAATGGGTCTCATCCCGCCGAATCCCCACTGTATTTGCAGCACGCACCGGGTTAATCAGGCGCTGGATGACAAGGGTTACATCTACGTGGCGAACAAATACAGTGTCCAGGTTATTGACACGCAGACGGGTAAGCTCGTCGGTGAATTCGGCAGCTATGGCAACGCGGACTGCAAAGGAAAGGGCAGCAAGTATCCGCACCCCGAGCTGCCATTTGGAAGCATTTCCAGTCTGGCGGTATGGAAGGACAAGCTGTTTGTCTTGGATGTTTTGAACCGGCGCCTCGTAAAATGTAACATTACCTATGACCCGGCATTGAAAAGCGCGAAGTAGTAATGAAAGAAACAGAAAAGGAAAACATGCAATGAAAATCCTGACAACAGTTATCGCAGTGCTCTTGCTGATACAGAACACAGCCCGCGCCGAAGAACTGCGGCGCTCCATCTCGCGCTCGGAAACCTCGCCCGCTCGGCCCAACATCCTGTTCATCGTTTCCGACGATCATGGCTGGGGTGATTTGCCGTCGAATTGGGACAAAACCGAGGTGTGCCTTCCGACCTTGGACGCTCTGGCGGCTAAAGGTGTGCGGTTTCCGAACTACCATACCGTCCCGCTCTGCGGACCGTCTCGTGCCTGCATGTTTACCGGT
>JAFDKF010000061.1 GCA_019307135.1 Deltaproteobacteria bacterium
TTTTTTGTCTATAAAAAAGATCTCCTGCAATTTCCATAGGTTACGCCCCCGCCACAAAATCTTCTAATTTTGCGGCCTTGCCCCAGCAATTATTATGCCGAACGATATTGGTCAAGGATGCTCAATCGCTTGAACTTTTGCGGCATTCAATCGCCAGTATTTCCAAACGATGCTATGCTTAAGTTTTAAAGGTGAGGGGTTGGCAGGAGTTGGAAACCTGGGCGAATATACACTTTGGCCTTGATTTTTCGCCCAATGATGATATTAGGGATCAACGTACAGGCCTCGTTGTCTGTCGGTGTCTCATCCTAAGCCTCTGGGGTTATGGATAATTCCTCCCCTCGGAGGCTTTTCTCTTTCTTGACGAGACCATATTTCGTGCTTATTATTATATATGCGGTGGAAGTCTGGACCAGTGGCGAATATTTAGTCTCACCGCACCTATATGATACATAGGATGAGACACCGACCCCGGCTCCGGATCTGCCGCTTTTTTTTTGTGGAAATTCTCTCCTTCCTTTTTACTTTCCAACCCCCTTGAGACCATCAGCCTCTTCTTATCCCTTCAATGGAGCCCCGGCTCCAGGACATGGTCCGCAGGGCTGACATGATCCTCTTGGTAGTGGATGTGACGGCAGAGCCATTCAGCAACTGGAGGACACCGTCGCCCTGCTTGAACAGAAGCGAATTGCGCCCTTGCGTCTGGCTCATTTGTATGAAGGAAGGCAAGTGTAGGAGATATCCTCCAGATAGAAATATAGAATCTACAAGTACTTAGGTCCATCTTTTCAAATTTCCCTTGCTCTTCTGTAGGGATTTCCCTTCATAGAATTTCCCCCAAAATCCGAGCCATCACAGAAAAGTCTTTAAAATCAAAGGAATAGGTGACCAATCTTATTTGGCACAGCCTTTGCTAAAATAGTAACCGTTCAAGGGTTCAGAGGTTCAGGGTTAACCGAAAATCTGAACCCTGCCCGCCATTGCCGGAACAGGGTGAACCCTGAACCTGGGAACGCCTACCTGGAATATAACAAATCATTCAATAGATGGGAAACCGTGCAACCACATCGTGAATGAGGGGAATTATGAAGATACTGATTATAGATGACAATGCGGAAATAGCTTCCATCATCCAGAAATTCTTAGAGATTGAAGGCTATCGCGTAACTACGGCCAGGGATGGTAATGACGGGTATTCGGCGTATCTCGATTTCAAGCCTGATCTTGTTATTACCGATATCCAAATGCCCGGGAAAAATGGTTTTCAACTTATGAAGGAAATAAGGATGCACGATCCAAAGATAAAGACGATCTATATCACTGGTCACATGAACCAGTTTCAGTCACGCCTTGAGGATGAGAAAGAGAGGTACCAGGCCGATTTTCTGGCAAAGCCCTTCGCCAGAGAAGAGTTAATGAGCTTGGTTTCCAAAAACTTGGGACAAGGAGTTGCGCTATCATAAGGAGGTAGCGTTGACGCCTCTTGTTGCCTCCATCCACAAACCGATCCTATAATAGAGTTCTTGAATTCGGAAAATAGAGAGGAGGTGATCCTGCTGTATGTGAGTGGCAAATCGGTGAGCCAAAAAGAAGTGAAACCGACGGCCCAAATAGAGACAATCCAGGGGCTTCCCTAACTAAAATGAAGGAGGAAAAAATGAAAAGAACCATTTTGAAAAAAGGTATTTTTCTAATAGGTGCTGTACTTTTTGCGATCTCTTTTGCCAGTGCGCCGGTCTCGAGCCAGGACATAGAGGCAACAAAGACGATAAAGGGCTCCATTTTGGCTATCCAGGCTGATACAGGCATGGTTGAGCTGAAAGATGAGTCTGGTGAGACGATGAGTCTAAGAGCAGGTTCAGACATAAACCTGGAAGCTTTTAGCGAAGGGCAACACGTAACAATAGAATGTAGTGATGAAGGAATCATCACAAACATGAACAAGGCAGATTAGGCCGTGATCATCCTTTCAGTATAGTACGTTACCGCAGAGGACGCAGAGGACGCGGAGAATCCGCCGTTGGCGGATAAAAAATCTTTTGTTTTCATACTCAGCGTTCTTATTTCCATAATCCAATGCTACAGCTCACACCAACCTCCCTTTGTCCTACCTGGTCTTTTCCAATTTGCCCTATGAATTCTATTGCTCATAAGTGGCACTTTTTTCCCCAATGTATAACCTTTGTTACCCAATCTTTTGGATGTAGATTCTGGTGCAATGTGGGCCAAGTATATAGAGTTAAAGGCAAATGCTCTAAATGCTCTGACTGCTCTTATCTTGCATGATTTTTGCATATTTCCAGTAGAATCAACTGCTTCCTGCCTATCATTTGACCCTCATCAAGGGTGATTCACATGGAGAAAAACCTCAAAATGTGCCTACCCAGCTCCTTAAAGAAGAGTGTCTGTTCTGTTAGGAGTCCAACGTATCATCTTCTAGGGAGGCAAACTAGTCTCAAGGCCGGGGCGAATTAAGGCAATCGTTCGTAGAGGGGAAAAGAATGGGTAAATCGTTATTTGTGAAGTGCCTTGTTTGAATGTACCAATCTCATGAGAGGCTGAGGTGTGAATCAACTATGATCGGTGGAGAAATTAGCTTGGAGTATTTTCATCTGTAGCAGTCTTGCAGAGAGGTTATCGATGGTTTTTTTGTAAATGTGTTACCGATTGGAATGCCTGGTGTTTTAAACATTTTTTGTTGAGCATGCAATTTAAAAAAGGAGGAAAGAATCATGGAGAAAAGAAAATTAAATGGGTTATTTGTTCTGCTCTGTATAACTTTTGGAATGATTTTTCTCATATCCGCCGAAAGTGCGGGGCAAGCCGTAGAGGGGGATTATTACTATTCACGTGGCCAAAAGATTCCCATTGTGTTGGATACGAGCCAGGTTGCAGTGGTGTTCAAGAAAGAGGTGCCCTTAGATAGAGTGTATTCCTTCTTACCTAGATTTCGACAATTTAGCGCTGTTAAGGAACTCGAAAAGCAAGACCTTGCCCGGGCAAACGTTTTTCTTGTCCCTCTTGCTGAACCTTTGACAAAATTGAATATGCCAACTCTTAAAGTTGATTTGAAACGCAACGGCTTGGTTGAGACTGTGGGGAAAGTATATTTGTTTGAGAAGACTAAATCATATCTAATCCTTAGTGAAGAATTTGTCGTTAAGTTCAAACCAGAGATTACCCTGGAGCAGATTGATCATTTTAACGCCAGTAAGAAGGTTACGATTGTTAGGGCCTCTCAATATGTAAAGAATCAATTTATTTTGCGGGTTACGCCTCAGTCTGAAGGGGATGCATTAGTCATTGCCAATCAATATTATGAAAGCGAGTTAACAGAGTTTGCGCATCCGAATTTCATCACCACGTTTGAACGTCGTTCAACGCCCAATGATCTTTATTATCCCAACCAATGGCACCTCAATAATACTGGTCAGAATGGGGGTACAGTAGATGCTGATATAGATGCTCCGGAGGCCTGGGAAATTACAACAGGAGATCCCAACATCAAGATTGCAATTCTGGACGATTCCATAGAAAAAGATCACGAGGATTTACAAGCGCATATCGTTGCTTCTTGGGACTTTACCGATGATGATGATGACCCTTCACCAGGACCTGGAGACTATCATGGTACCTCTGTTGCAGGTATTGCAGCTGCCATTGGTAATAATAATAAGGGAGT
The DNA here is from genome assembly GCA_019307135.1 of Deltaproteobacteria bacterium. Taxonomy (GTDB): domain Bacteria; phylum Desulfobacterota; class Desulfobacteria; order Desulfobacterales. The sequence goes on from JAFDKF010000061.1 coordinate 3,683, forward strand.
TGCAGGAGTATGCTACACCAGCAAAATTGTTGCTGTCCGTTTGGGGAACACATTGCAGGATTTTGCAGATGTTTTTTACTGGGCTGCTAACACAGCTAATGCAGATGTTATTTCCAATAGTTGGGGGTTAACGATTCCAGCGCCAGACCTGGTTGTGGATGCAATCGATGATGTAGCCACAAACGGTCGCGGTGGTAAGGGATGTGTGGTTCTTTTTGCCGCTGGCAACAGCAATAGCGATATTTCCGATCCAGCCGAGGGAGAGTTGGCTGCGTTGAACAGTGTGATCGCCGTTGGAGCGTCTACCAACAAAGATGTTCGATCTTGTTATAGCAGTTGGGGTGTAGATTTAGATATGGTTGCGCCTATCAATACTTGGATTCACCCTATATATGGCTCCACATGTCAATTACCTAAGCCCGCTGATGCCGTCGGCACTTGGACCACTGATCAATCGGGTGCGGGCGGCTTCAATGATGGGACGCCACCACTTCCCGATGCCGCCGGGCTCTACACACAAGACTTCGGGGGCACTTCCTCGGCATGTCCCACGGTGGCCGGCATTGTAGGTCTGCTTTTGTCAGTCAACCCTGATTTAACCCGCACTGAGGTGCAAGATATCCTACAAACCACAGCGGAAAAAATCGCGTCGTCTGATGCTAACTACGATACAAATGGGTTCAGTGACCATTACGGATACGGCCGAGTAAATACCCATCGTACAATCGTACCCACAGTAGTCATCTCAGTCAAACCTAAAAAAGTTAAGAAGGATAAACCCTTTACGGTCAAAGTTACAGGCTCAGCCCCCTTTGGGCTAAAGTCTATTTGGTGGTTCGGAGATAACACGGGCATTTCTGACATTGATAAGGCCCATTGGAAAGACGTGAGTGGGGCACCAAAGGTGTACACTTATACTTGGACCGGGGTTACCATCGATCAAAAAGGGACTTACCTATTGGGCGCCAATGCGCGGGACGTTAAATATCCCAATCCAGGTGATGGCTATCCGCATCAAGCTTCCGAAGGTTCAGGGATTGCTACCACTGAAATCCGTGTGACGCCTGTCACCACAGCCTTGGGCCTGCTGGCTATCGGGCTATCGTTTTTACTGACCGGCATTGCCTCTTTCCGTGAGCGTGGTAAGGAGTGTTAGGAGTCTGCAAAATGCCAGGGAGTTGTGGGACGTTTCGTGGTCAGCCAGCGAAGCTGCCCGGCCAGGAGTGTAGGCAGCAAGCCTTTTTCTTTGCGTGGCGCTTCTGCCTATTCTGTGCCATGGGAATGGGCTTTTTCTATCTTGCCCCTGTCCATGCACTTTTGCAGCCGTTGCTTATCATGCTGGCAGCGTTGGTTGGCGGGCTCCTGAAAGTGGCCGGATTGCCTGTCATCGTCTTAGGCCAAAAGGTGGTGCTTCCTGGGGTCTTCGGAATAGACATCGCAACGGAGTGTTCTGGAGCTCCACACCTGCTTCTCTTTTTCAGCGGTGTGCTGGCCTATCCTACCTCCAGTGGGTCTCGGTTGTTAGGAATCATCCTGGCAACTGCGGCGGTCTTTGTGGGCAATCTTGTACGCCTGGTTACTCTGTTCTGGATAGGAGTGCAGGCGCAAGAGTATTTTGACGTTGCCCATTCCTACATCTGGGGCGGGCTGAGCTATGTTGGTCTAGTCTTGCTCTGGATACTCTGGCTGCGTCTCTCGGGGGAAGTCGGGGACCTTGTTGACTATTTTGAATAAGTTTCATGGGAAGAGGCAATATGGTGAGTGCTGAGGAGTTTAAAAAGAAGTGACATTATTCAAGAATAGGTGGGAAAACGGAGGTATTATCATGATTAACTCAATCTTTGAACCTGATGTTCAGGGAGTCATCAAAGAAGCAAGGTCACAGAAGACAAAACAGGTAACCGTTGATGGAGAGGTTGTAGAGATTCCAACGCCATTTCCATCTCCTCAAGATTGGCGAGATCAGATTATCTATATGATTATGATCGACAGATTCAACAATCCGGACGTAGCGCCTAAACATTTGCCTTTCGATGCCAAGTTTGGGGGATTTCAAGGAGGTAAAATTAAAGGTATTACGGCAAAACTTGAGTACCTCAAATCTCTTGGAGTTACCGCTGTCTGGATAACTCCTCCTCTTCAAAATCCCCGGTTCTCCGATGGAAGTTACCACGGATACGGAATCCAGAATTTTTTGAGAGTGGACGCTCGTTACGGCACAGAACAAGGGCTTCAAGAGTTAATCGATGAGGCCCATGCCAGAGGAATCTACGTAATTTTAGACATCGTCATCAACCACGCAGGTGACGTCTTTGAGTATCAGGAACATGGCGCTCAAGCGCCCTTTCGAGATTTTCCGTACGATATCTTCTGGAGAAAAGCAGATGGAACCCCTAACCCCAACTGGCAGGTGGCACCACAAGATATGCTTGATGACCCGGATCTAACACCTGATGCGGCTGTTTTTCCCGATGAAATCCGTGACAACAGGTTCTTCCGTCGGCAGGGAAACAGATTATGGGGAACCAAGGGTGACTTTTTTTCTCTCAAGGAACTTAAGACAGACTTCAGTGAGGTCACTCCTGAGCATGGATTCTACCATCCAGTGCGAGATATAATGATTAGAGCGTACCAGTATGCTATTGCCAAATTTGATATAGACGGTTTCAGGATTGATACTTTGAAGCATGTGGAACGGCCTTTTGCTCGTATTTTTGGCAATGCCATCAGGGAATTTGCTTTAAGTATTGGCAAAAAGAATTTTTTCACTTATGGCGAGACAGCGGACAATGATGAAAAGATAGCTGAATACACCGGTCGCTTTGCCTCGGATCCGGACAGTCTTGTTGGCGTGGATGCTGCCCTTGACTTTCCGGTTTTTCATGTACTTCCTGGTGTGATGAAGGGATTCAATGCTCCTTCTCAATTAGCTCATTTGTACGAAGATCGCAAGGAAGTCCACAGAGGACAGAAGGGTCCTGGGAAGGTGCTGATAAGTACTCATGGGGAGGCAAGCCGATTTTTTGTTACTTTTTTGGATAACCATGACCAGAAGTGTCGCTTTCGTTTTTCCGACCCTTCTGATCCGGATAGATTCGATGCACAGGTGACCATGGGGGTTGGCTGTCTTTTTGCCCTTCAGGGTGTGCCCGTCATCTATTATGGAACAGAGCAGGGATTACACGGAGCCGGGGACAGCGATGAAAATGTTCGTGAGGCCCTCTGGGGTAAACCGAACGCTTTTGATACTAATAATGCCTTTCATAAAGCTATACAGGAGATTGCCGCTGTTCACGCCAGTCAGCCAGCACTGCGTTATGGCAGGCAGTTCTTCAGGGCAATATCCGGAAGTGGCACTGAGTTTGGTATATCTACCACAGCTCCAGGAATAGTTGCTTTCTCCCGGATTCTGAATGATATGGAGGTAGTAGTTGTTGCAAGCACATTAATTGACAGGAGTTTTTCAGGTTTTGTGATTGTAGATTTTGCTCTCAATCCTCCTGATACAAGCTTGGATCTCCTTTACAGCAATCAAGGGGCGAATGCTACACTACCGGGGAGCGTTATTGAAAAATTAAAGGGTAGTGTGATTATTCACAGACTAAGAGGCGGTACTACGAACGGTCCGGTTCGCGCACTTCCGTTTACGCTCAAGCCCATGGAGATACATATCATTGGGAAAAAAGGAAGTTAGTCGGTTCTTTTGCAAAAAATGTAAGAGAATGCGAACTTCAAAGCAACAAAGGAGGTAAAAAAATGAAATATGTTTACAGACTTCTATTATCTTTAATTTTCCTTTCACTTTTCTCTGTTCCAATCTTTGCTCAAACCAACGACGAGTTTTTTGGAACAACAGAGCCATATGCTGAGGAAGCAATCTATTTCGTTCTCACAGATCGGTTCGTTGATGGTGATGAGAGCAACAACTTTGTCGACCAGGGTGGAAATAATCGTAGTTTTGATCGACCACTTCTCGGACCCAATGGGCAGAGAGCAAATGTGGGATATTTGGGAGGAGACTTCAAAGGGATTCTTGATAATGCGGGTTACATAAAGGATATGGGGTTTACTTCCGTATGGATTACCCCCATTGTTGATAATCCTGATGAGGCCTTTACTGGTGGAAATCAAGTCACCTTTAATGGTTCTGGTGATGGAGGAAAAACAGGATATCATGGATATTGGGGTGTCAACTTTCATAAGGTGGATGAGCACCTTGAGTCGCAAGGAGGTATCCTTGGTTCAGAGCTTACTTTTAGTGATTTCATTATGTTGCCAGTTACTCTTGAGCCTGTCAACCTTGCTTCGGATGTGCCCGGCACCTCGTGCCTGGCGCTGCGGATAGAACGATACTGGACATGAAGAGAAAAGGAGGATGGCAATGGCCAAAAGATTCTTAATAATGACCTGTCTGTTACTCGGCATGTTCGTCGGTGGCTGTGTGTCCATACCCCGGGAAGCGGTTCAGGTCTCCGCTGAGATCGGCACGCGTGTGGTAGAATCACGGGAGGCACACGTGGCATTGGTACGACAGTACATGAAGGAAAAACGTGCGCGCATTAACGAGTTTATCGCCAAAGAGTGGATCCCAGAGTATGCAAAGCAGGTGTTCAGGAAGGAAGCGGTAGTCAGAGAATGGAATCGTATAGTAGGCACTAACGACAGTGCCGAGCGCCTGGAATTTATTATAGGATTGAGCGAACGCTTGCAGCAAAGGATCAATGCCAAGCGGGACGAGTTGTTAGCACCAGTGGATGAGCTGGAGCGGCTGATGGTGCAACGCACAAACAAGCACTACGATGAATTGATTGCTGCTAGTGCTACTCTTACGACATTGTTGGATTCTGCAGCGGGAGTGAAAGAACGGCAGCAAAGGGTGCTTGCATTCATGGACGCTGATGAGAAATTTAGCAGGTACATGACGTGGGCAGACGACTTGGTGGGAAAGATTGTCTCTGGAAAAGATGCCTTCGAGAAGAACAGGGAAAAAATAGAGAAAATTATCAACAGGCTGCAAAACGAATAGAGAGGAGGTGTACCATGCCAATTGACTGGGATGCTATAGATAGTGCGCTCGACGAAGCAAAGGAGGAGACTGACGAAGCATTAGCCACACGAATCTCTTCCCTGACGAAAATGACAGATGCCGAGGTTCAAGAGCTGTTTCCCAGCCTGGATGAGAAAAAGAAATTAGCGGAACTTATGCGCATCGTGAACAGTGCCACTGCAGAGAATGAGAAGGTGAATCGTTTGGCAGACAACATTGAGACAGTCGGAAGTGCTGTGATTAGACTTCTTGTGCGATTTGTGTGATGAGGGCACCCCAGGTCTACCCACGGTCTGTCGCTTTAAGCCGAACGGAAATGAGGACGTTGTTGACTATGTTGAACAAGCCTGATGGGAAGATGTACGGGTGTTCCGCAGAAGGGGCTGTGCCTGCGGCAACAGATGGTGGTGCAGGACAATGGGCGAATCTTGGTCTTTGGCTTTTTGGTAACCGTTCACGGGTTCAGAGGTTCAGGGTTCACCGAAACTCTGAACCTGTGAAGGGCTACCCGGCCTACAAGCAAAGTCTTTATCCGTCTATTTAAGCATTTTATTACCTATGGAAAAAGGAGGAAGAGAATGGCTAAAGGACATGCTCTGCTGGTTGGACTGAAAAGTGTAGATCCCGCCTCTTATAACGGATGGGATGGAACGGGCGGATGTTGGGGATGCGAACTTGATGTAGATAACATGGACAGAATTCTGAAATCCCTAGGCTACGATACTAAGATGGTGAAGACCGCTGATGCCATCCGGAACAGAATCCTATCTTCACTCTATCGCGCGGCTGACAACCTGGTCGGTGATGACATCTTTGTTTTCTATTATTCGGGGCATGGCGGGCAACAGCCGGATCTTAGCGGAGACGAACCGGATGGCAAGGATGAAACACTCGTTGCATATGACAGAGAAGTAATAGATGACAAGATTCACTATGCACTGACAAGATTCAAAGCTGGCGTACGTATAGTAATGATCAGCGACAGCTGCAATTCCGGCACGAATTACAGGGGAAGAATGACGGTACCAGTAAATGAACAGGCCATATTCAGGCCTGTAGCAAGGACGCCAAGAGAGGAAGTGGATATAAAGGCTCAGCTTATTCATCTGGGAGGATGTCGGGACGGTTTTACGTCTGCTGGATACCAGCATGGTGGAGCATTCACTATCGCTTTGTGTGAAGCCTGGCAGGATGGTGCTTTTGCCGGAACTTTCAAAGACCTGCATGAAAAGATATGCAAGTTGATCAGGTCAAGCCAGAAGCCTCAGTACAATGAATACGGGCCTCTAACAGATGACTTTCGATCCCAGAAAGCCTTTGCTGTGATTTTTGCTCCTCCCGTCGAGGGACCGGTTGAGTTGCCAGTTATTGATTTAGCGCCGCATAAAGCAGAGATCACTCATCCAGGCCAGAAAGACTACTATAAATTCATAGTTGACGAGGAAGGAAGATATACCGTTGAAACGGAAGGCCGCACGGATTTACTTATGGCCTTTTACGGCCCAGACAGTGAAACAAAGCTGATTGCGCGTGATGACGACAGCGGTACAGGCTGGAATGCAAGAATTGCCGGAGACCTTTCACCTGGTACGTACTATGTCAGAGTTGAACATTACAACAGTCAGAGCGGGACAGGTGCATACAGCATCAAGGTGGTGAAGTAGTATAAATACTCTAAGGGAAGAGGGATCTCCATAAGATGATGACTTCCTGGCCAGGAGGCAATAATCGGCAACCGAAGTTATTTGTGGAAGAAGACTACCATTTTTACATGGCGCGCTTCAACACCACAGCGCACAGGCATGAATGTGAGGTCCATGGACAGAGAGGGGGACGTCCATAAGTAAATAAGTAAGTGCGTTAATATGTTGACTACAGGGGATATTGTAGACATTATTGACTATGTAAAATAAATCTGATGGAAAGAGGTAAATAGGTGATTCGCAGGAGGGGCTATGCTCTGAGCTTGCTGCTCCTGGAACGCTGCATACTGAAGAACGGGGATGATGGTACCCGGTCTATGAAGGGGAAGAGAAAAAAATGCAAGGCAAGTATTGGCTCATCGGGATTTTGCTTCGGCAGGGACACTTGAAAACCGAAGATGGGGAAATTGTGCTTACCAGGCTCCGCAGAGGGGCTCCGGAATCCCCTGAATCAGCAGCGTTGCCTATAACAGCCGTGCCTCCGGAACCGAAGTGCTCTATTATCACAAGTCTGAAGTCGGCAAAACGATTGCCGAAATCCTTCAAAGAGGTCTGGTTGATTTTCTCGGTTTGCCCGACAGGGGGATCAAACCGAAAACGAGCGAAGATCGAGGCGGCTACTTGCTGCGTTATACCAACGCTCCTTGCGTCATTGCCGAGCCTTTTTTTATCGATAACGATCAGGATCTGGCCAAGGCGAAGGAGAATCTGGATGGCCTGGCGGCAGTCTATGCGGGCTCGATCGATGAAATGGCCTAGGTGGTTTAGAGAGTTCAATTTTGGTGGCTAATATCGGGAAGAACGCCATGGATACGATAATTTGAAGGAGATTGTTAGTAGTGAGGAGTCATGGCTTACCGTCCCAAGCAACTATGGGCGTATCTGGACTTTAGAATGAAAAGCTGATTTACCCTAGACAGGTGAAAAGTAAAGGAGGAATGTCCACATGGTAAGGCAAATTTTGTTAATGGGGGCTGCAGGCGGTGTGGCAAGAAACATTGTCAAATTGGTGTTACGTATTCAAAGCATTGATAAGCTTCCACCTACTGAGTACCTTTTGGGTTTTGTGGTGACGACGATATGTCTGGCCTTTTTGGGAGCCATTGTTGCCTATATGTGGGACGATCCCCAAAAAACCCTTAAGAAGGCGTTTTTTATTGGTATGGCCGCTCCTTCGATTCTCATCTCGTTTTACAATGCCGTTCCGGTTGATCAACAAAAAACGATCGTTCAAACAGGTCTGAGTTGGGTCTCCAAGGCTTACGCTCAGGACGGTGAACAGGTCGCTCTAGAAGAAAGAGAAAAAATCTTGAGAGAAAAGGAAGCGGAGCTTGAGCGGAAAGAGAGAGAGCTAAAAGAGAAGGAGGAGGCTTTGGAAAAGCCCGAGGCAGTTCAGCAACAGTCTGAAGAAAAGGGCTTTTGGCAAGGTATCTTGGAAGGTGTCAAATGACGTTTGGAGGGGAAAGTGGCAAAGGGACGGCAATAAACACAGAGGGAAGGAGGAGATAGCCATGTCCTTTCAGTTTATCTATGTTTTTCTTTCAGCTTTAGTAGTCGCACTGGTGATCGTTTTAGGGATATCGCCATGGTCTCGCTTTGGCCCGCCGCCCTGCACGAAACACTTCGGAGAAGAGGCGGACGAACCTTTATCGGAAAAAATGGTGGAACAGGAGAGGAGGAAAGCCGATGTTCCCGCTGATTGAAACCATCATCGGTTTTGTGGTGATTATGTTAGTGCTGAGCCTGCTGGTGAAGAGCCTGACCTCAGTAGTAAAGAATCACTGTGACTACTATAGCCGTAATTTTAGAAGGGAAGTGGAGCGGCTTTTACGGGGTACGATTAAGGGGGGATGGAACACGTGGAAGGGAAAAGTGGCCTGGCTGGATGAGATTCAGTGGCGTCGGTTGCGTGAGGATTTCCTAACCAGGGAAAACATGGAGTGGTTGCTGACACAGCTAGGTGCAGAGCCCGTTTCACTGGAGAATCTCGAGGCGCGTTTAGAGGTACATAAGGCGAACCTGCGTCACGCCTTCGAAAAACGCACCAAAAACATCTCGTTGGCGCTGGGCTTAGGACTTTGCCTGTTTATGAACGTCAATGCCTTCTCTATCTGGGAGACCCTTTACGAAGATCAACAGGCCCGAACCAAGTTTTCGTCACCGGAATATGTGGCGTCTGCCCTGGAAATGATACAAGGATATCAAAAGGAGATAGAAGATTTGGAGAAGAACGCCCCAAGTGCTGACGAGGCTAACTCAGAAGCGCAGAGAGAAATGGTAATGAAGCAAAAGGACGCGCTCGAGAAACAGATCCACCATTTCCGTGGGCAAGTGAACTTCGGAGTAGGAAAGATCTGGACTGACGCGGTCAAAGGGTGGCGTGGATTCTTCTATGAATTTTTTGGGTCACTGCTCACAGGGATTCTAGTGAGTATCGGGGCACCTTACTGGCATGACTTGCTAAGGGCATTGACAGCGCTTCGACAGCCTAAAAAGGTGGGAAAAAGGGCAACAACACCAGGGGAAAGCTGAGGCCATCCATAGTTTATAAGTTCATATCCCCAGCTTCGCAGCTTCACAGAGGCTTGTGCCTTATACATCCCCAAAATTTATTTTCAAGACGCTGATAGAGAAAAGAGGACTTGATGAAAAATATCTAAAACGAAAGGAAGAAAAAAATGGTTCAGCCGCCGGTTATTGTTGTTCCGGGACTTACTGCTACTAACCTGGATGATTTTTATCCCATTCCTCCCGAATCGGTGTGGTCCGCAGTGTTGAACAAGAAATATGATCGATGGGCCCTTCATCCGGACAATCTCCTTTACGAGGCCAAAGAGCCTGCGAGAATCCGGGCCGTCTCTATTTTTGAGCTGGTCTACGAAGATCTGGTGGAGGCGCTTCGCGAAGAACTACAAAGAGATGACGAGGTGACGCCAGTTTTTGCATTTGAATATGACTGGCGTCAGGATTGCACCTTGACGGCCGATGTGCTTGACAAATTCGTGGATGAGGTCATAGCCCGAACCAAACTGCTCCCTCATTACCGGGACGAAGATTTTCGCGTAGATTTAGTCGGCCATTCCATGGGTGGGCTGATTATTGCTGATTATTTGAAGCGGTATGGGCATAAGGGAAAGGTGAGAAGGGTGGTTTCCATTGGCACACCCTTTCAGGGAGCTGTGGATGCTGTCCTGAAGCTTATCATCGGCAAAGGCCACTTAACCGGTGAAAACCCTCGGGACCGCGAGCGGGTGGCAGCTCGCACCATACCTGCTCTCTACCAGCTTTTACCTTCCTTTGACGGGGCTGTAAAGCAGGTGGGCGATGCACCTACAGATCTGTTTGATCCAAAAACCTGGCAGGATTCCCTCCTCAAATCTCTGAGCCGGTATATTAAACGACACAAGGCAAGAATAAAGCCTCGCGTCCTTTTAAGAAAATATTTGTCTACAGCCAAGAAACATCGGGAGAGGGTGAAGACGGTTGACTTAAGTGAGAGCCTTCCCGAAAAGGCGGATGGGTGGATGGCCATCGTGGGTGTGGGGGCACCCACGCAAGTGCAGATTGAAAACAGGAGACTTGATGATGGGTCCTTGTTGTTCAGGGTGTTAAACGATCGGGAAGAGTGGTCTGATAACCCAAAAAGTACGGCAACAGGAGATGGAACAGTCCCCTTCAAAGGTGCCCTTCCCGAGTTTCTGGCAACAGAGAAGATAATCTGCGTATGCCCCGATGATTTTTCCAGATGGGAGATAAGAGACCGCGTGCTGGCAAAGACGGCAGGTTTTCATGGATTTTTGCCGGCCGTCAATTTGGTCCAGCGGATAGTTACTCGTTTTCTTCGCGAGGATTATAAAGGGCATGTTTGGGGCTGGAAGCCACCTACCGTACAGAAGGGCAAATGGTTGCCACCTAACTGGCTGGAAAAGAGATTCAAGAATTCCAGACCTCGTTAAGTGGTTGAGTAGTTGATTAGTTAAGTGGTTATCATTATTGGAATTTATATGGTTTGCATAAAAATTGGACACTTGATGTACCTGCCCGCCATCGCGAGCCTGCTCGCTCAGGCGAGGCGGGCGGGGTTGAAGCTCTAATATACTGATTTAACATGCTTATTTTCCGACTCAACGACTCAACGACTCAACTATTTGACGATCTCTGTCTGTGGCAAAGCTGGTAGGGATGGGATGAAAGGAGGGTTTATGCTAGTCTTTATCAGTGATTTGCATTTTGTGGATGAAACTGCCGGAAAACACAATATACCGACTTCGGCCTTTGAAAAATTTCTCACCAACGTGAAAGTCCATGCAGATAAGGCAAAAGCTAAGGAGTTAAAGATCGTCTTTCTTGGTGATATATTTGATATCCTTCGAACCGAAGAATGGTTTAAAGAAGAGGAAGTTAACCGGCCATGGGGAAACAATACAGCCAGGATGCGGGAAAGAGCCAGGGCAATCTTAACCAAGATAGAAGAAAAAAACAGGGATACATTTAGACTCTTCGAACCGGCTGCTATTAGAGAACGTTTTGAAAATATAGATGAAGTAGAGACTGTGTATATACCGGGAAACCATGACCGGCTCTCCTGGTTGATAGACGACCTGAAAACAAGAGTTATAGAACTTCTCGGTTTGGAAAGTAGCAACCCGGAGAATTTCCAGCATCACTTTTCAAACACCGAGTATGGGGTATACGCGCTGCACGGTCATTGCTTCGATGAATTCAACTACGAGGGAGGCCCGGACCGCACTGACAAGGACTACAAGCTTGTGCCTATCGGCGACCCTATAATAACCGAACTCATCGCCAAGCTTCCTTATAAACTCATGAAAAATGTAGAAGCCAGGGCTGATCTAAGCCCGGAAGAAAAGGAGAATTTACAAAGAAATTTTCAGGAGATTGAGAATGTACGGCCATTCTCCGCGACCTTGAAATGGCTCCTCTATCAGGTGGAGGCCAACAGGGATTTAAAGGAGATTATCGAGGACACGGTTGATGAAGTGGTGCAAGAATTTCAAGAGTTGACATTTGTAAAAAAATGGTATGACCGTCATGATCGATGGTACAATCCCTTTGACACTGCCGACAAGATACAGGGTGTCCTTTACTTCCTTGAGAAATTCAAGGTGTTTTCGACGGGCAAATTGTTGGGCATTGCAAATAAGTTAACCGAACTATTTGGCGAAGATGAATTGGTCAAAGGAGCGGCAAAACTCTTCTCTACGCTTGACAGCCGCATACAATACATCGTGATGGGGCATACCCATGACCCCCTGAAAAAGGCACTTTCCGTGAGCAGGGAAGGTAGCAAACTCCACGAACATATTTATTTGAATACCGGGACGTGGCGCAAAAGATACCACGAATGCAGGGATGGAAGTGGCTTCATCGGCTGGAAGGATATGACCTATGTAATGTTTTACACTCCAGAGGAAAAACCTAACCAGCACAGCCTGCCTGTGTTCGAATCGTGGAGTGGCTCGCTTAAAAGGGAAGAGTAGTGTAGGACTTGAAACGAGTGCTACTTAGTGTCCACCCAGAAATACCCCAAATCCCCTCCCTGGCCCAGACCTGGATCAGGGTGGCGTGCTAGCTCATAATAGGCTGTCGCGCCAGGGGGGGCCTCATAAGCGCTAAGTTATTTTTGCACCGGATGGACTGTGGAAGATTTACTGAAAAAAATGAACATCGAACGTCCAACATCGAATGTTGAATGGGAAAAGATGAAGAAACAGACTTATGACCTGGAAGAAAGGCTGCTCGAGTATTCGGTGCGAATCATAAAGATCGTTGAGCAGCTACCAAATACCAGAGCAGGCAACCATGTTGCGGGCCAATTGTTAAGATCGGGAACTTCGCCTTATCCAAACCATGGTGAAGCCCAGGCAGCGGAGTCCCCAAAGGACTTTATC
>JAFDKF010000214.1 GCA_019307135.1 Deltaproteobacteria bacterium
TTATATCTATGCCCCTTTTCCCTTTTGCCTGTGGCAGGCAAAACAGCCATTGTCATTCTTGCCGTCCCGCGGTCCCAACGCCTTATAATCCCACCTGAGCAGATACGGATTGGGCGTCCCGTGAGGACGATGGCACGATATACACATCACGTGCGCGTTGGCCCTGTCAGGGCTGCTCGGGTCAGGGTAACCCACTGGAATGTCTTTCCTGTAAACGTAGGTTTCGTATTGTCCTTCCATCGGAAGCGGCGTATTCGTGGGATGGCGAATCCAGCCTTCCCCGGCTCTCTGGTTCTCAGTGCCACAGAAGTTGCCATGACATGCAGAACAGTACTGATCACCGCTCTTGTATATGTTATGACCCTCCCCGTGTTCGTATTGGGGGTCTCCAATCCCTTCCACATCCGATCCAAGAAAACGATACCCGGAGCTGGTGGCGTGGTGCCTCACGTCCCTGTGACAGGAGGTGCACGTGCCGCCTGCTTTTTCGAGATGCAACTGACCTGAACTGTAGTAAAAATTGCCGCCTGCCAGAAAGACTTCCGGTTCTTTTCCGTTTTTTACAATTGGTACCGTGTTCAGCCCCGCCTTGCTAAGGGTGTGGCTGTTTGCATCCGCATGGCACGCCTCACAGGCTTCTTCCAGGATAGATGCGTACAGACCACCAGTGGGGCGCCTGGCAATTGCGGCAGCGCTCTCGGCAGCGCTCTTAGCAGCCCTCTCCGCAGCTCTCTCCCTCTCTGTTTCATCTTCCCACGCGTGAATGACGTGGCAGTCACCGCAACATTCTGTCATTAACTGGGCAGTTCCCCTGGTGGAAAAAATGGCGATCAGGGCAGCGGCTATCACCAGAATTTTCATCATACCACCTCTAAATAAACCTATCGCCATCATTTTAAAAACCTTTACTTCTTTATAACCTAGGTTGAGCGGTTCAACGTTCACGGTTCACGGTTGAAGAGCCCTAACCCTTTGATATCAAGCCGACTTCGCCAAAGTAGCTTTAGCTACGACGGCTGAAAAGCATCATGCCTCAAGTAGTAAGGTTCAACGGTTCAACGTTCAGAGGTTAAAACCGTGAACCGTAAAGTGATAGATGTCAATAGATTATAACCTTTGAACCCTGAACCCTGAACCCTGAACCCTGAACCCTGAACCTTTGAACCCTGAACCTTTGAACCCTGAACCGATCACTTTAGGTATAAATCTCTGACACGGAGTTCACTGATTACACTGCCTTTTATTTCACAAATGCGGCAGCATTTATGAAATGGAAGCATTGTTTGAACAATGAACCATTGTTCAAACAATATAAACCTAATCCGTGGCCATCCGTCTAATCCGTGTCTAAAAAGGAATTCCTATACAACTAAATTAAGCATGACCCGTGCCAAGAAGCCCAAAAAGAACCTGCTTCGCTCAAAGCTCGCCTCAGGACCGGTGGAACATTCCTGGCGAGATTAGCTGCTGTGTGGGAAATCATGTAAACGCGCACACGGAATAAGCTGATTTTATTGACATAATTCTCTGTTCGGCCAATAAGGCAACTATCCTGAGCGACGCAGTCGAGTTTTATAAAATCACGCAGCGAAGTGGAGTTATTTTATTATTGGGAAAGAAGCAGAGAAATGGGTTGTTCCAGGGGACGGAAAAAGCGTAATATGTTACAGGAGTGTAACGTAACACAGGTGTAACTTGTTACAGTCTTCACGTAGGTTTTCAGGCGCCTCCAAATCGGATAACCCGCAACCCATAAGTCTACACATTAGCGAAAAAATACTTGACATTATTCTATCGTAATGATAGGCAATTCTAACTTTTAATGATCAGTTAACTCCGTTAGAAAATTTGGTATGAATTTCCTTTTTAAAGCGGCGAATTCAGCCGTCGTAGCCTGCGGCTACTTTGGCGAAGTCGGCGCCGCGTTGTATAAAACCTGTTCCTGACAGGTTCAGGAATCGCGTAGCCATTTTATGACTTGAGGAGATAAGAAATGACTATGGTAAGCAGAAAAAGAGGAATCGCTTTTTTCAGTGGTCTGGGCCTGATCGTTATGACCCTTGTGGTATTTGGTTTTCATGTAAAGACCGGTAATTCCGCAGAAGCGCCGCCCCTGACCGATGCTCAATGTGTCCATTGCCACCCCCAGCAACCTGCAACCATAGAGGCGAAAGGAGCCAAACACAAGACCGAGGTTGGCTGTCAGGACTGCCATGTGGAGCACCCTCCTTTGGGGACAAGTGCTGTTCCGGGGTGCAGCATGTGCCATAGCGGGGAGTCGCACTATGAGCTGGAGGGTTGTTCCAGCTGTCACTCCGACACCCATGCCCCCCTTGATTTAAAGATTGAAGGTGAGGTTTCGGCTCCATGCCTTACGTGCCACGAACAGCAGGGTAAAGAGGTGGAACAGCATCCCAGCGCTCATAAGACAGAGGTGGCTTGTAATGGGTGCCATGATGTCCACCGGCGGATCCCCGTTTGTATGGAATGCCATGAAAAACACACCGAAGACCAGGACTTTGAGGCCTGCAAGTCCTGCCATCCTGTTCATATGCCCCTTGAGATTACTTACGTCCGCGAGACCCCATCGCATTACTGCACGGCATGTCATGAGGAAGCCGGGACCCTGCTTCAAGCAAATACGACAAAACACCACGATCTTTCCTGTGCTTATTGCCATCGGGATAAGCATAAAACCATACCACCGTGTACAGCGTGTCACGGCCAACCTCATCCGGACAAAATGCTCAAGAAGTTTCCGGAATGCGGCAACTGCCATAGCACGGCACATGATTTGAGATAGTGATAACGATTTGGGATTGCAGATTGCGGATTGCGGATTTTCCTTAGCAGGCAAAGTTTGGATGTCACGAAAAGACCTATCATTTCAATGGGTTGCATAAATTCCAAGACATTTAATGCAGAGGTGATCAGATGATGATTTCAAAAAAAGTGGCCGTGTTCGTCAGTGTCATTGGTATTATCGGGCTAATCACAATCTACGGGTGTGTAACCCAGCCAGGGGCGGCTCCAACGCCAGCAGAACAGATTGCAGCCGCACCAGCAGCAGAAAAACCCAGGGGGATATCGCCGTATGAAATGAAAATAGAGCCGCTGACAACGGCAGAGTGCGGCCAGTGTCATTTTTCTATTTTTGAGACCATCAAAAAGACCGGGGCCAAACACCAGATCGATTGTGTACGCTGCCACAGGGAGTACCACGTGTACAATCCGCGAAAACAGAACTATGACGAGATCATGCCCAAATGTGAATCCTGCCACCTCAGCCCAAGCGGTGGGCCATTCCACGGCGAACATAAGAATCTGATCCCCTGCCTTGCTTGCCACGCTGACCCGCACAAGCCCTTAGTAATCCCTATGGGACAGGTTGAGACCTCGTGCAGCCTCTGTCACTCGAAAGAGGGGAATGAAATAAAGAACTATCCCAGCAGGCATACCACCGAAGTGGCCTGTGCTGATTGCCATGCTGAAAGGCATGGATACATCCCAGAATGCAGCGCATGCCATGAATCCCACAGCCCGGAGGTACAGCTTACCACGGAAAACTGTATGACCTGCCATCCGGTTCATAAACCCACGCAGATATCTTATGCTGAGAAGACGGAATCGGCCATTTGTGCAGGCTGCCACGATGACGTTAACGACATGCTGCAGAAAAAGGAGACAAAACATACGTTTGTCAAGTGCGGGGAGTGTCATCCTGCCCACAAAGAGATTCCTCCTTGCAGTAGGTGTCACGGGCAACCTCACCCCAGGACGATGATGACGGACGTGACAAAATGCGGGGATTGCCACGGTATAGCCCACGATCTGGCAACGTAGGGAGGAGCATTGGGGCGATCGCTAGAGCTCACAGAGATCGCAGAGATGATTCTTTTACTTGGCCTGATTTTTTGAGAGGAAAAATCAGGCCAAATAGTCAGCCCCGCCATGGCGGGAGCACGTGCGCAGGTATTGTGAAGGAATATCAATCATCTTCTATATCGCCATCGACATTTCCCGCGTCAGCGGGCTGGCAGTTTGATCTGAATTCCCCTCTCAGGAATTCAGATCAAGAACTCTGTGTCCCTGGGTGCTCTGTGAGAGACAGAAAAATCCTTTGATCAGTTATGCTATCAGGCAGTTGCTATAAAAATTAACTATCATCAGAAAATCTCAATAAATCTAGCATCTATCATCTGGAATTACGTTAAGAAAACCGATTGGGGAGAGATTTATTATGCCCCAATACCCCCCGGCCTTATACTGGATTTGAAAGAAGTATTCTAATCCCTCTTACGTTGACATCACCGTGTTATCTACAACTAAAGTATTGACGGCTTCGTAAAAAGTCCAACTTCTGCGTTGCGCTGCATCCTTCGTCGCCGACTTCGCCATAGTAGCTTAGCTACGACGGCTGAAACTGCGGCGTACCATAAGTACGCCAATAATGGCCTAAAATACGACTGAGAATACGACTTTTTTGGAATTGACAAAGACGGGTTTTGTTGGTAGGTTGGCCGCCGGAAAAGGCTTTTGGTAAGTTCTCAATAAGTTGGGGTTTTGTCATTGCGAGCGAAGCGAGGCAATCTCTTTGATAGCGGTGAGATTGCGTCGTCGTTGACGCTCCTCGCAATGACGCGAAATGACAGTGTGAGGGAATTACCCGGACTTCTTGAGAAGTTACGGCTTTTGGCTCCAATTCGACGTCTCGGAATTTCTACAACTTATTGAAATTCCAGCGACTTTTGTCGGGTAGTTAAATAGTCGAGTTTTTAAGGCCCACTTATAGCGGGACGTCGTATGAAATCGCGAAGCGATTTCATATCAGATAAAGCCAAACCCCGAGTGATCGGGAGACGGAAAGTCACGGGTCTTAGTTGACAAAGACAGCCGGACTGCCTGAAAGCAGTCCGGCTGTCTTTTTTTTGTGAAAAGTTTTTCACCCACGATGGAAACCAAGTTCACACAAGTGGTATTTTGTTACCACTCTATCATCCGTAGCGGGCGGTTTTTCGCATTCTAACATATTGATAGAGTTGGAGATATTACATTCCGGCACTATTTTGGACTCATCGGCATAGATGCTGCAATGACTATGACAGATAGAACTCATGGGCTTCGCCCTGTTCGAGTTTGCAACAGGGCAGACAAATAATTGGACGTTTCGGAATTTCTACAACCTATTGAACTTCTTTCGATGAACCCCTGGCCCAGACCCTGGCCCAGACCGGGATTATGGGGCCTGGTAGTTAATTTAAGCATGTCGCGCCAGGGCGGGCCGGGATTTATCCCTGGCCCAGACCTGGTTACCTGGCTGGTATGGTTGTACACAATGAAATATGCACCAGGGCGGGCACTCGACTAATCAACCACTCGACTAGTTTCGGAACGAAGTGGAGCTAAGTTCAATCAAGGATTTGACGGACTCTGTCCTAGGTTGAGCGGTTCAACGTTCACGGTTCCCGGTTGAAGAGCCCTAAGTCCCTGATATCAAAAGGACGATGCCTCAATAGGGACGACACGCATGTTTCACCCAATGGGTGAAAGAACCTAATATGGTTATCGTGCTATAAAGTGAGGGATGTCAATATATTATAACCTTTGAACCTTGAACCCTGAACCTTGAACCGATCACTTTAGGTCTGTATGAAGAAGATTCTGGTCAGCCCTGCCCACTCAAACCGTATCCGCCTCGCCAGGGCGGTTGCGGGCCCCCTTTCAATTGTGGTAATGGCTGCCGCCCTGATCGCTATCTTTTCCACCAGGGCAACTGCTGCGCTCATGACAGAATGTTGCGTTGACTGCCATGTTGTTCACGCATGGCAGGATAGAACAGAGAGGGAGAAAGCTGCGGAGAGGGCTGCGGAGAGGGCTGCCGCAAGCGCTGCCGCAATTGCCAGGCGCCCCACTGGTGGTCTGTACGCATCTGTCCTGGAAGAAGCCTGTGAGGCGTGCCATGCGGATGCAGACAGCCATACC
Source organism: Deltaproteobacteria bacterium (assembly GCA_019307135.1). Lineage (GTDB taxonomy): Bacteria > Desulfobacterota > Desulfobacteria > Desulfobacterales. The sequence goes on from JAFDKF010000214.1 coordinate 5,983, forward strand.
CTTAGCAAGGCAGGGCTGAACACGGTGCCGATTGTAAAGAATAAAAAAGAACCGGAAGTCTTACTGGCAGGCGGCAATTTTTACTACGCATCAGGGAAAGCGCATTTTAAAAAAGCAGGCAGCGCATGCACCTCGTGTCACCGGGACGTGAGGCACCATGCTACCAAGGCCGGGTATCGTTTTCTTGGACCGGAGATTGAAGGAATTGGAGATCCCCAATACGAACACGGGGAGGGTCATAACATATACAAGAGCGGTGATCAGTACTGTTCTGCATGTCATGCCGGGTTCTGCGGTACCGATAACCAGAGATCTGAGGGAAGTTGGATTCGCCACCCCACGAATACGCCCGTTCCGACGGAAGGGCAATACGAAACCTACGTTTACAGGAAAGACATTCCAGTGGGTTACCCTGACCCGAGCAGCCCTGACAGGGCCAACGCGCACGTGATGTGTATATCGTGCCACCGTCCTCACGGCACACCCAATCCGTATCTGCTCAGGTGGGATTATAAGGCGTTGGGACCGCGGGACGGCAAGAATGACAATGGCTGTTTTGCCTGCCACAGGCAAAAGGGAAAAGGGGCATAGATATAA
>JAFDKF010000062.1 GCA_019307135.1 Deltaproteobacteria bacterium
GTTAGGGCTCTTCAACCGGGAACCGTGAACGTTGAACCGCTCAACCCAGGTTTAATCCTTTTCAGGTCTTACTTTTTCAACCAGGGAAAGAAACGGCTTGAAAAGATCTATCGGAAGCGGAAACACGGTTGTGGAATTGCTTTCAGCCGAGATCTCGCGGAGGGTCTGGAGATACCGCAACTGCAACGCCATGGGGTGATCCCGGATAATAGTCGCTGCGTCAGCCAATCTTGTCGCCGCCTGATATTCTCCTTCTGCATTGATCACCTTGGCACGTCGCTCGCGCTCGGCCTCGGCCTGCTTAGCCATGGCCCTCTGCATCTCCGTTGGCAGATCAATATGCTTGACCTCCACTGTAGAGACCTTAATCCCCCATGGATCAGTATGGGTATCCAGGATCTCCTGGAGCTGAGAGTTGATCTTTTCCCGCTCGGACAGAAGCTCGTCCAACTCGGCCTGTCCGCACACGCTCCGAAGCGTGGTCTGCGCAAGCTGTGATGTTGCATACATGTAGTTCTCTACCTCAATAATTGCCTTCACCGACTCCATGACCCTAAAGTAGATAACTGCATTTACCTTCACAGACACGTTGTCACGCGTAATGACATCCTGTGGGTCAACATCCATAGCAACCAGACGGAGGCTCACCTTCACCATCTTGTCAACAATGGGTATCAAAATGATCAACCCAGGGCCTTTGGCACCGATCACCCGACCCAGCCGGAAGATGACCCCGCGCTCGTACTCATTGAGGATTCGTATGGCCGAAGCCAGAAAGAATACCAGAAGGATGATACCAGAAATTATCGTAATCATATTCATGAGAACCTCCACTCAACCATTCCATGCCACCCTTTAAGATTTGCCACTGCAAAAATACGGGGCTCAATATCCCGTGTATCTTTACAAGACCGGTTACAAAGTGTCAAGCGTGTATGGAGGTTATTTTGGCGGGTAATTGGTTAGTATGTATCTTTCATAATCATCGGCGGACATGAGCATATCCAGATCATCCAAGGAAAAAAGCTTGGCCCGGATGATCCAGCCTTGGCTGTAAGGCGAGTAATTGATCAACGCGGGCTTTTCAATAACCTCCCTGTTGACTGAAACAACCCGGCCATAGACTGGAGCGTAGATATCGTTAACGAATGTGCTGCACTCCACACTCCCAAAGGGCTCACGGGTGACAATGTCATCACCCTCGTTAGGGAGTTCTACATAATTGAGTTCTCCAAGTTGGAACTGGGCAAAGTCAGTTATGCCCATGGTGACCGTGTGATTCTCTTCATATCGGACCCAGATGTGCTCCTCAGAGTATCGTAGTTCATCCAGTACCAGCAAAGAGCTTCCCTCGCTTTTGTACTTGCCCGTGTGGTGTCAGCTGGCATGCCTATATACTGAAAGAAATGGATTTACAAGCACTTTTTTTCACAAAAAAACGCAATGCATACTTGACAATCCCCTCGTCCTTGCCCTATTGGAGAAATTGCAGAAATCCGGGAAAGGAAAATGGTAATGGAAATAGCAAGTACTATTATACTCCTTATAGGGCTAATCATTTTGGGATGGTATCAAAAAGGCCGAATAAAGATTTTGGAAAGAGACATTGCCTCACAGAAAAGCATACTAGATAGTTTAAAAGTCTACCTTGACATTTTTGACCCACAACAACTTCAAGCATGGGTGAAAATCAGGCAAGAAACCATCGAAAAACAAAATGACTTAGAAATCGAACGAATGCGGTCCTGGATGGAAGGACTAATGCAAGAAAGGTTTGAAGGAGGAAAGTGGATTGAAAGAGAAACTAGCGCTGCAACCGATCTCATGATTAGGTTGCTTTTTTATGCCCCTCCCCACATTCGAAAAAAGTCCATAGCAAAAATGCCTAATAGTATGTTTAAGGACGCCGTCAAAAAGGTCTTGGATCGAATGCCGGAATATGACCAAATTTTGGCAGCGGGAGGAATAGAATCAGCACCACCTAGGTCTTAAGGGCGAGCCCTACCGGCTTTTCTTCTATCTCTTAGAACACGTCGATCATTATCTGCAGAAAGAGAAACAAAGATCCCTTCCCTCACACTTCTCCGGCGATCCTGTTTATTCTTACGGCGATCCTTGCGGATCACCTTTTTGCCGGCAGGAAGAGTAGCTTTCTCTTCTGATGGGTCCATTTTGACAGATGATGTGCCCCCAACTACAATGTCCACGACAGAATCCTCCTTATACTTCCCTAATCGGCACTGTCATGACATACTTTAACCTTACAAACCCTGGTAGTCCCAACGTGAACCGTTATTTTTAAATATATCAAACTCTTAGTTCGCTTCGCTCACAATTGGAATAATGGAATGCTGGAATGTTGGAATGTTGGAATATTGGGTTAAGAGGAATAAATAAAAACAATTTAGAAATGATTCTTTTCGGCTTTTTATCGCCAACATTCCATTATTCCACTATTCCATCATTCCATATTGACGGCCCAGAAAGTTGTCACCAAAAGATATATCATTACAATAAGTTCTATAATTTCCGAACGTTTAATTAGACGAATGCTGCAAGAACATGGAAAACTTTTCATAGAAGTGGCATGTTACTCCACAATAGTGGTAGTTTGGTACTCTTTACCCTGCTATGCAGTTGAGTTAACTATTTAGAATCTATAGTGATATTCTTAACCTAAAGATCTTGCATAATTCTTGCATCAACTTGATACTTGGACAGGATAGACAGGCGGTTAAGTTCTGCTAAAGAATACGAGGAAAAGAAAAATTGGCGACAAAAATCGATAAAGTGGTCCTGGAAAAGGCCTGCAAAAACATCATCGAGACCATCTTATTTTGCCTTCCCAAGGCCTATAAGGGGACCGTTTACGAAATAGGCCGTCCTCCTGAGATGATCGCAAAGCGGATTACGTCTGGCGTCATCGATGAGGAAAGAAAGACCATCTCCTGGGGTCTCCCGGAAAGGTCTGATTATAACCCTCCCGGAAAACCCTGGATTGAATACAGAGATGAACCGGGCCGTGCCTTGGAAGCGATGGCATGGTGTGTGGAAAAGCAGAAGAGCTGGACAGCGGAGAATCCCAGAAATGACAGTCGGAGTGTCAGGCTTCAAGTGGAAGGCGTGTGGGAAGATTTCCACCACATGGAACCCGTATTGATCCGAAAAGAGGATTTATACTTTGGAAACGAGCCACGCCTGCAATACCCCAGAAACTGCAAAGGCGAAATCATCTGGCAGAGTAACGAATACGTAGTGGCAGCCGTCATAAAGATTCATTTCCGCCCTCATACCATCAAGATAGGCAGCCCGGAGACCAGGATCATCAAAAGACTATCCCGGGCTCTCGGCACAGAACTCCTTTCCTACCAGTTGCGCCAGCAGTCCGTTGAGGCGATGCGCCAACTGGCAGACGACAAGATAAATTCCTGTAATGTCCTTGCGCACTCGCTGCGGAACGCCATTGCCAAATCTGGTTTCATTTTCTCGCTCATCAAACTGGAACTGGGATTCCTGAGAGATCAATGGGAGCGAGTTCTGTTAGAGCACTCGGATCAAAAGGGAATGAAGCAAGAAGCGGTTCATGTGTTGAATGAAACACTGAGGATCATGGCCGAAGGATCTAATCAGCAGGGAAAAGACCTCATGCGGATTCAGAACCGATTCTTGGACTTGTCGCTACCTCCTGAGCGGGGTGAAAACTGGGTGCGTATGCAGATAGAGGAGAGATGGAATAAACTGCTCGCAGAGAAGCACCTGGATGAGGAACGGGTAAAAGAGATCCGTCGCGGTATTGATCAACTAAAAAGATCTCTTTACCTCGGGAAAGACCCGGATATTCTTGCAGCCTACGACAAGATGGTCGAAAGTTCAAAGAAGGAGTGGACGGACCTCATTTACAGAGACACAGACCGGCTAGATTCCCAGTTCCTTGATAGATTAGTCCTGATTCTCGAAGGCCCTTCCCTCAATCTTCCCTACCAGGAAAAATCAAGAAAGAGCCTGACTTACCTTAAAACCCTCGCTGAGATTATGGGTCACCTGGAACAGAATACCAATGTAGTCTTACAACAAGTGCTCAACGGGTCAAAAAGATAGGAAAGACAAATCAGAAAAACGGGGTGGATTCGTTCGGACGCGTTGAAACGGATAGATCGAACCGAGTTGAAGGATTTGTGTCAGTTCATCGAGCGCGCCACGGCTCTCGTCAAGTAATTTCGGATCGGCCAGATCATCCGGCCGCAGCTCATCGCGGTAGTGTTTCTCGATCCACGCACGGAGCTGATGATACAGCCCATCAGTCAGCAGGACCGGTTGATGCACCGCGGCCAGTTCGTCCTCGGTCAGCACGACGCGCAACCGCAAACACGCCGGTCCACCACCGTTTTTCATGCTTTGGCGGACATCGACATAGTGTGCAGACTGAATCGGATTGTCCGCATCGAGAATCTTCTCGACACAAGCCATCGAGGGTTCCAACTCCATGCACTCCCTTGCACAGATGAGCAACATGGTGCCATCCGGCAACGTAACGAGCTGACTGTTGAACAGGTACGAAGCCACAGCGTCCTTGAGCGAGACTTCTGAGGCTCTGACTTCAATCGTTATTAGGTCGTCACAACCGTATTGGCGATACACTTGTCTGATGCGCCCGATCGCGCTCGGCGTGTCAACAAAGGCGTGTTCGTGATACAGTAATATGTTCTGATTGCCGATGCTAATCACGTCGTTGTGAAAGACACCAGCGTCAATGGCGTCGGGGTTTTGCTGGATGAAGATCGCGCGTTCCGGCAACAACTGGTGCATTCGGGCGACTGCGCCCGATGCTTCGAGGGTCTGACGTGCAGGGAACTTTTTCGGTGTTCGTGCAGCGACGTTTTCGGCGCTACTCCCGTAAACAAAAACCTCAATGCCTGGCTCCCCGTATGTGCGGCACAGCCGGGTGTGATTGGCTGCGCCTTCATCTCCAAAATGCACCACTGTGGACAGCGGTTGATGAACAACAAACTTTTTCTCATCGCAAAAAATTTTTGAAAGAAGCATTTTGGTAGTCGGCGGTTCGAGTGAACGGTGGAACTGGCCGATGAGGTTAGCAGGTGTGATGTGCAACCGGCGGTCTTGCGTGTCGATGCTCGGCGACACTGTCGCGGCATTGGCAGCCCACATGGCTGAGGCGCTGGAGCATGCTTCAAGCAGGCGCGGTTTTTTGCGGCGTGCCTTTTCGAGTACCTGCACGTCGCTTCCGGTGAAACCGAGCCGGCGTAGCGCTGCGATATTGGGCCGTTCGTGCGGAGGCAACACCGCCTGTCTGATTCCGACATCGGCCAGGAATTTCATCTTCCCGATGCCTTGCAGGGCAGCGTGTTTGGGATTCGACACGTGGCCGCCATGGCGTTGCGAGGCGATATTGCCCCATGACAGCCCTCCGTAATGGTGCGTAAGGCCAACCAGTCCGTCAAAGTTTACCTCGTAAGCATTACAGTGCATGTAGTCTTTCAGAAAAACGTTGTGGGGTTATCAATTGTACAATTCCGTATTTCGGAATGCGGAATGCGGAATGCGGAATGAAAGACAATCCCAGCAACGAGTGACCGGCAACCAGCCAACCCGATTTCGGATTTCAGATTGGAATTTACAGGTCGATGCCGGTGGCTTGGCGGTTCCGGTTGACGACGACTGCTCACTGCCCCTTCTTTTCCGGACGCAATGTGGCATAACGCACGTTGTCGCCAACGTTCACATTCAGCGCTTCAGCGACTGTGGACGTCAGGATCACACCACCGACGCCGTCAAAGGCGAGGTTACATTGACAGGCGCGGAACTCGCGCCGGGCGTTGGAGATGACATAACGCGGAGAATCGATTGGTTCGTTGATAACTTGCGCCACTGAGGCTCTTATGCTTTCGCAGACAGTTCGGATCTCGTCCCGGGGGCAACTGACCACCGGGCCGGCTTCAAAGATGTCCACCATGTCGTGGAAGCGGAACCCTTCGCCTTGCAGAATCTTCAGCGCAGGCTCCGTGTATTTATGGACTTTGCCGATTATCTCTTGGGCTCCTTTTGGCAGCAGGGGGATGTAGATGGAATGGCGCGGCATCAGATCGCCGATGAATTCCTTGTTGACAACGCTGAGGTAGTCGGCCTTGGGAAATTCAAGGTCGAAAAAGTGTTTGCCGATGGCGTCCCAGAAGGCGCTGCGGCCTCGTTCGTCGATCACGCCCCGCAACTCCGCGATCACCTCCGGGTCGAAAAACTCAGGATACTCAGCGATGAACAGGAACCGAACCAGGGAGAGCGTCCGGCCGTTGCCGCCCTTGCGATAGTCGGGATGCAGGAAGAGGCTGCCGATCTCGCACGGGCCATTGTGCTCCATGACCAGGTGCAACGTGAGGATTTCCTTGCGGACGTTAAGCGTTTTCGACTCGTGGACGGTGGTTTCGATGCGGTAAGCATAGAAGGGAAGGAACCCGCCGACCTTGGAGACGACGCCACTGGTGCCGATGACTTTGCCGGTATCGGTGTCGTCCATGACGAACAAATACGATTCCCCGCGGGGCTGTTCGCCTTCGACCTTTTCGAAACCTCGCAGCGAATCATGGATGCGCCGCTCAAGCAGTTTCTGATTATTCGGAAGTGTGGTCAATCCGAATGTGGCGAGCCCGGCCAGTTCCAGCAACTGATCGATGTCCTCGTGTCTGACAGGTCGGATCAAAAGCATACGGCTTCCAATCCCTCAATCCCTCGACCATGTCACCTGGCCGCTTGCAAGCTTCATGAGCAATAGCGCGGTCAGTTTAGCGCGCTCGGTGAGGCTATCGATCAACAGATATTCATTGGGGCTGTGGATATCACCGCCGCGTGCGCCCATGGTGTCCACGTTGGGTAGACCCGCCTCGGTCAGGCGGTTGCCATCGCACACACCACCGGTCGATCTCCAGGTAACGTCAACGCCAAGTTCGCGGCCGCAGTCCGCCACATGCTCGAGCAGACGCCGCGTCGTCTCATCGAGCGGTTTCGGAGGCGCGGTAAAGCCGCCGTGCCATTCAGCCCGAATGCCGTTATATTCGCCTAGTTGACGAACCACCTCATCGATCTTCGATTGCACGGTCACTTCCTGCTGGACGTCAACGTGGCGTACATTCAACCGACAGATCGCCAGGTCCGGCACAATATTCAGCGGTCCGCCACCTTCGACACAGGCAATGTTGATGGTCAGACCTTCGAATCGACCGTTAAGCCCATCAAGTTCGGTAATGAGTTGCGCCATCGCAGTAATGGCGTTACTGCCAAGGTGGAATTCACGGCCGGCGTGAGCCGACCGGCCGCGCACCACGATCGTAAAGCTGCCCGATCCTTTGCGCTGACCGACCAGTGAACCATCGGCAAGGGTTGGCTCGAAGACAAAACCGAGGTGATTGCGCTTTGCACACTGAATCAACAGAGGAGTCGAGCCGGGCGAGCCGATCTCTTCATCGGGGTTAATAAGGACCTCCCATCCGATAAGATCCGCGACATTGGATCGTTCCAGCGCTTCGAGGGCGATCAGCATCACAACTATCCCGCTTTTGGCATCAGCCACGCCGGGCCCACGGAGCGTGCTGGCATCCAGCCGTTCCGTGGTTTGAAACGGATGATCAAGGCGGTATACCGTGTCCATGTGAATGCCGAGAAAGACACGCAGCGGAGCGTCGGGCCGTTTGATGATAGATAAGGCGCGGCCCAAGGGCTTTTGGGCGACCTGGCCGGATGAATCGATGATTTGGCGGGGCGCCAGTTCGATCAGTTTCATCTGTCCGCCCAACGGTCTGAATGTATCGGCTAATGCTGTAGCCATCTGCCCCAGCCCGTAAACGTTGTCAGAGGCGGAGTTGATATTCGCCCAACGTTCGACGAGCTCAAGCATGCGCTGAGCTTGTGAGTCGATCCAATCGACGGGTCGGAAGGTGTTGCTCATAAGGCACGAGAGATAAGATCGCGCAGCGATTTTATAAGTTGAGTTCGTTGTTGCACGGTGGCCGGGTCTGACGGCAGCCGGAATGGGAGTATAGGATAAAAAATCCTTTGGGTCAATGGAAAAGGTTGTTCAAGATCTGCTACTCTGTCCCGATAAAAAACGGCCTGTACTCAGACTCATCCCGTTTGAGGGCGCGGCTTATTTGATCCAGTAGCTTTGGCTTGTCCTGAGGCAGGCGGCCGTGCAGGTTGATGTAGTTCGTGTAGTGATCGCTGGTAAGGGTCGTGCTTATGGTGAGGTGTTCAAGGAGGGTTCTTGTTTCCTTTAACACGCCATGAGGGCCGAGCATTTGAAAGCGGCCTGCCATGATGTCTTCCAAAAGGGGTGTGTTGATCTTGGGCACAAAGGTGCGAAGCCGCACAAAGTCGGGCCCAATTTGATTGATCACGCGAGCAGTTTCCTCGGCATGCTCGCCGGTCCTTTCCTGGCCTCCGATGCCTAAGATTGCATAAAGGCTGAGTTCAATGCCCGCAGCCATGAGCCACCCGCCTGCCTCTATGTGCTGCCGGGCATTTGTTCCCTTGCGAATACGTTTTAGCGTGATGTCATCGCCCGATTCGAGCCCCACATGAATCCGCCCAAGCCCGGCCCGGGCCAGTTCTTCAAGCTGCCCCGGCCCCTTCTTGTGAATAAACTGCGAGGACCCGTAAACCGTGATCCGTTCAAGGGTTGGAAAAGTGGCTCTGGCAAAACGGCATATTTCGGCCAGGTCTTCTGTCTTCATGGCTATGGTATTGCCAGCCGGAAGAAACAGGGTCCACACATGCGGGCCGTAAACCCTTCTGGCTTCCAATATATCTTCCTTGATATGATTGACCGGCCGGGCGCGGTACCTGGGTCCGTTCTTATATACCATGCAGAAGGTGCATCGGTTATGAGGGCACCCGATCGTGGCCTGGATCAGCAAAGAATCGGCCTCACTGGGTGGACGATATATCGGACCTTCATAGCGCATAAGCACGCCTTTATTTTGCTTGAAGAAAAAACAGAATTTTGCTAATCTTAAAAATTAATATTACTACAAGCCATTGAACTTATACATATTTATTTGCTCTATTGCAAGCTCAATCAGGGAATGATGGGATAAGGGAAGTGGAGCCAGGTTCATGTCTATCGTTGCAAGACGCAAAAAGACCAGACAGATATCGATTGGCGGGGTCAAAATCGGTGGTGGCGCGCCAATTACCGTCCAGTCCATGACCAATACCTTCACCCACGATGTGGGTGCCACGGTGGCACAGATTCACCGCCTGGAGGCCGTGGGCTGCGAGCTTGTCCGCGTAGCAGTACCGGATCAGGCAGCCGCAGAGGCAATCGCATCCATCAAGAAAAAGATTTCCATCCCCCTGATCGCCGATATTCATTTCGACTACCGATTGGCCATGGCAGCAATGAAGGCGGGCGCAGACGGCCTGCGCATCAATCCAGGCAATATCGGGGCGGCCAGGAAGGTGGAGGCCGTGGCCAAAGAAGCCATGAAGCAAGGCATTCCTATCCGCGTGGGGGTCAACGCGGGTTCACTCGAAAAAGACCTCCTCAAGAAACACGGCGGAGTCACTCCTCAGGCCATGGTGGAGAGCGCCTTAAGGCACGTGGAGTTGCTCAGATCGTTTGATTTTCACGAGATCAAGGTCTCCATCAAGGCATCGGACGTGCTGAGAACCGTGGAAGCCTACCGGTTGCTTTCTTCTCGGACCGACATCCCTCTCCATGTGGGTGTTACCGAAGCGGGCAGCCTGTTCTCAGGCACTGTTAAGTCCGCCCTGGGTATTGGTATCCTCCTTGCCGAGGGGATTGGTGACACCATCCGGGTCTCCCTTACCCGGGACCCTGTGGAAGAGGTCCGGGTGGGCTATGAGATATTAAAGGCATTGAAGATCCGTCAGCGTGGTCCGGAAATCGTTTCATGTCCCACGTGCGGCCGGTGTGAGATTGACCTGGTTGAGATTGTTGAGCGCGTGGAATCGGCCCTGCTTACCATGACTACCCCTGTTCAGCTTGCCATCATGGGATGCGTGGTGAACGGACCAGGGGAGGCACGGGAGGCTGATATCGGGATCGCAGGCGGCAAAGGTCACGGGGTCCTTTTCAAAAAGGGGAAAGTCATTCGCAAAGTGCCGGAGGACAGGCTGGTTGAGGTTCTGCTGAAAGAGGTTGAGAAATACGAAAGTGTTGGAGATTGAGGGGGTGCATTACATATTTTGGTAACCGTTCCCGGGTTCAGAGGTTCAGGGGTTCAGAGGTTCAGGGTTCAGGGTTAACCGAAAATCTGAACGGTGAACTCTGAACCTGTGAACGCCTACGAACTTTTTTGTAAACGTTGGTTTTTTTGTCCTTTAACTTTAGGCACTTTAGATCACTTTAGATCACTTTAGGCACTCCATCAAGACAGGAGCAATATGGGAAAACAGGCAAAGACTGCCATAACGCCGACGCGGAGCCAGGACTACCCGGAATGGTATCAGCAGGTGGTGAAGGCATCTGATCTGGCTGAAAATTCACCAGTGCGGGGATGCATGGTCATTAAGCCGTGGGGCTATGCCATTTGGGAAAACATCAGGGGCGTATTGGATGGCATGTTCAAGGAAACAGGAGTAAAGAATGCCTATTTCCCCCTGTTTATTCCGAAGCGGTTTCTTGAAAAAGAAGCAGAACATGTGGAGGGCTTTGCCAAGGAATGTGCCGTGGTCACCCATCACCGTTTGGAAGAAGGCGAAGATGGGAGCCTTGTTCCTGCAGGGCTGTTAGAGGAGCCTCTGGTGGTGAGGCCAACATCTGAGACGATCATAGGAGAGTCTTTTTCAAGGTGGGTGAGCAGCTATCGGGATTTGCCCCTGCTCATCAACCAGTGGTGTAATGTGGTCAGGTGGGAAATGAGGACACGTATTTTTTTGAGAACGAGTGAGTTCCTCTGGCAAGAAGGGCACACGGCTCATGTCAGTGCAAACGAGGCTATGGAGAGAACCCTTCAGATGCTTGATATGTATGCGAAACTTGCAGAAAGCTATTTTGCCATCCCGGTAATCAAAGGCGAAAAGACGGCCTCTGAGCGCTTCCCGGGGGCGGTCAACACCTATACAGTGGAGGCCATGATGCAGGATCGAAAGGCATTGCAGGCCGGGACTTCCCACTTTCTGGGACAAAATTTTGCAAGGGCCTCTGAGATCAAATACCAGTCTGCACAGAAAAAGGAAGAGTATGCGTGGACCACATCGTGGGGTGTTTCTACACGTCTGATCGGCGCGATCATCATGATGCACGGCGATGACAACGGGTTGGTACTTCCACCCATGATAGCATCATCTCACGTGGCCTTAATGCCCATCATTAAGAAAGCGGGCGACAGAAGCACGGTCATGGACTTTACCCACACCCTTGCCACGGAGCTAAGAGGGCAACATTACCATGGTCGTAAGATCGAAGTTGAAATCGATGACAGGGAGACAGGCGGAGGTAGAGTGTGGGACTGGATCAAGAAAGGGATACCGCTCCGTGTGGAGATAGGCCCGAGGGATATTGCCCGGAACTCGGTCTTTGTGGGTCGAAGAGACAGGGGGCCGAGAGAAAAGGAATCGATCCCACGTGATCAGTTTATCAAAACCATTTCTCCGATGTTAGATGAGATGCAAAAGAACCTCTTTGATCGGGCCTTGCGGTTCAGGGAAGAAAACACCACACAGATTGATTCCAAAGAGGATTTTTTTGCCTTTTTTACACCCCAGAACCCGGAAAGACCCGAGATCCACGGAGGCTTTGCCCTTGCCCACTGGTGTGGAAATCAAATATGTGAAGAAAAGATCAAGACAGACCTGAGTGTGACGATTCGCTGCATTCCCTCGGATGCTGAAAACGAGACCGGAAAATGTATCGCTTGCGGGGATAGGAGCCCCCGCCGCGTGGTTTTTGCCAAGGCGTATTAGAGGAAATCGTGAAATAGTTGAGTGGTTGAGTGGTTGAGTGGTTGAGTGGTTGACTAGGGCTGATTCCTTTTTTTCGTGCTTTCGTGCTTTCGTGCTTTCGTGTTTTCGTGATTAGTGTCTTTCTTGGTTTCGGCTTATCTAAGTTATGTAATGACAGGGGGATCAAACACACTCAACGACTTAACCACTTAACCACTCAACTACTCGACTACTTAACAAACCCCAGACTTATGATTCGAATCACTGACATCTTAGACCGTATCAGTGCCTACAACTCCGAGGCAGACCTGGAGCTCGTGGAAAGGGCGTATGTTTATTCCGCGCGCATCCACGAAGGGCAGGTGCGGCTTTCCGGAGAGCCTTACCTCTCTCACCCGCTGGAGGTCGCCGGGTTGTTGACCGAGTTGCAGTTGGACCCTGTCAGTGTCGCAGCCGGCCTTCTGCACGATACCCTGGAAGACACTAAAGCAACCACGGAAGACTTAACCCGGTTGTTTGGTGAACCGGTGACCCACATTGTGAAGGGCGTGACAAAGTTGAGTGGCCTGGCATTTCGGAGTTCCGAGGCCCGTCAGGCCGAAAGCATCCGAAAGATGATTCTTGCCATGGCCGATGACATACGCGTTATCCTGATCAAGCTGTGCGATCGGCTCCACAACATGCGCACCCTTCAGTTCCAAACCGAAAAGAAGCAAATCAATATAGCCCAGGAAACCCTTGACATTTACGCCCCCCTTGCAAGTCGCCTTGGCATACATTGGATCAAGACGGAACTGGAAGATATTGCGTTCATGTATCTTTTTCCGGAGCCGTACCGCGAGATCGCCAATCAGGTAGCGAAGAAAAAAGACGAGCAACAAGAGTATATCAATACCATAAGAGAGATTATTGAGGCGAAGATGGCGGAAGCAAACCTTCCCTGTAAGGTCCAGGGCCGCCACAAAAATTTCTACGGCATCTATCAGAAGATGATCAACCAAGACGTGGATTTTGAGGAAGTGTACGACATCCTCGCCTTTCGTATTATCCTGGATACGATCCCGCAGTGCTACCAGGCTATCGGGATCATCCATTCAATATGGAAGCCCATACCCAAACGTTTCAAGGATTTCATTGGTATCCCCAAGCCCAATATGTACCAGTCCCTCCACAGCACGGTGATCGGGCCTTTTGGGGAGCGGGTGGAGATTCAGATCCGCACCAGGGAGATGAATCATGTAGCCAGAGACGGCATTGCAGCCCACTGGCAGTACAAGGAGAAAAGCGGCTTTGATCAAAAGACTGGGGCTGCTTTTGCCTGGCTCAGGAAACTGGTGGAGGACCAGAAAGACATCAAGGACCCGGACGAATTCATGGAAAGCGTGCGGATCGAGCTTTTTCCTGATGAGGTGTATGTATTCTCACCACGGGGCGACGTGCTGGCCTTCCCCAAAGGGGCCACTCCTGTGGATTTCGCATATGCCATCCATACTGAGGTGGGATACCAGTGTACAGGGGCCAAGGTGGATGGCCGAATGGTTCCCTTAAAGTATGAGCTGAAGACCGGCCAAAGGGTCGAAATTATCACATCGCCCAACCACCGGCCCAGCAAAGACTGGCTGAATTTTGTCAAGACAGCCAAGGCCCGATCTCGCCTGCGTCAGTTCGTTAAGGCGGAGGAACGGAAACTGAGCCTGGCACTGGGACGTGAGATGTGCGACAAGGTCCTGCGCAAGTACCATGTAAGTCTGAATAAGTATCTGGCATCAGGTGAAATCGAAAAAGCAGTCCATGAGCTTGGCTACAAGACTGCCGATGACCTGATTGCAAGCGTGGGATACGGTAAGGTGACCCCTCAGCAGGTAGCCCGGTATTTGCTCCCAAGAGCTGAAATCGAAGACGAAAAAGAGACCGTCGTCACCAGGCTAAAGCAGCGTATTCGTGGAAGAAAAGCAAAGTCAGGCATACTCGTAAGAGGTCTGGACGACATACTGGTTCGCTTTGGTAATTGCTGCAATCCCTTGCCGGGTGATCCTGTGGTTGGATATATCACCCGAGGTCAGGGGATCACGGTTCACCGCACGAGCTGCGTCCATGCTCTAAGTATGGATTCCGAGCGGCGGATCGAATTGGAATGGGCGCCAGAGACTGAAGAGTCCTATCCGGTGAGAATTCATGTACTGTGTCACGACAGGATGGGCCTTTTGGCCAATATTACTGCGGCCATAAGCCAGGGTGACGCCAATATTCTGGATGCCAGCGTTAGCACCCGAACCGACAAGCGGGCGGATTGTTATTTTACGATCTCCGTGTCAGGCGCCGACCACCTGGAAAACGTGATCAAATCCGTGAAAAAGATCAGGCACGTTATAACAGCGAGTCGCCTTGCCGCCTAGGATTTTGGCAATTTAACATTTCCATAAATCAGAGCAACCACATACAAAAAATCCGAATATCGAAAACCGAAATCCCTGGCCCAGACCTGGACTACATGGGCACCAAAGTCATCTGGGCATGTCGCGCCAGGGCAGGCCGAAACAAATCCGAAATCCGAATGCTCAAATGTCCAAAACATCAACCCAAACCGGACGATACCGAAGCCCTGCATCCGATATTAACAGACTGAAGTCATTAGTGTTTTGGAAT
>JAFDKF010000215.1 GCA_019307135.1 Deltaproteobacteria bacterium
TTCTTCCTTACCATTTTCATCTATGTAGCTTGGAGCGTCTTCTATAGCTACAGTTATGATTTTTCCCTTGGCTTGTTCAAGGGACGTGTTGAATTGTTCCTGCGTCAAGTTTTCTCTTTCATGGATAATCTTAAACATGTCTTTAACGTTTTGAAGCAGTTTCTGGCCATAAGCTTTTGTTTCTGCATCCGGCAGGCCGGCCAAGAATTTTATGTCCCGTATCAGATGGGCTATACAAAACTGAATTGAGACATCGAAATTCTTCATATACTTTCGGTAAGCGGAGAAGTAGTCGCAACCCAAAACTCCGTTGAACTCTTTGCCTAAAACGTCGATCAGCACTTCTGATCCTCGTGATTTGTCGATTCTGAATAACACATAAAGCTCGGCTTTGAAAACCCATGTCCAAAATTTGTCCCCGTTTTCCTTATGCCCGGTTTCCTTACCTTTTGGAACACTTTACTCAAATATCCCCTTGAGATCTTTATCAAAAAAAAGTAGCGAAAAAATTTCCTCATTGTCGAAAACGACGCATGACAGACATTACTCATATAGGCAACCAACGCTGTTATTCGCGGCTTGAACAGCCCTTGCTTAACAACCTCAGGCGGGAAGGACGCGTAATGAATCTTCTGACAAACCTCGCACCAACAGGGATAAGAACGATGTTCTTCAGTTGTAATAAACACCTCTTTTAGCTCGACTTGTTGAATTATTCGGGGTTCTGCGTCAACAAATATGACGTTTCCGTTACATATGGGACAACGATCCAATTCATGGTCATGAAAGTCATTTATGAGCTCTTCGGGAAATAGGGGTCGCTCGTGCCTTGGGTGGCCGGGCTGTCCCCCGATTTTACGCTTGTTGCCGTCTTTGTTTTTGGATTTGGGTTTTGTGATATCGTCAGATGAAGGCCTTTTGCCTGAGTTGGAGGAATTCTTTGAAAGCTTGGCAATCGTTATTTCCTGTGACTTGATCTTGGCATCCATGTCACACAATGTCTTGACTACGACATCTTGGCCGGCCTTATAGATTGCAAGGGCTTGCTGAGGCTTCATTGCGCAACCCCCAGTCTTGCTCTGAAATCTCGGGTAAGCGGGTAGCCATAGACATATTTGATGGATCTGTTGACTTTATTGGTCTGGTCGTTTTTTCCACGACCAGTGGTCTTGCCAAGCAGGATCCAGTTGGCCGCCTGATAACAGGTTCCTTTAAAACGCTCAGTATCGACAAAGGTCTCCAGCCAGTAGAGCGGGTGATGATAAATCCTTTGCCAGTCCGAAGAAAGGACTTTAGCGGATTTGGCTAAAAGATGAGATGCCAGATGAGGAACACGCACCCAGTTAAGAATCAAGAAGCGACTATTATAAGCCAACAAATGGAGGTTCTTTTTTCGTACTGCGGGGCTCCATCCGATGAAACGGTCCCGGCACCCAAGGTGCCATGGGGCAGAAGACCATGCTAAACAGGCAATAGGTCGGTCATGGGAAAAGACCAGATACTTCAGATGCTCTCCAACCGGTTGCGTATAGCCCAGATAATGATATTGAGCGATGAGGCCATTGAAGAGTTTTTCAAATGGGGTTCGACGAACCTGCTGAAGTGTGATAGGAAAAAGTTCCTTGATCGATCTCTCAAGAGGACTTTCGTCCACCAGGACAGGTTCTGGAGGCTTGCGGTGCAAAAAGGGATTCCTGGGAGTGCTCTTCCTGGGCGGAAGTACGATATAGCCTTCCTTTTCCAATTGCAACAGGAGCCCCCTGCAAACCATGTCTTTGATGTGACCGTTGGGTTGAACCCAGTTCCAGGCGTAGCATATTTGTCTCGACAGTGCATACCTGCCGTCTTGGGGCTGGTTTGCAATTAGGTTGCGGATGAAGGCAATATCTTCTTTGGTTACAGGACGTCCTCTGTATACAAGAATCGGTGGCATGCATAGTTGCATACCCCATAATTATCGCGAACGCAAGTGGAAAAACAGGGTGGGTCAAAAAAAGTGGGGACAAAGCCAAGGGAAAGGACCTATGTCTGAAGTTCTCAGCTTCCAGCTTTTTGGGGTTAACGCCGAAAAAAGCTTATTGCGTGGACCGCATCAATGGCCACGCTGACCAGGTCCAAAATCCCGTCCCTGTCCACAATGTGCAGGCTATTCACAAATAACGGCAAGTACCCCGTGAACGGTTACAAAAAACAGCGCCTTCCCTATGGAAAGCCCTATTCGCGTTGTTTCACTCTTATGCAGCTTTTCAAAACAAATAGGTGACATCTGTAAGATCACCATTAATCGAATCCCGGAGGAGCCCGTCTTCATTCATACGCACTGCGCTGTTAACTTGTCCGTCTGGCCGCCGAATTTTATTGACGCCCATTTTCCTGCCTCTGAAATACAGCACAACGGCGTAGATGATCACGCCAGGAAATGCAACACCAAGGATTGCAAGGATGGCCACGTAGATGTAAGCATATACGATATCCATGGAAACCCTGCCTTATTGGATCATCTCTAATACTGTTTCTTTCATCTGTTTCTCATCTATTCTATTAGGCATAAGCGGTTGTCACATTGATTCCACTAGATTTTATTTTCTGATTTTGGGTGGATAACAATGTCAATATCCTGGTCAAGCGCTCGTAGAAAACAAAACAGACGCTCTATCGAGAAACCAGCCAACCTCCCATCTTTAAGGGCAGATACTTTAGATTGGCTAATTCCAAGAATAACCCCTGCTTCTTTTTGACTTGATTTTCGATCCTGAATAATGTCATATATCGTTGAAGCAAGCTTAGCTTTCGCTAATTCTTCTTCCGGGTTACCAAATCCTAAATCCTCAAACACATTCCCTGATCCTTCCAAATATTCAATCTCGTCGGTCATTTTGTTTTCAATTCAGAGGAGTTTAGCCAGGGCAATGATAAGGGTGGCCTGCGTACCAGCCACACCTATCATCCACTTGATTACTCCGGGTCAGGCCTCGTAAGGGGGGATAAATCATCTCTTGAACACTGTATTCAGATCCACTATCAAGCCAGGAAACGTTACTACTTCAAGATCGCCCTTACCTTCGTAGTTTGTCGGGATTCCATACCTGCTATCATTTCCAAGCAAACGCACTGTCACTATTTGATCTGTTGGATGAACTATCCAATATTCCTTGACGCCATGCTTTTCGTACAAGGCAAGTTTTTTGATATTATCTTTGGGGGCCGTGGATGGAGAGGTAATCTCCACGATAAGGTCGGGAGCGCCCCTGCATCCTGTGTCATCAAGTTTGGTCAGATCACAGACCACTACTATGTCAGGCTGAACTACATCCTCGATATCTTTATCGTCCTCATCTGCAATGGGAAACCGGACATCAAAGGGAGCATGATATACCTCGCACTCCTTATCGAGAAAAAAATTACCAAATTGTCTTGCTAAATCAAGGCAAACATACTGATGTTGGCGTGAGGGGGCCGGAGTCATATTGTAGGCAACACCATTTATGATTTCCCATCTTTCGTCGTCCGGCCAAGTTAGATAATCTGCATAGGTATATCTTTCTTTTTCAGGTGAAGGTAACGGCATAATAGTCCATCCTTTTGATTATATTAACAGAAACACATTCCACGCACACAAAATACACGACTTGCCAAAAAGGCAACCCCAAAATACTTTGTTGGTCAGGCTGAGATCCTCCATCCTACGGCCTCTCAGTGCGTCTGGAAGGGAAATATGATGCTTTCCCAATATTTTATAGTCTAATTTTTGGAACAAATCCTGTCAAGGGAAAACCGAAAATGACGAACAAGCTCTAATCAAGAACCGCGCAGTCTCCACGAGCCTTGGATCTTGGATCTTGTCCAAGGCCTCAATCATCGGGGGATTGTGCTACTATTCTATAATGCCCATGAGGTGTTTCTCTCTGATTTCTTTTGGAACCTGTGGGCCAATTTACGTTCATGAATTGATTGACGTAAGAATGGATTTGGACTATTTAGACCTGTTATGACCAAAGAGAAGCTCTCCAGATCATTCAAGGGTTGTTGAAGACTGAGGTTGATCTGAGCTTCCTGTTACAACTGAAAAAAAGTGACCTTGAGACCCTCGTGGCGTGCATCAGGGATCGTGTTGAGCAAGTTGGCAGGTCCTGAAGTCTCAACCGGGGGAGTTTACTGCAATTAATAGCAAGGACCCGTCCGCTGGGATTCATGAAGGTTGTTTTTCACAAGGATTTCTATCAGGTTTACACATCTGATCCAGCCGCTGAAGCGGGGCGAATGGAGGCGATAGTTGAGGTGATTGGCTCTGATGTGGAGTTTGTCACCCCGGAGCCAGCATCCGAGGCTGAAATTGCCGCCGCCCACACAGACACCCATGTCGACTATGTGCGACACTATGATCCTTATTACCTCATTGAAAGGGAGAACAATGAAATTTTCTCCAAGACCCTATCAAAAGAAGGCGGTTGAAGCTGTGATTTCCCGTTATAATAACGGGCTAAATAAAATGCTTCTCCATCTACCCACTGGTGCGGGAAAAACCGTTATTGCAACATTGATTATTGAAAAGTTAATAAATCCTTCAGATATCGGCAAGATATTATTTGTTGCACACCGAGAAGAGATTTTAGGCCAGACGTGGCAAACAATAAGCAGCCACTTACCTTCTGCAAATGTTTAGATAGAACAGGGCTCTCGTTCATCTTCAAGTAATTCACATGTTACTATCGCTTCTGTCCAGTCTCTAATCCGGAGAAAAGAAAGATTTGATCCAAAAGATTTTTCCGTGATTATCTGTGATGAATGTCATCGGGCGCTTGCTCCTAGTTGGTCCGAGGTTATAAGCTACTTTTATG
>JAFDKF010000063.1 GCA_019307135.1 Deltaproteobacteria bacterium
TTTATCCCGCCCAAATCGATTTGGCGGGCGGCGTAAAGCCGCCCCTACGACGCCGTTTTCATAACCATCAACTCATTGACAAAACACGGTAAATGCTAACCGCACAGCTCCAAAGAATTTATCTCTTGGCGCCCGCATTCTTGAAAAGTGTAAACCGAGGAATGAAGGATGCCTTCTTTTTCGTACAAAATTCCTACGACGTCTATCATAGTAAGCAGTAGGCACCATACAAACTGCCTACTGCCTACTGCCTACTGCTTTTCTCCTCAGCCCGATCAGCTCATCTGCTGCCTTCTGTTCTGCCCGATTCATCCATTCCAAGTATTTACTATGTTCGTTTTGCTTAATCCACTCCAGGGTTTTCTTCTTTATCGTTTCGGCCTTGACCGCCTGCTGCTTTTCCCTTATCCTCTTGCCAATTTCAACCAGGCGCCCACTTTCGGATGCAATCTCGGCGTGCAACCCTTGTAAATAGGCTGCAAAGACCCGATAGCGATCAACTTCAATCCCTTCCTTCTGCTCGCCGTCAAGTTC
Organism: Deltaproteobacteria bacterium; assembly: GCA_019307135.1. Taxonomy (GTDB): domain Bacteria; phylum Desulfobacterota; class Desulfobacteria; order Desulfobacterales. The sequence goes on from JAFDKF010000063.1 coordinate 535, forward strand.
ACTAACAGCACACCGTCTGGTCTGTTCGATCTCGGAAATCCTGTTCTTACTTTCAATAAGTGCCTGTGTCTCTCTGGCCAGGTCGATCTGGGCAATCCGTTCCCGGTACTCTCGATACCGGATCACCGGGTCGAGTCTGAACTTAAACCTTTTCATGATTGTCGCCCTGGAATAGCCCCTTGAGGTTGTCAAGTCCAACCTCAAGTGACACCTTCTCCGTAATATCCTGTCTCAAAAAGGCATTGATCCTGTCAATCATACCTTTGGCATAATCTATTTTTGGATCACTCCCGTCAATATATGCCCCGATAGCTATCAGGTCTTCTGCGTCCTGATAGGTAGCGATAACATCTCTAAGCTTCTCACAAAGTTTTAAGTGCTCAGGGTCCACCACTTCTCGCATCACGCGGCTTACGCTCGCAAGCACATCTATGGCCGGATAATGGCCACGATTGGCAAGCCTTCTTGAAAGCACAATATGGCCGTCTACGGTAGCTCGCACAGCATCTCCCACAGGATCGTTCATATCATCCCCTTCGACCAAAACCGTGTAGATACCGGTTATACTCCCCTTGCCCTCAATACTGCCGGCGCGTTCCAGAAGCTTGGGCAGTTGAACAAAGAATGAAGGGGTATATCCTCTTAATGTGGGCGGCTCTCCTGCGGCTAAACCAACGTCCCTGCATGACATGGCAAACCTGGTGATAGAGTCCATGACTAAGATTACATTGAGACCCCGGTCCCTGAAGTACTCTGCAAGGGTTGTTGCCAGGTAGGTCCCCCGCATCCTTACTAAAGGAGACACATCCGAGGTTGCCGCTACCACAATAGATTTTTTAAGACCCTCCTCGCCGAGATCTTTCTCAATAAAGTCCTTGACCTCGCGTCCCCGCTCACCAATCAGGGCAACCACGCTTACGTCAGCAGTGGTGTGTCGTGCCATCATCCCCATCAACACGCTTTTGCCAACACCCGAGCCGGACATAATAGCCATTCGCTGTCCCTTGCCAACCGTAATAAGGCTGTTGACCGCACCAATACCCAGGTCCGCAACTTCGCGGATAGGCCTTCGGTTCATAGGATTCACTACCTTGCCATACAGGGGATACTGAGCTTTTGAGGGTATTGGCCCGCGCCCATCAATAGGCTGACCCAAACCATTGACCACCCTTCCAAGAAAAGCATCCCCTACCGGCACACGAGGGCGTTCATTGACCAGGGTGATCTTACACCCGGGACTGATGCCTCGCATTTCTCCATATAGCATCAGAACAATTCTGCGATCTTTGAAACCGACAACCTCAGCCAGAATCTCCTCACCATCCGCACTGTGGATATTGCAAATGCTCCCTACACCCATCCCCGGACCGAGCCCTTCCACAACAAGTCCAATCACTTTCACAACACTGCCCTCAGCCGTTAAGCACTGGCAGGTGTTTATAGCATCTGTATATTGATTCCAGGCAATGTTGCTAAGATCGCTCGACATAATCGTTACCCGATTCACAATCGAGTGCCTAAAGTGAGCTAAAGTGAGCTAAAGTGCCTAAAGTTAAAGGAATAAAACCAATCTTTACAAAAAGTTTCTTCAAGTCCTTGGCCCAGACGGGGACTATAGGCTTAGTAGATTAATCTAAGCACGTCGCGCCAGGGCGGCCTTAACTTTAGCTCACTTTAGACACTTTAGACACTTTAGACACTTTAGACACTTTAGCTCACTTGGTCTCATGCTTCACAAATTCCACACTTTCTTCCCCATAGACCCTTTCAACCGTATTGGCTATTTTCTCCAACTGCGTTTCCAGGCGGGCATCCACCTTGCCAAAAGCGGTTTCCATAAAACACCCGCCGCGGGTAATGGACGGGTCAGACTCAATCGTGATCGATTTTAGCTCGCTGATACGATCAAAAAATTCCGGCCTTATTTCTTTTACATACTCAACCTCTTCGGGATTGATCTTTACTGTCACTTCCGAGCGATCGGCAGCAAGGCTGAAGGCCTCAAGGATGGTTTCCCGAACAATCTGGTTATCCACATTAACTGCCCCTCGCACAACCTTTTCGGCAATAGCGCAGATCAGATGTAATATCTCCTTTTCATATCTCTTTGCGAACTCTTGCCCGTAACCGACAATATCCTGGAGGGTGCCATGGATTCGGTCGAGAATCTTCTCAACCTTCTTGGTCCCCATCTCAAGGCCATCTTTTTCGCCCTGAGCAAAGCCCTTTTTGTAGGCCTCACTTTCGATCAAGCTTGCCTTTTTTTTTGCCTCGTCTATGATCCCGTCAGCCTTCTCCCTATCATCAAACAAGGGCATAAATCGAAGCGTATTATCATCGCCGGACCCGGCATTAGAAGGTTCAAAGGTGCTGCGACGTGTGTCGGGAGCAGAGGGGGTAGCTGGCATATCAAAGGATTCCATTTCAAGAATCTCACATTTCTCATTTTGAGTGCCGGTCTCTGTCTTTGTATTAGACAAGGATATCTTCTTTCCCCTTTCCCAGTATGATCTTGCCCTCACTTTCAAGTTGTCTGGCGACCCTGAGGATTTTCTGCTGGGCTTCTTCGACGTCAGAGATTCTTACAGGGCCCATGATCTCCATGTCTTCACGAAGCATCTCCACTGCCCTTTCCGACATATTGCCAAAGAACTTTTCTTTCAATTCTTCAGATGCAGTCCTGAGGGCCACAGTCAGTTCTTGTTTATCCACCTGTTTCAAGATCTCTCGAAAACCACGATCATCCACTTTGAGGAGATCTTCAAAAATAAACATCAGTTGTCTGACTTCCTCGGCCATCTGTTCATCTTTTTCTTCAATCAACGACAGGATCTGTTCCTCAGAACTCTTGTCTATTTCGTTCAATATATTGGCAAGGGCCGTCGTACCGTCGACTTCTCTACTGCCGGAATCGCCCACGCCCCTGACCTCCTTGTGAAGTACCTGGTCCACTTCCTGGATAACTTCCTTGGGTACCTGGTCCATTCTTACGATACGCATTGCAACGTCGGCCTGTATTTGTTCTGGCAAGTCTGAAAGGATCTCAGCAGCTCTGCCGGATTGCAAGGTTCCCAGTATCAGAGCTATCGTCTGAGGATGTTCCCCTTTGATCAAGTTAACCACAATACTGTTGTCCATACCGTCAAAATAACCGAACGGTATGTTCTTCTTGCTTTTTTCAAGCTCCTTATAGACGGCCCTGGCCCTTTCTTTGCCTAAGGAGCCGTCCGCCACATTTTTCAGAAAAGATTCACCTTCCACCATTAATTGACCTTCGCTTTCGATATTCTGAAGAAACTCTTCCATAATCTGCGTCAAGAGTTGCTGGGGAACAGATGTGGTTTCTGACATGTGGGTGACAAGCTTGCTGATTTCATCCGGCTCCAACTTCTTGAAAACCTCCGAAGTATACTCTTCCCCCATCATCAAAAGAAATATTGCGGCTTTCTGCGGACCCGTTATTTTCTTGCCCATTAACTTCACAGTACAGACCTCGTTAAGTGGTTAAGTGGTTAAGTGGTTGAGTGGTTATTATTATTTGAATTCATATCGTTTGCCATTTATTCCGCCTCTTGCAGCCAGCCTTTGATCACCTGTTGTGACTTGTCAGCATTGCTTTTTGCCACCATAACCGTCTTCTCCTGTACGTCCCGAGCCTGCCGAGCCCTGGGTTCCGGCAGCCGGGCAGACTCCAATGTCTCGTGCGATTCCGATTCCGGCAGGGCCTTTGGCGAGGAGTCAACAGTTGTAACGATCCCCTTGACCGATCTTAGGAGGGGGCGCACTAGAAAAAGAAATATCAAAAGCACCAGTAAAAGATTAATGGCAGGCCTGATATACTGACGTCCGTAGGCCTGCCAATCGGTCCCCGTCGTCTCCGGGGCTTCTATGTCTGCGGAAATAGAAAGAGGGAAACAGCTCACGTGGATTTGATCCTCGCGGTCCGCGTCAAAGCCCATCGCCCTTTTGACAAGCCTCTCAAACTCTTCGAGTTCCGTCGGGCTTCTCGGAGTGTATTTTTTTGTCTTAGACCCATCTTCAGCAGTGACGACTTCGTAGGTTCCATCAACCACTGCTGCCACCGAAAGTCGTTTCACTGTGCCCGAGGGTTTTATCACACGTCGGGTGACTCTGTTGATTTCGTAATTGATGACCTCGTCTTCTTTTTCAGACCTCGTCCTTGTTCCGGCTTGTTGTGAGGGGACACCGGGCTGCCCGGGATCCACAGACACAACCCCAAGTGCGTTCTCCCCGCCTTTTTCAGACGACTCTACTCTGCGTTGTTTGCTTCTAACCACGGTACTATCAGGATCATATTTTTCCTCGCTGAAATCGATTTGATCAAAATCGACCTCAGCACTCACACGGACAATGGCTTTGCCTTTGCCAACAATATCCTCCATCATAGTCTGGACACGTCCTGCAATCTTCCCCTCAATCTGACGTTGATAATCGAGCTTGTTGCTGCTAAGAAGGGCTGTCTGATCCTTCTGGTCAGGCCCTTTGAACAACACCCTGCCGGTCGTATCGACCACCGTAACCTGCTCTGGTGTCAGCCCTTCAACGGCACTTGCCACAATATGGACGATCCCTGCCACTTTGTCCGGAGACAAACTTGATCTTAGTTTCAGCAAAACCGAAGCTGACGGAGGCTTGGTATCTTCAACAAATAAGGAATCCTTCGGCATCACAATAAGAACCCTTGCGTGCTCCACCTCCCGAAATTCACCTATAGTCCGGCACAATTCCCCCTGAAGGGCCCTTTGATAGTTGAGTCTCTGGACAAATTCGGTGGTACTGAAACTTGTCTGATCAAAGATTTCAAACCCGACATTGCCCCCACTCGGGAGTCTGTCACCGGCCAGGGCGAGTCGTGTCTCATAGACCTTTTCTGCGGGAACCATGATGAGCGAACCGCCGCCTTCAAGCTTATACGGAATACGCTGTTCCTTTAGTTTGGAGACTATATTGCCTGCATCTTCCTGGGAAAGGTTGCTGTACAGGACCTGATAATCAATCTGATTGGCCCAAAGAAACATAAATGCAAAGCCCGCCACCACCAGTCCCAGCACAACAGTCATGGAGATTTTCTTTGAGACCGGCATGGCCTTGAACACGGCCATGAACTGTTCAATAGTTTTCATAATGACTTCTTATTACTCATCGTTCGCTTAATAAATTCGTACTTAGATTAATTCTTGTTTCAGGTTTCAGTGTTCAGGTTTCAGTGTTCAGTGTTCAGTGTTCAGTGTTCAGTGTTCAGCTCTTGCATTTATTCACTCCTGACACCTGACACCTGATTCGATCTCGCACACGATCTCCGGCAAAAAGTGTAAACTACGAAATGAAGGATGCCTGATAATCCCTTAATTCCTCAATCCCTTAATTCGGAATCAGAACTGCATTCGCATGACTTCCCTGTAGGCATCCATTACTTTGTTTCGAGCCTGAAGCAAGAGGCGAAAAGAAATACCGGCCTTTTGAAGGGCTATCATGGTCTCATGGATGCCAGTTTCTCCTTTTAAGAGCTGTTCAACAGATTGATCGGCCCGTAACTGCATATCGCTCACCCGCTTTATTGCCTGTTTGATGACATCACCAAAGCCCTGAGAGTTGGTGCGCGTTTTCCTGTGTCCCTGATACAGGCCGGGCTGCATATTGCCTTGAATCCTTAAGTCAGCCATTTTTCTCTCCCGTCTGAGTTGTCATTGGTCACTGGTCATTAGTGAATAGTGAATAGTGAATAGTGAATAGTGAATAGTGAATGATAAATGATAATTGGTCATTCTCCATTCCCCGTTCTCCATTCTCCATTCTCCATTCCGCAATCCGCATTCCGCATTCCGAAATCCGCAATGCTTACCTTCCAATCTCAAGAGCCTTTAAGGCCATCGCTTTGGTTGCCCCAATGGCGGTCACATTTGCTTCGTAAGACCTTCTGGCAATCAGCATATCGGCCATTTCAGTCACGACATCCACATTGGGCATAGAAACATAGCCTGCCTTGTTTGCATGAGGATGACCCGGGCTATACATTTGTTTGAAAGGAGCGGTGTCTTCTACAATTTCACCCACCCTGACTCTACGCAATGATTCAGATTGTAATCTCAAGATCGACTCAAAGTCTTCAGTTGGCACGGCCTCCATGACGACTAACTTCCTTCTGTACGGCCCCCCTGCCCGGGTGCGGGTTGTATGCACATTGGCTAGATTGGTGGAAACGATGTTCATTCGTAGCCTCTGCGCGCTTAAGCCTGTTGTGCTGATATGGAGTGCGGTCAAAAAATCCATGCTATCGTCCTCCTTCTGTTATAGCGTATTTTAACCCCGACAATTTCCTCAAGAGCACCTCCACGCTTGTCCGATACCGCAGATTGTTTTCCGCAAGCTTTGACATCTCTTTATCGATATTGATCGAGTCGCTGCTACTTGAGGATGGCTCCGGATAAGAGATCTTAGAACCAAAATGACATGGGTTGGTTCGAAACAGATCAACCGATGTTCCCTCCAGGGCATCCTTCAAGGCATCTCTAAAATCGATGTCTTTCGGACTGTAACCCGGCGTGTCCAGGTTAGCAATATTGCCGGTTATGAGCCCGTGTCGCTCTTTGGCTATGTCAAGAGACGTCTCAATGGCATGAAATGTTTTTCCAAATAATGACTTGATGGGCATGATGATTCCTCGTAACTACTCAGGTTGTCAGGCTCACGGTTCACCGTTCACCGTTGACCGTTGACAGGTTAATCTCTGAACTGTGAACCTCTGAACCCGTGAACGGTTACCTTTATTTTCATATGTAGCAATTTGCGTGCCTTTATTATACCTAAAGTGATCGGTTCAAGGTTCACGGTTCAAGGTTCAAAGGTTATAATATATTGACATCTATCACTTTACAGTTCACGGTTCACGGTTCACGGTTTTAACCTCTGAACGTTGAATCGCTGAACCGCTGAACCTTACTACTTGAGGCATCGTCCTTTTGATATCAGAGACTTAGGGCTCTTCAACCGGGAACCGTGAACGTTGAACCGCTCAACCTAGGTTATAGTCCGCCTGATGTGGACATCTTTTCTCGGTATTCATTCAACTTATTTCTTAAAGTCCGCACACTGATACCAAGAATATCAGCAGCATGCGTCCTGTTTCCATTCGTCTGGTCAAGGGTATGCATGATCATCCTTTTTTCCATCTCCTTTAGAGAACCAACCGGTATGGATGATAACTCAGGCACCCCGGCCTCCGGGGCCGCTTTGGGCTTCTCCCCTATAAGAAGTGCATCTCTGTCGATCAGTTCCCCCCGACAAAGGAGCACGGCCCGCTCCATCATATTTTCCAGTTCTCTTACGTTCCCGGGCCAGTGCATGCACATGAGAGTCTGGGCTGCATCTTCTGTCAACCCCTTGACGTTGCGACCATCAATCTTGTTGTATTTCTTAATGAAATGATCAGCTAACAGCAGTATATCATCCTTTCTGTCCCGTAGAGACGGGAGTCTGATCGGGATGACGTTCAAGCGATAATACAGGTCCGCTCGAAACTTATCTGCCCGTATGGCCGCCTCAATATCCTGGTTAGTAGTTGAAATCACGCGGGTATCTATGTGAATAGGATACCGACCACCCACTCTGTCAATCTCCGATTCCTGCAATACCCGAAGCAGCTTGGCTTGAAGCCGGGTATTCATTTCGCTTATTTCGTCCAGGAGTATGGTGCCACCCACGGCCAATTCAAACTTCCCGAGTTTTCTTGAGACTGCCCCGGTAAAAGATCCCTTTTCGTGTCCAAAGAGTTCGCTTTCTAAGAGACCTTCAGGAAGCGCTGCGCAATTTACGGCCACGAAAGTCTTGTTACGCCTAAAACTTTGGTTGTGAATGAAACGAGCAAAGAGTTCCTTTCCCGTACCGCTCTCCCCCTGAATCAACACAGATGCCTTGCTGTTGGCTACAGTCTTTGCCAGGTCCAACAGATCAAACATTTGAGAATTGCTGGTAGTAATGGAAGGTTCAACCGGATCTGAATCTGCCCCGGGGGATGAAAAAGTTGTCCTACTGTGAATCGCCTTTGCAGCCATAGACTTCATGGCTTTTGGTGCAAAAGGCTTCAAAACAAAATCGAAGGCGCCCAGTTTCATGGCCTCAACAGCAGATTCTACCGTTCCGTATCCTGAAATGACGACGACAGGAACGGCGATTTTTTCCTCATCAACCTTCTTTAATAGCTCCAAGCCATTCAACTCTGGCATCCTAAGATCAGAAATGACAAGGTCGTAATTATGGCCCTTGAGTTTTTCCAGGGCACTGACACCATTGCCAACGCCTGTGACCCTATATCCCCAACCCTTCAAGACCTCGCACAAGGCGGCCCTTTCTTGATTAATATCTTCTACGACTAAGATATGACCTTTATGCACAGAAATTCTCACCTGGGTTGAGCGGTTCAACGTTCAACGTTCACGGTTCCCGGTTGAAGAGCCCTAACTGGCTCTTAGCAAGCCGACTTCGCCAAAGTAGCTTTAGCTACGACGGCTGAAAAGGATGACGCGTCAAGTAGTAAGGTTCAGACGTTCAGCAGTTCAACGTTCAGAGGTTAAAACCCTGAACCCTGAACCCTGAACCTGGAACCCTGAACCCTTGTAAGAAAGTTCACCGTTCAAAGTTCATAGGTTCAAAGGTTGTCAACCCTGAACCCTGAACCCTGAACCTGGAACCGATCATTTTAGGGCTCAACCGGCTTTCAGACGCATATCTATCTCAATTTCATTGATCTTTGCCTCAGCCATCCTGGTCCAGAACGGGTCCCCAGAGGCTATAATCTGATTCAATATTCCCTCTGTTTTGTCTCTTTCCCGGAGCCTTTGATAACATTCAGCAAGCCTGAATTGGAGTCTGTAGTCGTCCAGGCTCCTGGGACTGACCTTTAGGGCATTTTCAAAGGCAGACACAGCCTGTTCGTTGTCTCCAAGTTTAAGATACGTCTCGCCCAGATCCTGGTAGGCCTCGTAGGTACCCGCAGCCGGATCAGTCTTGTTCTGATTCATCAACGCGATAGCCCTGTTCAGCAGCCTGGATGCCCTATTATAATCCCTGCGGCAGTTTGAGGCCTCGCCCATGGCCAGAAGTATATCGATCTTGTAAAGTTCGTCAGGGTCTTTCTGCATGGCCAGATTAAAAGCCGCTATCGCCTTTTCGTACTTCTTTTGCCTTAACATAATATTCCCTATCAGGAAGTATGCCTGATACGCCCGTTTGTCCTCAGGATATCTTTCAATAAAGGCTTCCAACGCCCGTTGAGCTTCTTCAAGCCTTTGCATCTTATAAAAGGATTCTCCGAGACCGAACAGCAGAGTCGCAGGTTGACCTTGATCTGTGTACGACTTCCTGGCCTTTTCAAACGCGGGAATAGCCACGTTATACAGATGAAGCCTCCTGTAGGCATCGCCGAGTATCAAAAGGAGATTTGGCATATCTTCAGTGCCCAGGTCGGCCTTCATCTCTTCGTAGTAACCTACGATTTTCCCATAATTTCCTGCTTGCTGTTCCCTTTCAAAAATGGCTTCCACCGGTGCTCGAAGAGAAGACTTGATTTGCTCCTTCAAAGGGGTATCGGGACATCTAGTTAGGATATCCCTGAGAATGTTGACACTCCCTTCATAGTCCTTGTCTTTCTGCTGCTGGTGTGCAAGCCTCAGCCCGGCAAGGTGAGACAGGGGATTGTCTCCGTGGACCTTCATGATCTCTTTGTAGGTCTCCTGTGCAGGCCTGGTGTAGGGGGCTATTTCTTCGATGGGCATTATGAAAAGTAGCTTTTTTGATTCAACTTTTTGTATATCAGTAGAAAGACGAAGCATGCTGATCAAGCTCCCTTCGCCATCAGGGTATCTCCTTAACACCATGTTGTACAATTTTGATGCCTTGGTTTCCGTACCCTGCTCGCGGTAGGTGTCCGCAATCCTTGTCAAGATCAAATGATTTGACTCTATATCAGGATAGCAGTTCAAAACCTTGCACAAGGCGTCCCTTGCTTCTTCTAATCTTCCAAGTTCATAGTAGTCATAGCCGGAATACAGAAGAACATCTGGATTTTCATAAACCTTGTTTGGTTCTGCGGTTATGATTTCATCAAGCACCCTGAGGGAGCGCTTAAAGTTGTTCATCTCAAAAAGTGCCTTTGCCCTTTGGATCTTTGCCCTGCCGGCAAATGGCGCTTCGGGGTAGAGCCTCTCAACCTCCTGAAAACTCTTAATGGCCTCTTGCGGTTTTTTGGTTATGACAAGGATTTTCCCTCGCTTAAACATGGCCTCAGGGGCCGCTGCATACGCCTTAAAATTTTCACACACAAGGCTGTAATAGGCCAAAGCCTCATAGTAATTCTTTATCTTAAAGTAGCAGTTCCCGATAGATACCATGGCATCGGGCACAAAAACAGAATTGGGAAATTTACTTATCGCATCCTGGTAGTATCTGTTTACCTCCACAAAATGCTCTGAAATGTTGTTTTTGAACATATGATCATAACTTTTTGCCAGTAGGAAATAGGCCCGTTCTAAATAGGGGCTTTTAGGATAAGCTTTAATGATTTCTGTAAAAATTCGGATCGCATCCTCCCGCCGGCCCATCTGGAAGTGCCCCGCAGCCTCCAGGAAAAGATCTGTGTCTGGTGTGGTATCCCTGGAGTCCGGATTCAATAATTGATCTATACCCCCCGGCCTGCTCAAAGCTACAGGGGCCGGCGTCTCCGCGTGCAAAAGAGAGGAATCTGATACACTCTTTGGATTTTGGATTTTGGATTTTGGATTGCGGATTTTAGGTGGTTTTAGAGTCTTTTTTGGAGAGGTTGTGGTGGATGTGATTTGGACATGCAGTCTACCCTTACCGGCCTCTATCTGGTGATCAATCTCGATATACGGTTTGCGGAGCTTGACAAGCAAGCAGCTCACATTGTTAGGCCTCTTGTTGATTTCTACCCTCTGTATCAGCCCATCACCTGTGATCTTCTTATTGTAAAGCCCCTTGGAGAGCTCAGTATCCTTTAATGCAATCAAAATCTCATTTCTCCCCAGCCCGATCACCTTGTAGGCAGGATCACCACTTAGCTTGACAACTATGCTGGACCTCCCTTCCTCCGATTTCGTCAACACCTCATGAATCATGGCAAGGGTGTGGGGCTTTGCATGCTGAGCCACTACAAGACTCAACACAATGCTCAGCCATGCTATGAGAAGGCATCTCTTATGGGAAAAATTCACGGGTATCAAATTCAGGGTGATGTCAGAGGAGCCTGCCGATCTTCTGATCAAATTACGTAATTGCAGTAAGTGATCAAAAAGGGCAGGATACCTCTCTGACGGGTTGTTCAGCAATTACTGTGCCAAGGAAATGTCCGTCAATACTGGGGGTTGCCTCTTAACCCGTTGACCCGTTAAGCCGGCGAAGTGCTTCCACATACCACGTGAAAACCGGCTAATCCGCGTCAGGCGGAGAAAACGCAACGATCAAATGGGGAATGGTTCAAAAGAGAGGCCTGTCAGATTTTTGACGATTATAATGCTATGACTAACTATTACAGGATGTTAAGGATGTGGCTTGTATCTTTTCAATAATTTCGGGTAATACATCTGGATTCCCGCCTTCGCGGGAATGACGAATGTAATAAATTCCCCGTCATGCCCGCGAAAGCGGGCATCCAACAAACTGGCTCATAATAAACATACCCGAACTTTTTGAAAGTTACGTAGCTTATGAAGCAACGGCGGGTCTGTGAAGTTTTTTCTTTTTCATCTTTTCGATGAGGGTGGTTCGATTCATATTGAGCAATTTTGCTGCCTTTGTCGTGACCCAGTCTGTCTCACTCAGGGCCTGCAAAATCAATTTCTTCTCATATTCTTCAACAGCATGGTCAAAAGGAATCCCGCCATCGGGGGGGGTGGTGACTTCAAGAGACTTAATCGTTCTGGCTTGCCCTCTAGTACTAATAGATTCGGGGATATCCTCTAACCCAATCTCATCACCATTTGCAAGGATAATAACCCTTTCCACCAGGTTCTCAAGTTCCCGCACATTCCCACGCCAAGTATACTGGAGGAGGGCATCAATCGCTTCAGATGAAAATCCCCTTACGTTTTTTCGCTTCTCTTTGTTGAATTTCTTGAGAAAAAAATCCACAAGTAAGGGAATATCCGATTTTCTGTGCCTTAAAGGAGGGACCTTTATTGGAATAACATTGAGTCGGTAATAAAGGTCTTCTCTAAATGCGCCCTTGTTCACCGCGCTGATCAGGTTCTTGTTAGTTGCGGCAATAGTGCGTATATCCACCTTGATAGTCCTTGTGCTTCCAACCCGTTCAAATTTCTGTTCCTGAAGCACCCTTAACAATTTAACCTGAAGGTTGGGACTCATATCCCCGATTTCATCTAAGAAAATTGTCCCTTCATTGGCGAGTTCAAAGCGGCCAATGCGGGTCTTGTGCGCGCCTGTAAAGGCCCCTTTTTCATGCCCGAACAACTCGCTTTCCAAAAGCTCCTCAGGTATTGCCCCACAATTAATGACAACCATATGGTTGTCTCTTCGGCAGCTGTTGTAATGGATGGCCTTGGCTATTAATTCTTTTCCCGTGCCACTCTCCCCGGTGATCAATACTGTGCTGTCTGTATCGGCTACCTTTTCTATGAGTTCAAACACCTTTTGAATTGGCTTGCTGTCACCAACGAAGTTTTCAAATCGATATTTTTTCCTGAGCTGCTGCCTCAAAAGGATGTTCTCTCTCTCCAGCTGTTTGTATCTTAAAGCCTTTTCCACTACCATCAGTATCTCGCCCGACCTGATCGGCTTGGTTATATAATCAAAGGCCCCTGTCTTGATAGCTTCAACGGCGCCCTTAATGGTGCCATAACCGGTTAAGATAATGCACATCGTGTCAGGTGATTGATCAACAATATGTTTTAGGACCATCATCCCGTCAATCTCGGGGAGATTAAGATCGGTGATAACCAGGTCGTAGAACTCAGCATCAATATATTTTATGGCCTTTACGCCGTCCGGGGCTGTATCGACGGCATAGCCTTCTTCTCTCAGTATATCTGCGATGATCTCCAGAATCTCGGGATCATCATCCACTATCAAGAGTTTTTCGATCGGTTTTGTCATAACGAATCTGGTCCAGCTCAAGCGCAATGACCGGATGGGCCACGGGGGGTTATTTATAAATCAGATTTGATTATAATTCAAGTGGATTATCAAGAAGTGTGATTATCCAGGGGAATGGTGAACTCTGAACCTGTGAACGCCTACGCGAATATCTTCTCCATTTTTTCCTTGAGGGCCTCTGCTGTGAAAGGCTTTACGACATAATTGCTTACACCGGCCTGAACCGCTTGTATCACAGAGTCTTTCTGGGCCTCTGCAGTGACCATCAAAAATGGTATAGCCTTCATGGACTCATCGCTCCTTACAGTTTTCAACAGCTCCAGCCCTGTTACCTTGGGCATATTCCAGTCGGATACAATCAGGTCAATTTTGTCCTTCTGAAGCACCGCAAGGGCGGTTGATCCGTCGTCGGCCTCTACGATCTTTGTGAAGCCGATTTGTTTAAGGACATTTTTGACAATGCGACGCATTGTCGCAAAATCATCAACCACCAATATTTTCATGTTTAGGTCCATAATTCAGTCCTCCT
>JAFDKF010000064.1 GCA_019307135.1 Deltaproteobacteria bacterium
GCTTTCCCGGAGGAAGAGCCTATTTTATTTCTCGCCGGAACGGTAGAACCTTTCCGGGTCCACCACTAAAAGTGGTGGCTTAATATCAGAGTTAGGGCTCTTCAACCGGGAACCGTGAACGTTGAACCGCTCAACCCAGGTTATAAACAGAATAGTCCACTGTGCTGAAATGTCAAGCTGCTTCCAAAGCCGGCAAAAGTAGGGTGGGCAGTGCCCACCGATGATCAATCTTGCTGGTGGGCGGTGTTCACCCCAAAAAAGATTGACACCGGAACCTCAGATGGTAAATAATTCTTTTTTAGGAAATTAGTATAGGAGTTTTCTTTTTCAAGCGGCGTAGCCGCGCTATATAAAATCGCGCAGCGATTTTATGCGGCGATTTTATAAAAGAAAGGATTCAACATGAATGACCCAGGTGAAACATCTCAGGACGGGATTGAACCGAGGAAATACACGGTAGACAGCACATTCAAGTTTGCCTGCCACAAGGGCATGAAATGTTATACCCGCTGTTGCAGGGACCTCAATATTATCCTGACACCCTATGACATTGTTCGGATGAAAAATAGACTCGGGCTGACCTGTGATCAGTTCCTGGCCATATTCACAAAACCGGAGATGCTGGCCAGGACCAAACTCCCGATGGTCACAATGAAGATGCTCGATGATGACAAAAAAAGCTGCCCCTTCGTTACACCCGAGGGGTGCATCATATATGAAGACCGCCCTGTAACCTGCCGGTATTATCCTCTGGGCATGGCCTCCTTCAGGGAACAGGAAATCGAGCCGACGGGTGAAGATTTCTATTTCATGGTGCGCGAGTCTCACTGCCTGGGATTTCAGGCCGATAAGGAATGGACTGTCAGGGAATGGCGCAAAGATCAAGGTGTTGAGATATACGACGAGGTAAACCACGGCTGGATGGAGTTCATGTTGAGAAAAAAGTCCTTTGGGTTTCAGGCAGAACTCAGTGAAGAAAGCCGGGCAATGTTCTTTATGGTAAGCTCTAATACGGACAAGCTCAAACGATTCATATTTCAGAGCAGCTTTCTGGATAAACATGATGTTGACAAAAACATACTTGAACAGATCAAAACCGATGAGGTCGCCCTGCTCAAATTCGGCTTTGACTGGCTCCAAAGCGCCCTTTTTGGGGCGGACAAGGTAAAGTTAAAAGAAAAGGTGCTCAACGAATACAAAGAACAGGCCCAAGAGCCTATGAAAGCCGCAAAAACATGAAAGACGTTCAAAACGAACCGGATTACCGCAACATCGACCTTGCCAGGGTGGGCATCAAAGGGATCAAGTATCCAATAAATGTCTTGGATAGAGCCAATAAGACCCAGGCCACTGTAGCAACGGTCAACATGTACGTGCATTTGCCCCACAAGTTCAAGGGGACTCACATGAGTAGGTTCGTGGAGGCCCTGAACGATTATTGTGCTGATCTGAATCTAAAGACTTTTTTTGAAATGCTTGACAGAATAAAGAAGAGTCTTGATGCCCCCGCTGCCAATCTGGAAATCAGATTCCCGTATTTTATGAAGAAAAAGGCCCCCGTGTCAGGTGTTCCCAGCATGATGGAATACACCTGCAAATATATAGGGGAAATAAACGGAGACAAACGAAAGCTCCTTATCGGTGTTAAGGTGCCAGTCTGTACCCTTTGTCCGTGTTCAAAAGAGATCAGCAACCAGGGGGCCCACAACCAGCGGAGCATTGTTTCGGTAACCGCGCTCTTTAAGGAGTTCTTTTGGATTGAGGAAGTTATTGAAATTGTTGAAAGCTCGGCCAGTAGTGATGTTTATGCACTGTTGAAAAGGGAAGACGAAAAATATATCACAGAACGGGCGTACAGCCGGCCAATGTTTGTGGAAGATGTTGTGAGAGAGATCGCTGATAAGTTGAAAAAAGACTCGAGATTCACCTGGTTCAGTGTGGAAGCGGAAAACTTTGAAAGCATTCACAACCACAGCGCCTACGCTTACACCGAGGTGGACTCTCGGCCATCATAACCATACTCGCCCAGGGCCTGCCTGCCAGGCAACATCTTATAGATTTTCAGAAATTGAATTTCACAGAAACAATAGGGAAAATTCGAAATTCGAAGCACGAAATTCGAA
Source organism: Deltaproteobacteria bacterium (assembly GCA_019307135.1). Taxonomy (GTDB): domain Bacteria; phylum Desulfobacterota; class Desulfobacteria; order Desulfobacterales. The sequence continues at coordinate 2,124 of JAFDKF010000064.1, forward strand.
ACAATATCAAATGACCAAAATGCAAAATTCAAAACAGACTCGAATCGCTCAATGATAGCACACAGCATAAATAAGAGTTTTGAACATTGAAGCATTTGAATTTCGGATTTGTTTCGGATTTCGATATTCGGATTTCGGATTTTCTTATGGACTTCTTGCCTCATCGGTTTGAGGCGAAGCTTTCCCGGAAAAACTATGGTCCCGGGGAAAATAAAGAGGCCTCCAAACGTTTTCGGTACCCCTGTCGTAGTGTCTCGATTATTTCCGGGATTCCGTATTTTGTATCGTGCACGGTGCAGACTGGCAGGATCTCAATGACCGAGTTTGTGACAAAGGCGCCATCAAATTGCTTCAAATCCGCAGGCTTGACCGTGGATTCCGTTAGGGACAAGCCTAGTATCCGGGCAACCTCTATGATCTGCTTGCGCGTGACACCCTGGAGCAGCCCTGCCCCTGTCGGCGGGGTCAGGATATCCCCTTTTTTCAAGAAGAATACGTTCGTGACACTCCCCTCGGTAATCTCGCCTCGCTCGTTGGTGAAAAGGGCGTCAAAGAATCCCTGCCTTCGGGCCCAGGCGAAAACAAAGATGTTTTCCAGGTAGGAGGTCGTCTTGAACCGCACGAGGGGAGAACTGGAGAGCCTCTGAAGGGGGGCCAGACCCAACTTGACCCCCGGGCACTGCTGGATACTAACCTTTTTCAAAGGCTCCCACGATGTCCGTAATTCTGTTTTCTCCACATCATGATCCCCAAAGCAAATAAGGTTGAGCCGAAGTCGGGCCTCTGTGTCGGGGGGAATTTCATCCAGGGCAGATTTCAAGGCATCCAAGGCTTTATTTATAGAAAAGGGAAAGGCGAAAAATCGGCACCCTTCGGCCATACGGTCCAAATGGTCTTCTACAAAGGCGAGCCTTCTGCCCTTGTAGACCCGAAACGTTTCAAAAAGGCCTTCACCAAAAAAGAGCGTCCGGTTTTTCATCTATAAGTTGCAGAATCTCCGTGTACCAATTCGGGCCTCTGTCCCAGCGAAATACCCCTTTTTACAAATTCCAGATAATTCCTTTTCCCGGCAGCACCTCTTCCAAAAAATGACAAATTGAGAGTGATTCGCTGTGGGGGAATATCCTGGAATTCTATATTTGACAATAAAGATGAATTCTGCATATTACAATCAAGCTTGATAAATCATGACGAAATCCAGAGGCATTATGGATCGAAAGTCAAATAATGTCAATACATTTTGGCTGTCATACCGTACGAAAACTTATCTGTCATTGCGAGCGAAGCGAAACAATCTCAAGGCGTTACACATTCACCGAAAGTTGCCGGATAAAAGGCTTCCGTAAGAATGATTAGGGCAGCCATCATACAATTCGACATTCGCAGGGGTGAGCTTGAACGGAATCTGGGGATAGTCAAACGGCGCATTGCTTCCCTTGCAACGAAGGGTGTGCAGTTCGTTTTGCTTCCGGAGATGTGGTCAACGGGCTTTGCAAATGAGCACCTCAAGGAACTGTCTGAGACAACACCAAGAGTTCTTGATGATTTGTCCGGGATAGCAAATAAGCTCCACCTGACGATCATTGGGTCTTTGCCTGAAAAGAGGGGAGACGGGGTCTTTAATGCCGCCTATGTTGTGGACAGTGACGGATCTATTGCAGGCGTCTATCGGAAAGTTCATCTCTTTTCTCCAACCGGAGAAGACCGCTATTTCAAACAAGGTCGGAAAGCTGTGGTTTCCAAGACCTCTCTTGGCCCAATAGGTTTGATGATATGCTATGATCTGAGGTTCCCGGAGCTATGCCGGTCTCTTGCGCTGGGTGGAGCGAAAATAGTGGCCGTCATGGCCGAATGGCCTGCTGAGCGTGTGGCCCACTGGGAGGTGCTTCTCAAGGCCCGGGCCATTGAAAATCAGCTCTTTGTCCTTGGGGCAAACCGATGTGGGGCAGATGACGACCTGGTTTATGCAGGTCATTCACGTATCATATCCCCCTACGGGGAAGTCATGGCAAGGGCCGGAAAACGGCCAGCCACCCTTTTAGCCACTATCGATTTACGCGCAGTGGAACGAACCAGAAAACAGATTCCATGTCTGGAAGAACGGGTCCCTGAAGCCTATGGGTAAGAAGATCTTTGAACGTGAAGAGCTAAAGAAGAAGGTCCAGGCCCTGAAAAGGGCAGGCAAGAAAATTGTCTTCACCAACGGCTGTTTTGATCTTCTTCACATAGGCCATGTCCGGTATTTGAAGGCGGCCAGGGCCGAGGGGGATCTCCTTGTGGTGGGCGTAAATTCCGATCGTTCAGTTGGCGAGATCAAAGGGCCAGTACGACCGGTTGTGCCTGACAGTGAGCGTGCTGAGGTCCTCGCATCTCTGGCGTGCGTAGACTTTGTGACACTATTTGACGAGCCGGACCCTCTGGTGACGATCCGTTCCCTTGTACCCGATGTCCTTGTGAAGGGAGCGGATTGGGAAGAAGATGCCATTGTGGGAAGAGAGGTTGTGGAGGCAAGCGGCGGACGGGTGATTCGAATCCAGTTGACAGAGGGCGCCTCTACCAGCAGGATTATCGAGAAGATCCTGGCCAATTACCGGGGGTAGAGTGGAAGCTCACTTCCTGAAGAGGTAGAAAAGGAGTGTCAGGATAATGCTGATAATTATGCAGGTAGTGATGGGGAAGTAAAATCGGAAGTTGTCTTTTTTGAGCAGGATGTCGCCAGGCAGCTTTCCGAGCCACGGGACCTTTGGGGCAAGGACCAATAGGATTCCGATGCCAGCTATGACAAGCCCTATGATGATGAGAGCTTTTCCGAGGCTAAAGAATGAATTCATGGTTCAGGCACCAAATCTCAGGTGTCATTTTGTCGCTGAAGAATATTAAGGCTTGATGAAATTGTCAAGCTGGCATAACGGTTGGACGTATGTATATATCTCTCACAGAGCCCGCAGAGGCGCGAAGTTTTTTGAGCTGAATTGCTGAGAGGGCAATTCAGCCCAACATGCCATCCCGCTGCCGCAGGATATGTTGCCTAGGGGAAGACCGGAAATTCTTGAGTTCAATAAAGACTCTAGGAGAATCACCAGTGCCCTGACGGGGGCTGATTGTCTTGCCTGATTTTTCCCCTCAAAAAATCAGGCCAAGGAAGAATTATCTCAGTGATCTCTGAGAGCTCGAGCGACCGAAGGAAGCGGGCGAGAGATTTGGTTATGGATTGAGTACTGGCCTCAGTATGAAAAAGCTATTTCAGAAGAAAGTCCAGATATTGCATCATATAAAGGTAGGACCAGGCTATTTTAGGATGGGTTTGGCCTTTCCAGAACTCGCTATGGTTGCCCGACCAGGACAATTTGTCATGGTCAGGCTCCCTGACGGGTATATTCCGCTCCTGCGTAGACCTTTTTCTGTTCACAGCCGCCTCGTTGAAGGGGCCGAGGTTTGCGGGTTTGAAGTCTTGTATAAAGTGGTTGGACAAGGTACCCAGGCTATGTCCGGGCTGAAGGCCGGAGACTTGTTAGACGTGTTGGGCCCTTTAGGAAACGGCTTTTCTTGTCCTGATGGCATCCGCCACGTGTTTCTTGTAGCCGGTGGTGTTGGCGTGGCTTGCCTTTGCTGTCTTGCCCTTTTTCTTAAGGAGCATAAGGGGGTGAGGTCCACGGTTTTCCTGGGAGGGCGGTCGGCTACTGATGTTCTTTGTCAAGAAGAATTCGACTCCATAGGTGCAAAAGTTCGCATCACAACAGAAGACGGCAGCCTTGGTGAAAAGGGCGTCATCACGTCAATGGTAGAACAGGCTATCAATGTTAATGGAAGACCGGATATGATCTATGCCTGCGGTCCGACGGGGATGCTAAAGGCCATCAGTGATATTGCCTGCACTCATGAGGTCTTGTGCCAGATCTCTCTGGAGACAGTCATGGCCTGTGGTTTTGGGGTCTGCCTGGGATGCGCGGTTCAAAAGGCTGGAAGTCCCGGAGCTTATCTTCATGCCTGCACAGACGGGCCGGTCTTTGATTCCCGTGCCGTCGTGATATAAGGAGTTCAAGGTGTCTATGTATTCAAAGCATCCCTGGGAAGTGTCTGGCGACGTATTGCCATCCCGGGGCAGATGGATTTTGACATTCTAAGTTCCACCATTCTGAATGCTTTTGATTTTGATCATGATCACCTATACCAGTTCTCCTATAAGAACAGGACAGGTATCCTCAATCGTATCAACCATCCATATACGGATAAACCGCCATTTACTGACGAAGTGCTTATCGGCGACTTGGCGCTTAAGCCAGGTACCGTAATTACATACCTGTTTGATTTTGGCGACAACTGGGAATTTGACGTGAAATTGGAGCGTATCGATCCAGTGGATCATAAAATGAAGAAACCCGTTATCCTTCAAAGTCATGGTGATGCGCCGGAGCAGTACCCGACGTGGGATGAAGAGTAGGACGAAGAGTAGGGGGGGCCGGGGGGACTGAATAGTTACAAGAGGGAGGCTATGCAGAAGGAATACGATCCCGGATTTGTGGAATCCAAGTGGCAGAGCATCTGGCAAGACAGACAGTTGTTCAGGGTGGAAGAAGATCCGGCCAGGAAGAAGTATTACTTGCTGGAGATGTTTCCGTATCCCTCGGGCAACATACATATGGGGCATGTGCGTAACTACGCCATTGGAGACGTAGTAGCGCGATACAAACGCATGCAGGGTTACAATGTGCTTCATCCCATGGGGTGGGATGCCTTTGGGATGCCGGCAGAAAATGCGGCCATTGCACACAACGTACACCCGGCCAAATGGACATACCAGAACATTGACACCATGCGCACCCAGCTCAAGCGCCTTGGGTTCAGCTATGACTGGGACCGAGAACTGGCTACATGCAAGCCCGAGTACTACCGTTGGGAACAGTGGCTCTTTGTCAAGATGTTCGAAAAGGGGATGGTTTACAGGAAAAAAGCTTCTGTGAACTGGTGCGAAAGCTGCCAGACGGTCCTGGCTAATGAGCAGGTAGAGGCGGGTTTATGCTGGCGCTGCGGCGAGGTCGTGGTCCAGAAGGAGTTGGACCAATGGTTTTTCCGCATCACCGATTATGCCGATGACCTTCTTGAGTATTGTGAGCGACTCCCAGGGTGGCCCGACAAGGTGGTGATTATGCAACAGAACTGGATCGGAAAGAGCCTGGGAGCTGAGATCTATTTCCCCCTGGAAACCGGCGACGGCCACATCCCGGTGTTCACGACACGTCAGGACACGGTGTTTGGTGCCACGTTTATGTGCATGGCTCCCGAACATCCGCTGGTCATGAAGCTTGCTGCGGGCAGCGAGCAGGAAGCCGAAGTTCGGGCCTTTGTTGAGCGCATGCGTCGCCAGGACAAAACCAAGCGCACATCCGATGATTATAAAAAGGAAGGGATCTTTATCGGGGCGTATTGCATAAACCCTTTTAGCAACCAACGGATGCCTATCTTTACTGCCAACTTTGCACTGATGGAGTATGGCACCGGCGCGGTTATGGCGGTCCCAGCCCATGACCAGCGAGATTTTGAGTTTGCCCGTAAATACGGTTTAGAAATTGTTGTAGTGATTCAGCCCAAAGGCGAAACGCTTGACCCGGAAACCATGACCGAAGCTTATGTAGATGAAGGGATATTGGTGCGATCCGGGCCCTTTGACGGGTTGGAGAACGTAAAGGCTCTTGATGCCATTGCGGACTATCTGGAAGAGAAAAAGATCGGAAAAATATCTGTTAACTTCAGGCTCAGGGATTGGGGGATTTCACGTCAAAGGTACTGGGGTGCGCCTATCCCCATCGTCTATTGTGACAAATGCGGGGTGGTGCCGGTCGCGGAAAAAGACCTGCCGGTCATACTACCTGAAGATGCTCAGATGCTCGAAGGGGGAAAGTCTCCTCTCCCCACACTGGAGGACTTTGTGGCGACTGCGTGTCCCGGGTGTGGCCATCCTGATGCACGTCGAGAGACCGACACCATGGACACCTTTGTGGAATCTTCGTGGTACTTTGAACGGTATTGCAGTGCTCATCATAATCGGGGGATCTTTGACAAAAAGGCCGTGGAATACTGGATGCCTGTGGATCAATACATTGGGGGAATTGAACATGCGATCCTCCATCTCCTTTATTCGCGGTATTTCACCCGGGTGCTCAGGGATTTTGGGCTGGTAACGTACAGGGAGCCCTTTACACGTTTGCTGACCCAGGGGATGATCTGCAAGGAGACCCTTAAATGTCCAAACCACGGCCTGTTGCTTCCTGAAGAGGTTCTGGAGAAAGACCAAAGCCGAACCTGTAAGCATTGTGGAAGCCAGGTCGAGGTTGGCCGGATCGAAAAGATGTCCAAGTCAAAAAAGAACGTGGTCGATCCTAATGCCCTCATAGAAAAATATGGGGCCGACACCCTCAGGCTCTTCTGTCTTTTTGCAGCACCGCCGGAGCGGGACCTCGACTGGAGCGATCAGGGCGTAGAAGGTGCTTATCGCTTTCTCAAGAGGGTATGGCGGCTGGTAGCAGAGCATAGGGCCCATGTTCAGAACATAAAGCCCTTTGACGGGGGCGAAGAGCTTGGCGAGGACCTGAGAACCCTTCACAGAAAGACCCATCAGACCATCAAGCGTGTGACAAACGACATCGAGGCCAGGTTTCACTTTAATACAGCAATCAGTGCTGTTATGGAGCTTGTGAATACCATACAGGCTCTCAAGGAAGGTGTCCTTTCGACGCCAGAGGGCGCTTCTGTCTTGAGGTTAGCCTTAGAAACTGTCATAGTCCTGTTGTCGCCTATTGTGCCGCATTTGGCCGAGGAACTGTGGGAGACTCTGGGCAACTCCGGAAGCGTACTTGAGATTGCCTGGCCCGCATATCGTGAGGAAGCTATTGCACAAGACGAAATCCTGATTGTTGTGCAGGTTAACGGCAAGGTGCGGAGCAGGTTTAATATTGCTGCTGATGCAGATGAAGAGGCGATAAGGGCGGCTGCACTGGCCGATGACAGGATTGTGGCACGCATTGCAGGGCGGCCGGTGAAGAAGGTTATCGTGGTACAAAAGAAGCTGGTGAATGTAGTGGTGTAAATAGTGGTCAGTGAGTAGTGGTCAGTGAACAGTAACCTCTAACGGGTGTGAATCACGGCTGTTGGCAATGAGAAAATCCATGTCAGTCTGGCTACGTATTTAGTTTTGGGGAAAAGGTGTCAGGTTTCGGGTTTCAGGTGTCAGGATCGAGAAACTTGAAGAGCTGAAACCTGAAACCTGAAACCTGAACACTGACACCTCACAATTGAACTCAATAAATTGAACTCAATAACCAACAATCTTGATTTACACCCACCTCTAACTACTGACCACTAACCACTGACCACTGACCACTGACCACTGACCACTCGCTTCTCGATGGAGAACCAGAGTATGAGTGTTGAGGAAATAACAAGAGCCACAATCGCCCTCGTTGTCCTAACGGCCGCCCTGGCCGGCTGCGGATATCACTTCAAGGGGATGGGACTGAAGGCGCCGGAGGGTGTGCGTACGATTGGCATTACTGTATTGGAGAACAGGACTTCGGAGTCAGGGATTGAGACGGTCTTTACGAGCGATCTGGCCTATGAGTTTACCCGAAGTAAGGTGCTTCGCGTGGTGGGGAAAGATTCGGCTGATGCGGTTTTAAGTGGCAGAGTTGCGTCCTTGACTGTGGATACCATTTCTCACACTGCAAGCTACGAGTCTGATGAACGCCGTGTCACCATCACTCTCGATTTAGCCCTGGAACGGACTGACGGCAAGGTCATATGGTCAGATAGTGCGCTATCTGACAAAGAAGCGTTCAGGGTAGACCCTTCAGACAGGTTAGAAACCGACAACAAGAGAAGGGAGGCCATAGAAACCATATCCGAGCGATTGGCCGAAAAGATCCATAACCGAATCCTTCAAGGGTTTTGAGTTTACAGTGTAAACCCAACAAACCCGATTACGCGGTGAGGGCGCTGACCTGCCTGGTCAGGCGGGATATCTTTCTGGAAGCTGTCTTGCGATGGATGGCGCCTTTTTGAGCTACCTTATGGATAAGAGGTATGGCCGCAGCTAAGGCGGTCTGGGCCGCTTCCGGAGATTTTTCACTGATAGCAGTCCTGACACGCTTAATTACGTTTTTCACCCGCGTACGGTTTGATTTGTTGCGAAAATTTCTGATCTCGTTTTGCCTGGCCCTCTTAATGGCCGATTTGTGAGTTGCCAAAATCGTTTGCTCCTTTCTGCCTCAAGTTGGGACAACAGAATATGTATCTTACTCCGGTCTTGTCAAGTCTTATTTTTGGTAGGCGTTCACAGGTTCAAGGTTCACCCCCGCCTGCCAACGCCTGGCTCGCACCCGAACTGCAGTGCTGGCATCTCTGGCAATGGCGGGCAGGGTTCAGGGTTAGCTTTCTTTCGTTGACCTTCCTGAACGGTTGAGATTTTCGGTGAACCCTGAACCTCTGAACGCTGAACCCGTGAACGCTTACCTCTGTTTTCATGTCTGAAACCGCTCGTATGACAAAGGCCGCTGGCATCGTGGGGGCGGCCACCCTGTTGAGCCGTATCCTGGGGTTTGTTCGCGATGTAATCGTTGCCTGGTTCTTCGGGGCAGGGCTGGCTGCTGATGCGTTTTTTGTGGCATTCAGAATTCCGAACCTTCTGCGTAGACTCTTTGCAGAGGGTTCCCTCACAATCTCCTTTATCCCGGTTTTTACCGAATACCTTTCAAGGAACGGCCGGGAAGAGGCCTTCAGGTTGGCCCGTTCTGCTTTCTGGCTCCTTTCTCTTGTGCTGGCTGCAGTCGCTGTGGGAGGGGTTCTACTTTCTCCGCTGATCGTAAAGGTCATCGCACCCGGCTTTCTCTCCTCGCCGGAAAAGTATGATTTGACAGTTTTGCTGACGCGGATCATGTTCCCCTACATATTTTTCATTAGCCTGGTTGCCCTGTGCATGGGGATTTTGAATGCTCTGGGGCATTTTGCAGCACCTGCATTGGCGCCCGTGCTCCTTAATCTTGCTATGATCAGCGCCATACTCCTTCTTTCGCCCCACCTGGAAAAACCGGCAGTTGGTCTTGCCATCGGTGTGGTCGTGGGAGGAATCTTGCAGTTGAGCCTTCAAATCCCATTCGTGATCCGCAAGGGCTTTCGCCTGGCGGCCCGCGGTCCACTGTATCACCCGGCCGTCAAGCGGATTGCAGTTTTGATGACACCGGCCGTGTTTGGGGCTGCGGTCTATCAGATCAACATCCTTGTTGGAACCCTCCTTGCCTCCCTGCTTCCTGAGGGTAGTGTTTCGTACCTGTATTACGCTGACAGGCTAGTCCAATTTCCTCTCGGGGTGTTTGGTATTGCCCTGGCAACAGCGGTCTTGCCAAGTCTGTCACGACAGGCAGTCGTAAACGATATGGAAGGCTTGCGGACTTCCTTTGCATATGCACTTAACTTGGTCTTTTTTATCACCATACCTGCTATGACAGGACTGATTGTGCTGAAGGAACCGATCGTACGGCTACTCTTTCAGAGAGGAGCCTTCGATGTGGCGACAACCCACTTCACTGCTGAGGCCCTTTTCTATTACGCTATAGGGCTTTGGGCCTTTTCGGGAGTGCGCATCGTGGTCTCGACCTTTTACGCCCTTCAGGACACAAAGACCCCGGTCAAGATAGCAGTGATTTCACTTCTGGTGAACATTGTCTTGAGTATCTTGCTCATGGGGCCAATGCGGCATGGCGGGCTGGCGCTTGCAACCTCTCTGGCTGCTGCGGTGAACCTGATACTCCTTGTCCAGGCATTGAAAAAACGCCTGGGGCGGATCGGCGCTCATGACATACTTGGATCTGTATTCAGATCAACAGCGTCTGCGGCCGTGATGGGAGGCGTCATCGGTGTTGTAGCCTTGTGGGGGGTACCAAAATGTGCTGGAAGCACGTGGCATCTTGTAGTATGGGTATTGGGGAGTGTTGTGGTTGGCTTGCTCCTTTACGGTGCGTGCGCTTTTCTCTTCAGGAGCCGGGAATTGACAGCTATGGTTGATATCATAAGAAGGACTCTTCGTAAATGACGACCAGGCGCAAGATAGTTGTCGCAACGGGTATCGTGGTGCTTTTTTCCTTTCTTTTTGTCATTGGCTTGGGTGACCGGGGTGCAGTTGATCTCTACCAGCTCCGTCTCAAAAAGGTTCGTTTAGATAGATTAAACCTAGAGCTACGGAAGAAGAATCGGGCCCTTTATCGTAGCATCCAACGGTTAAAAGATGACGCCGAATTTGTAGAAAATATTGCAAGAGGCGAACTCGGGATGGTCGGAAAGGACGAGGTGGTTTATCAATTCAGGAAGAAAAAATAACGCAAGACTAATACGTCTCGGAATTTCTATCCGCCTACGGCGGAGAATTATAGATCTTTTTGTGGTGCTTGATTTATTCCATTCAGATGGAATGTTGGAGTCATCCAAGAGGGCGGGGTAAACCCGCCCCTACGCCCGCCCGCCTCGCCTGAGCGCTCGCGATGGCGGGCAGGTAGGGTCGGCTTTATGCCGACCGCATTCCATCTCCAATTGGGGCGAACCCCTGAGTTCTAACCGATGACTGACGACAAACCTGAAGGTATTTCAAAGGTATTTCAATGGATGAAGACAGGAACAATGCCACAGAGCTGACGCCTACGGAGACACTGGCAAAGCTTTACGAAAAACAGGGTTTTCTTGACAAGGCTGCATCAGCATACAAAAAACTCCTTGTTATTGAACCAGACCGTGCTGAGTTGAAGGAGGCACTGGAGGCTATTGAGAAAAGGCTGGCAGGCTCTATTCTACAGCCTGAGAAATCTGAGGCAAAAACCATGTTGGCCCACCTGACCGGGTGGCGGAAGGTTATTCGCGAGAGGAAGAAAATGCTGGATCAAAAGGGTGAGAAAAGACGAAAAATCTTGGTCATACACGGCCCCAACCTGGATATGCTCGGCCGTCGGGAGCCGTCAGTGTACGGCACATCGACCCTGGAAGAGATAGATGAAGAGATCAAGAAAACTGCCGAAGAATTGGGCATGAGTGCTGACACCTTTCAATCAAACCACGAAGGAGACCTGATCGAGAAGGTCCATGACGCCATAGACGCTTATGATGTGCTTATCATCAATCCTGCCGCTTACACACACACCAGCGTCGCCATTAGAGATGCCCTCTTGATGTTGGACATTCCGATTATTGAGGTGCACCTCTCCAATATCTATCGGCGAGAACCCTTCAGGCAAAAGTCCATGATCGCGGATGTGGCCAGAGCCCAGTTAGCCGGTTTTGGAAAGGATGGCTACTTGATGGCTGTGCGAGCCACGGCAAATATGAGTAGTGGCGTATAGAGCATGGGGTATGGCAAAGTGCAGGTTAGTAATTCGGAAATTCGAAATCCGAAACACGAAATCCGAAACAAATCCGAAATTCAAATATCAAATGTTCAAAACATTTTTCGCTCCAACACAATATGGATTCTGATATTCGGACTTAAATATAATTTGCGGGTACAAGCGCACGGTCTTTTTGACCATTTTGTTTTGAATTTTATGCTTTGGTCATTTGAATTTGTTTCGGATTTCGATATTCGATATTCGGATTTATCAAAATACATTGACTAGAAGAAACAGGATGCTCTTGAGGAAATGCTGAAAAATAAAGAAAAACGGGAGGTTCCATAACTAGACATGTACGACACATCAAAGTTTAGGAAAGGCCTAAAGATAGAAATGGAAGGGAAACCTTATGAGATAATAGATTTCTTGCATGTAAAACCTGGCAAAGGCGGTGCATTTGTTCGGACCAAGCTCAGGAACATGCTAAACGGTCGCGTGCTCGATCACACCTTTCGCGCGGGGGAGAAGGTCGGCAGACCTGACCTTCAGGAAAGACAGATGCAGTATCTGTACAAGGAAGTCGATAACTATTGCCTGATGGACAACGAGACCTACGAGCAAATCTATCTCTCAGAGGAGCAGATCGGCGAAAGCAGGTTGTTCCTGGCTGACAATGAGACTGTGAACGTGATGCTTTTCAATGAGAAACCGGTTGGAATTGAGCTCCCTATCTTTGTCGAACTCAGTGTTGCAGATACCGGGCCTGCTGTTAAAGGTGATACGGCCAGCAAGGCCACAAAACCTGCAACCTTAGAGACCGGTGCAGTGATACCTGTACCCATCTTCATAAACGTGGGGGACAGGATCAAGGTGGACACCCGTACCGACAGTTATGTGGAGCGGGTTAAATGACCTTATTATTTTCCAAACATAAAATCGCGGAGCGATTTTATGTAATGCTATTCAATTGATTTCAAAACAAATTATTGACAAGAGCAAAATTTTTTAATAGTGTATGCCACTAACGATTGACCTTGCAACTATTACTCGATATGGAGCATTGTTAAGATCATGAAACCTGGTGTTCTATTTTTTCTCTGTTTTTTTCTAATGGTGATACCTGCCCATTCGGAAACCATGTATATAACGGATGACATACGGGTGATGCTTCGAAGCGATGCCGGGATGGATCGCAGAATCGTTGCCATGCCCAAGTCCGGGGCTCAGGTTGAGGTGCTGGAAGAAACAGAAGATGGCTGGTCCAAGGTGCGCCTTTCCAATGAGAAAGAGGGGTGGCTGTTGAGCCGCTATTTGAGCCCGGGGCCGCCCAGTAAGGATGTTATCGCCAAGTTGAAGACCGAAAACGATGTCTTGAGGCGCCAGGCGAAAACCTTGACTCAGGAGAATCTTCGTTTCAAGAAAGAGCGAAACGACTTCCAGAAAGCCCTGTCTAAACAGACAAAGACCGCGGAGACCCTGAGAGAGTCCTACGAAACCCTTAGGAAGGGATCTTCAGAATACCTGTCCTTAAAGGCTTCCTATAAAAAGGCATCTAAGGATCTGGCAACAAAAACCAAGCGGCAGGCAGAACTTGAAGAGGAGCTGAAAGCCCTTCAAGAGAGCCAGACTTTACAATGGTTTCTGGGTGGAGCTGCTGTCCTTTTTGTTGGGCTCATTGTTGGATTTATGGCTCGACGTCCCAAGCGGCGGTCATCGCTGCTGTGAGAGTTTCCGTAACCGTTCACGGGTTCAATGGTTCAGGGGTTCAGGGTTCACCGAACAAATGTTGAGACTTGACCCCTTGTCACCGCCCGATTGATGATTGAAAAAACAATCGACAACCGTAAATCGACAATCAAAAAAGGTAACCCTGAACGGTTCACCCCGTTAAATAGGGTTCCCTTCGGGAAATTTAACAGGGTGAACTCTGAACCCGTGAACGCCTACGTTTTTGGTTTAAGAGAATAGTCTCTGTGCCTGCCCCGTTAAATGCGAAGTTATTTATCTGGGGTGAACTCTGCGAACTCTGCGGTGAACGGTTACAAGAAAAGGGAATTCTTACCGGTACTCTCCGCCTCCGGCCGACTCCAACACTCCAAGCGGGAGGAAACCCCCATATTTTGGTAACGAACGATGGAATATAAGACTGATTTTCTGGTCATTGGAACCGGGATTGCCGGTCTGACCTTTGCTCTGAGGGTGGCTGACCATGGCCGGGTGGCTATTGTAACCAAGAAAGAGGCCATGGAGACCAGCACGAATTATGCCCAGGGGGGTATCGCCTCGGTCTTTGGCCAGTATGATTCCTTTGATCTTCATATTCGAGACACCCTGGAGGCCGGTGACGGGCTGTGCAACAAAGGTGTTGTGGAAACCGTCGTAAAAAGCGGTCCGGAACGGATCAGGGAACTCATGAACTGGGGGGTCGCGTTCACGCAGGACAGCACGGGCAAACTGGAACTGGATCTCGGTTTAGAGGGGGGGCATTCCCAGAAAAGAATCGTCCATGCCGGGGATTTCACCGGTCATGCCATCGAACAGGCGCTTGTGGATCGCGCTCGCATCCACAAGCAGATCGACATCTTTGAAAACCGCATTGCAGTGGACCTGATCACCTATTCCACGAGGATGAAGCGGGGGCTTGTGACTGCGGCCCACGAAGACATCTGCTGCGGTGCCTATGTGCTGGATACCAAGACCAATCGTGTTCATACCTTCCAGGCCAAGATTACTGTTCTGGCCACGGGTGGGGCCGGCAAGGTTTATCTCTACACAAGCAATCCGGATATAGCCACAGGCGACGGGATTGCTATGGCGTACCGGGCAGGTGCTCTGGTGGCGAATCTGGAGTTTGTGCAGTTTCACCCCACATGCCTTTATCATCCCGAGGCCAAGAATTTTCTTATATCCGAGGCGGTCAGGGGGGAAGGTGGCGTGCTGATCGATTCACGAGGCCGTGCCTTCATGGCAGATTACGACCCCAAAAAAGACCTGGCCTGCCGAGACGTTGTGGCCCGCGCCATTGACAGTGAGCTGAAAAAGACTGGAGACGACTGCGTGTTTCTGGACATCACCCACAAAGAGCCGCACTTTGTGCGGGACCGTTTTCCAAACATTTATCAAAAGTGCCTTTCTTTTGGCACAGACATGACCAGGGAGCCCATCCCCGTGGTCCCTGCAGCCCATTACATGTGCGGCGGGGTGCTGGTAGACGTGGACGGCAAGACCGACATAGAAAGGCTCTATGCCGTGGGCGAGACAGCGTGCACTGGGCTCCATGGCGCTAACCGTCTTGCCAGCAACTCCCTTCTTGAGGCTGTGGTTTATGCCCACCGGTCGGCCCAGCAGGCTGTGAATGACTTGGAGACAATCAATGCCGAGATCTGTCGCGACCTGCCCCCATGGGATCCAATGGGCACCACAGACAGTGATGAGGCGATCGTGGTTTCCCACAACTGGGACGAGATCCGACGGTGTATGTGGAACTACGTGGGGATTGTCCGCTCCAACAAACGGCTGTTACGCGCCCGAAACCGCATTGAAACCATCCAGAAAGAGATTCATGAATACTATTGGGATTTCAAAATCACCTCGGATTTGGTCGAGCTAAGGAACATCGCCATGGTAGCTGAGCTCATCATCCAGAGTGCCATGCTGAGGAAGGAGAGCCGCGGTCTGCATTATAATATCCAGTATCCTGAAAAAAATGATAAGTTCTGGCTCAAGGATACCATACTGCGGCGGCCCTTTGTAGGATAAGTATCCGTTGTACGCTACTGCTCAACACATAGTCCCCGAGTCTTGAAATTCCTAACCATGAAGGACGAAAGCTGAAAGCTCAAAGCTGAAACGAAGAGAAGGTAAGAGTCTGGGCTGGGAATTAATCGTCAAGGCGGACCCAATTCCTAAATTCACAATTCCTGAATTCCTAAATTCTTAACATAGGCCCGGCGCTGGCGATCTCGGCTCGCGCGCCCGGGAAATTTTGTTCGAATTGGACCCTACTTCAGAGGGGAGCAAACAGAATGATTGAATCCGATTATTTAAAAAAGAATGAGGATCTATTACAAAAACTGAGGTGCATGCCGAGTCTGAAGTCATTCGATGACAAGGCTCTGAAGGGAGCGTTGAGGTTAAGCAAGATAAGGAAATATGAACCAGGGGAGTTGATCCTTGAAGAAGGGCAATATGATAATTGGGTATACTTTCTTGTCTCTGGCAAAGTGAGAATAGTAAAAGGCGATAAAGAACTCAGTGTTCTGAATCGGAAAGGTGATGTTTTCGGTGAAATGGGTATTATAGACGGTTCGGCCAGATCAGCCTCCGTATACGCTGTTGACGAGACCGTCTGCCTGGCAACAGATGCCTCCTATATTGACAGGCTATTGGGCCATGATAAGGTCGTTTTCTGTAGCACTTTATACCAAATATTTGCCGAGATGTTGGCCGAACGCCTGAGATTGACAAGCGAAGAACTCGTTATGGCGAGGAAAGAGATCACAGAGCTAAAAGCGCAACTGGGTAAATAGTGCCTGAACGAAACCCCCTTTTTTTGTCATTTCGACCGAAGGGAGAAATCTATTAACTCTGTATTTTCAATAGCATAAGATTTCTCGCTCCACCCTCCACGTGCCACTCAAGTTTTGGTCCTGGAAGATACTAAGGGCTCGCGCAAAAATAACTTACCATTTTGGCATCTCAGCTTCAAGCGATCTTTGGCCGATACTCATTCGCAAAATCCTCGAAATAGCCTGCTATTCCTGCGGTTTTGCTCAATCGGATCGACCAAATCTCACCCAAATCTGAGCGCGAAATCTGCCAAGTTATTTTTGCGCGAGCCCTAAGGCGTCGTAGCGCAAGTCCTAAAATAGCAACGTTTGACAATACATACCAGGTGCTTATTTTATATAAAATCGCGCAGCGATTTTATGAAAGGAGAAAACCATGCGTTTTGATAAGTTTACTATAAAATCTCAGGAACTGATTCAAGGCGCCCAGGGCCTGGCGGGTCAATTGGGACATCAGCAGATCGATCCGGAGCATCTCTTAAAGGTGATGCTGGAGCAGCCCGAGGGGATTGCCCGCTCCATTCTTCAGAAGCTGGGTGCGTCGCCTGAAGGGGTGTTGCAAAAGGTTGCGGATGCCCTCGAAAAGAAGCCCAAGGTGAGTGGGGCTGGCATGGCAGAGGCCTATATCTCTCCAACCACCAAAAAGGTCCTGGATGGGGCCTTTGCCGAAGCGGCCAAGATGAAGGATGAGTACGTGAGCATCGAACACATCCTGGTGGCCATAACCGACGAGAAAAAAACGGATGCTGCCCGCATCCTGGCCAGCGCTGGCGTGACCCGCGAGACCGTCCTGAAGGTTCTGGTGGACATCCGCGGTACCCAGCGAATCACCGATCCCAACCCAGAGGAAAAGTATCAAGCCCTACAAAAATTTGGCCGGGACCTGACTGACCTTGCTCGCCTTGGGAAGCTAGACCCGGTGATCGGCCGGGATGAGGAGATACGCCGTGTAGTTCAGGTCCTTTCTCGCCGTACCAAGAATAACCCTGTCCTCATTGGCGAGCCTGGTGTTGGCAAGACAGCCGTAGTGGAGGGCCTGGCCCAGCGTATTGTGAACGGCGATGTGTCTGAGACCCTCAAAAACCGGAGACTGGTTGCCCTTGACATGGGTGCCCTGATTGCAGGTGCGAAATACCGCGGGGAGTTTGAGGACCGCCTGAAGGCCGTCCTCAAAGAGGTGGAGGCTGCTGAGGGCGAAATTGTCATGTTCATTGATGAACTCCACACCATGGTTGGGGCCGGGGCGGCTGAAGGCGCGGTGGATGCGTCAAACATGCTTAAGCCCGCCCTAGCCCGCGGCACCCTTCGGTGCGTTGGGGCCACTACTATTAACGAATACCGAAAGTATGTGGAAAAGGACGCGGCCCTGGAGCGGCGCTTTCAGCCTGTCCTTGTTCAGGAACCTACAGTGGAAGAGACCATCTCCATCCTGCGAGGCCTGAAAGAAAAATACGAGGTCCATCACGGGGTGCGAATCAAAGATTCTGCGATTGTGGGTGCAGCGACCCTATCCCATCGTTATATATCGGATCGATTCCTTCCGGACAAGGCGATCGATCTGATTGATGAGGCTGCCTCCAGGCTCCGCATTGAGATCGACAGCATGCCGGCCGAGATCGACGAGGTGGAGCGCAAGACCGTGCAAGCGCAGATCGAGCGGGAGGCCCTCAAGAAGGAGACCGACGAGGTATCAAAGGAGCGACTGGCGAAGCTCGAAAAAGACCTTGCAGCCATGGAGGAAAAGAGCCGGGAGATGAAAGCCCACTGGCAAAACGAAAAAGAGGCCATCCAGACCATTCGCCAGGTCAAGGAGGAGCTCGAGCGGGTGGGCATCGAGGAACAGCAGGCCGAGCGAGACGGAAACCTGGCCCGGGCTGCAGAGCTCCGCTACGGGGTGGTAAACGATCTAAAGAGACGCCTGGATGACGCCAAGCAGCGGCTTGCCGAACTTCAGACAGACCGGAAGATGCTCAAGGAAGAGGTGGATGACGAGGATGTGGCCGAGGTGGTTTCCTTGTGGACAGGCATACCCGTATCCCGGATGATGGAAGGGGAGCGGGAAAAGCTTGTGCATATGGAGGAGCGACTCTCAAAGCGGGTCGTGGGCCAGAACGAACCCGTTGTCGCGGTCTCCGATGCGGTTAGACGCGCCCGCTCGGGTCTTCAGGACCCCAACCGGCCGATTGGATCCTTTATCTTCATGGGGCCAACAGGGGTCGGCAAGACCGAACTGGCCAAGGCCCTGGCAGAGTTTATCTTTGACGACGAGCAGGCCATGGTCCGCATTGATATGTCTGAATATATGGAAAGACATTCGGTCTCAAGATTGATTGGCGCACCTCCCGGATATGTGGGCTATGAGGAGGGCGGATATCTGACCGAATCTGTCAGACGTCGGCCCTATTCGGTGGTGCTCTTTGACGAGATCGAAAAGGCGCATCCCGAGGTCTTTAACGCGCTTTTGCAGATCCTGGATGATGGCCGCATGACCGATGGTCACGGTCGAACCGTTGATTTCAAAAACACCATCATCATCATGACGTCAAATGTGGGAAGCCACTGGATCCAGGAGTTGGGTGCGGGAGAGCGTGAAGAGATGGAAAAGCGGGTCATGGAGGCATTGCGGGCCGGTTTCAAGCCGGAGTTTCTGAATCGAATAGACGACATCATCATCTTCCACAATCTCACACATGAGCAGCTCAATGCCATTGTGGATATTCAGCTCAGGGTGTTGCAGAAACGACTTGAAGACCAACATATCACATTGGAACTTTCGGATGCCGCCAAAACCCTGTTGGCCCGTGAGGGTTTTGATTCTACGTACGGGGCGCGCCCCTTGAAGCGGGCCATCCAGAAGCATATTGAAAACCCGTTGGCCATGGAGATACTCCAGGGGAATCTCGGTGAAGGGGCTAATATCATGGCTGATGCGAACGAAGGAAAGATCGTTTTCAAGTGACAAAATCGCTTCGCGATTTTATACAACGCGGCTACGCCGCTCAGAGTCGGATACTTGATGCTTGACACTGGATGCTGGATACTGGATACTTGATAGTGGTTAGTCGTCATTCGATGCTGGGTGAATCGAATGGGAAGCAATCCCGGTCGGGCATAAAGCCCGACCCTACAACTGGTTAATGCAATTGTCTTTCATTCCGCAATCCGCATTCCGCATTCGAAAAGGAGGGATTATGGGAAATTCGATAAGAACGGGCATTCTTTTGGCAGGCTTAACTGCCCTTGTTATGGTTATCGGCCGTTTATTGGGGGGTCAGATGGGAATGATTATCGCGTTTTTCTTTGCGATAATCATGAACTTTGGCAGCTACTGGTTTTCGGACAAGATCGTGTTGAGAATTTACAGGGCCAAACCGGTTTCCGAGGCTGAGGCCCCGGACTTGCACCGTATTGTCAGACAACTGGCCCAGCAGGCAGGCCTTCCCATGCCAAAGGTTTGCATCATGCCCTCTGAATCCCCAAACGCCTTTGCCACAGGCCGCAATCCACAGCACGCGGTAGTCGCGGTCACTCAGGGAATTCTTAGGCTATTGGACGAGAATGAGCTCAAGGGTGTGCTCGCTCACGAGCTGGCCCATGTAAAGCACCGGGACATCCTGATCGGCTCGATTGCGGCTACTCTGGCCGGTGCCATCATGATGGTCGCCAGCATGGCCAGGTGGGCCGCCCTGTTTGGTGGCTTTGGGAGTCAGGACGATGACGATGGCGGCGGCATGATCGGCCTTATTGCCATGTCTATCATTGCGCCTATTGCGGCCATGGTGATCCAGATGGCCATATCCCGGTCCAGAGAATATGCAGCCGATGCAGCAGGCGCCTCTTTTGCGGGTAGCCCCTATGGCCTGGCAAGTGCCTTGCAAAAGATATCTTCGGCCTCACAACAGATACCCATGAAGGCCGAGCCGGCCACAGCCCACATGTTTATCATGAACCCCTTGTCCGGAAAAAGCCTCATGAACCTTTTCAGCACCCACCCGCCTGTTGAAAAGAGGATTGAAAAACTGACGGGCCGGTAGGTTAGGCATAGGCCGCCTTCAACTCACAATCCACACTGCCATGTTATCGGCCATATGAAGAACCTTATTGGTGACACGGCCCATGACAAATTCCTGGACAACGCTAAGGCCCCGCCTGCCCATCACAATGGTGCCGTAGCCACCCTCCTTGGCTTCCTCTACAAGCGCCTTGGCCCGGCTCCTTTTACCGGAAATGATTTTGGTGGTAACACGGCTTGAGGTAAAGCCCGCGTTGATCAGTCGATCTTTGGCTTCTTCCATGGCTGGATCAATTTCTTTCTTCATGGTTTCCAGCCATTCTGCTTCGTCTTTCGGAGGAAAGAGCTCGTCTGGCACTGTCTTTGGAATGTCAAGAGGTCTGATGATATGGCGGAGCGCTACTTCGCAATCAGGATCAACTAACAGTGAGCCAGCGCAATCTACCGCCATCAGCGCCCCCTCAGAACCGTCAAAAGCCACCAGGATTTTTTTGGGCGAAGGACTTCCTTCAACAACAACAACGGGCACATGATGCAGCTTTCCGATCAATTTACTGGCCACGCTTCCAATCATGAGGTCCTTCACCTTGCTGGTTCCAGTGCGCCCCACCACAACAGCGCCAAAGTCTTTGTGTGACTCCCGAAGAATATCTCTGGCAATGCCTACCTTCTTCGATTGGTCCATAACCGTAACTGCGTCACTGGGAAAACCGGCATTGACAAGCATTTCCTGGGCCTTGTCAAGGAATTTTTTCATGACGCTTTCTTGCCCTGCCATCCACGCTCTTACTGAAAGCACCTTGAGCCCAAACTCTTTTGTCTTTCCCAAATCCAAAAACGATGCAGGAGCTTCGGTTTTAACATGGAAAAGAACGACTTTCGTTCGTTGGGGCGGTAGAACTTGGCTGACATACCGTACCGCCTCAAGGGCCTGGTCGGACCCATCAACAGCCAACAATATTTTATTTCGGGTGTCTTTCATTGGTTACTCCCTCCTTTACTGTGGATAGTGGATAAGAACTCGCTTTTTGGGGGGTTGAGTATAGCCGTAATTGAGTTGTGTGTCAAGAGAAAAAGTGGTGCAACATATTGTGGTTCAAGGATATCCTGCCCGCCATCGCTTCGCTCAAGCGAGGCGGGCGGGGGTGAAAGAGGCTAATCTGAGCATTGTGCTATAAAGTGGGTATAAATCAAGATTGTTGGTTATTGAGTTCAATTGTGAGGTGTCAGTGTTCAGGTTTCAGCTCTTCAAGTTTCTCGATCCTGACACCTGAAACCCGAAACCTGAAACCCACCACTTTAAGTAAAAGCATGCATACAAAGGACACTTTGACATGGAAAATAGGTAACAGTTCAATGGACCGAACAGGAAATACACGGGTCATAAGCCCTGACCAGCATCTGAGAAAGGTTCCTGATCTCTTCTTCCCCTTTCCCCTGTCCTATTAACTCCTCTA
>JAFDKF010000216.1 GCA_019307135.1 Deltaproteobacteria bacterium
ACCAACTAACCCCCTTGAAGCAATACCCTTATATAATGATCCCATAAACTGCAACGGGCTTCTTGAACATAGGATTGAAACGACCTTTCAGGTCGTCTCAATCCTTATAGGTTGAACATAGGATTGAAACGACCTTTCAGGTCGTCTCAATCCTTATAGGTTAGATTGGCAACGCATATAACCAGAATAACAGGTCAATTGGGCTTACTCGATCTCAAAAGGAATAATCCAAGATTACCACCACTAATAATCTTCCTTTTCTCTACAAACAAATCATGCGCGTCTATCAAGTTTAGAAGTCCCTGGCTGGCCACGAAGCTACGATAATTCCTGAAATGCTCTCTTCCACCTGCTATTTCAAAGAAGAGAATAAGGGCTTTATGAAGCCAACCTTCTGGAAAGCGAATTGGACCGGGGTGAAAATCAATAAGTAGCATGCGGCCATCTTGTTTCAGAACCCGAACCATATCGCTCATTGCGGCGGGGCGTATTGAACTAGGCATCTCGTGCAAAGTCAGCATCGCAATAACCAGATCGAAGAAACCATCTGAATAAGGCATTTGCGATGCATCTCCCAATCGAAGTCGCACACGATCGCCCAGTTTCCCGCGGGCTTCCTCCAACATTCCAGGGGATAAGTCTATTCCATGCACCTCACATCCCGCTCTATAGTACAGATATAGATTCGTCCCAGTTCCACACCCGACATCAAGGACACGCATCCCTTCCTTGGGAGGATACATCTTCAAACCCATCTGTCTTATTGCTTTGCTGAATGGCTCAACCCAAGTATCGTAGGATTTTGCGATCTTACTATACGGATCTCCGGTCATTTCGCGCCCCACGGAATAGAAGCAATTAAATACGACATTCACAATGACTAGAAGGCTTGAATGCAGAATTGGCAATCTAAGGGCTCGCCCAAAAATAACTTCCCATTTTCGCATCTCAGCTTCAGGCTACCTATGCCCGATACTCATTCGCAAAATCCGCGAAATAGCCTGCTATTCCTGTGGTTTTGCTCATTCGCATCGACCAAATCTAACCCAAATCTGAGCGCAAATTCTGCGAACTTATTCTTGGGCGAGCCCTAATGCAGAACTGAGCCACCGGCCCAGTCGTCTAAAATGGGCTACGCTGTATCCCGGTTGGCTCCAGTGATAGGCATTTATGAACTACGCGGCACATAAACGAGATACCTTCAGCTCGCGGCGATGTTGCTCTGCTTGCCATAGATCATATTGTGAAGGTTCAAGGCATAATGTCTTAAGAATTTCTCCCGGATGTGGTGGATTGCGCATCTGCATGATCTCACCTTAATGGTAGTTTTAGTTCAACGCCGGGTTAGGCGGCTCTTGCCTTACGACAATAACACTAACTGCCCAACAGTTCAACCTTGTCATAGACTTCTGTAAGGGCCAGATTACAGCCAATGGAAGTCAGTTCGAGGGTGTCTTCCACACGATTTGTCTCTGAGAGCAACCAGCGGTTGTCCGGTTGTCGAACAAAATGCTCCACGTGGTGTTTGTCCTGCGCAATCAGCACATACTCGATAAAGGATTCGAGTATGCGGTACTGCTCAAATTTTCCACCCCGGTCGTAGTCTTTGGTTGACTCGGATAGTACCTCAACGATCAGCGAGTGTAATTACAGGTAATTATAGGTGGCTTCATCACCCTGCCATGGGTTAGTATAAAAATATATTGACAAAAAAGAACCGATATGCTTAATGCCCACCAACATTCTTCTCAAGAGGACTGAGCACTCAACAGGTAAAAGGAGGTGGTAAGGGATGGATAAAAAGGCCCTTCTCAATACCAGGGAGGTCGCCCATTTTTTAGATATCAATGAAAAAGTGGTCTATAACCTTATTGCCGACAAGGGACTCCCGGCCACCAAGGTGACGGGAAAGTGGCTTTTTCCCAGACATCTTGTGGAACAATGGCTGGAGAACCAGACCATCAACTATCCGAAAGCGGGAAGCCCTCTTCCCCCTTATCATGGCTTGCTGATTATAATCGGAAGCAACGATATCCTCCTGGACAGAACCATTTCACTTTTCAACCGGCTTTATCCGGAGCATGAGGCCGTCTTTGGCAATGTAGGGAGTCAAGGCGGGTTAAAAGCCCTGGGCCGCGGCCTGTGCCACATAGCCTCGAGTCACCTTTTGCAGGAAGACGAAGAGGAATACAATTTTGACTTTGTGCTCGAGGAACTTAAAGGGGATTTGCCGGCAGTGGTAAATTTCTGCAAGAGAGAACAAGGTCTTCTGGCTGCCAAAGGAAATCCCAGGGCAATGCAAAGCATTTCGGATCTGGGGCAGCCAGGGATAAAAATCGCTAATCGCCCACTTGGAACAGGCACACGTCTGCTTCTTGACCTGGAACTTCAAAAGGCTCGCATCAAAGGGGCGCAAATTGAAGGTTATGAGCGCGAATTTCGCAGCCATTTGGATGTGGGTCTTGAAGTGCTGTCCGGACGATCCGATGCGGCTCTTGCCATTAGGCCCGTTGCGACCCTTTTGGGATTGGATTTCATTTCCCTTCGCTGGGAACGCTACGATCTTCTCATTTCCAGGGACCGATTTTTTGAACAGGGAGTCCAGCTTTTTTTGGGCCTTCTCCATGAACCTTCCTTCCGGGAACTGGCTCAGGGGTTGGAGGGCTACGATCTGGGTTTGTGTGGCAAGATGGTTTTTCCACAACAATCCAAACGGAATAGCGAGGAAACGCAATTGGTCGAGTCGTCGAGTGGTTGATTAGTTGAGTGGTTCAAGGATCTTATCCCGCTTCGCGGGAACGACTTGACTATTTAACGGCTTGACTAAAGTCGTTGGAATTTCAATAAGTTGTGGAAATTTCGAGACGTTACGAATGAACAATGACGAGGTTTGAGAATATACTGAAAAGAATACTGCTTATTATCTTCCTGGCCGCATGGGCTCTTTTTCCCTTTCCTGTTGACGCCGAACCCGAGGGAAAGCTCATAATCTTCCACGCCGGCAGTCTAACCGTCCCTTTTGCCAGGATGGAAAAAATCTTTGAAGCAAAGTATCCCAAAGTGGACGTGCTCCGTGAGGCAGGCGGGAGCACGAAGATGGCACGGATGATTTCAGAACTTCACAAGCCTGCCGACATCATTGCCTCTGCGGACTTTGCTGTAATAGACAAAACCCTGGTTCCCGAGAACGCTCAATGGAATATCCGTTTTGCAACCAACCAATTGGTTCTTTGCTATACGGAAAACAGTTGCTTTGCAGACGAGGTCAATACCGATAACTGGCACGATATTCTGAGCCGAAAAGGAGTCATCTGGGGACACTCGGATCCCAACCTCGACCCTTGTGGTTACCGAAGTCTTATGGTGCTCCAACTGGCGGAAATATACTGCCATCAGCCCGGACTATATGACCGGTTGATGGCGAACCGCCCGAAAAAAAACGTGAGGCCCAAATCAGTGGAATTGGTTTCCCTGCTACAGACCGGACATATGGACTATGCGTGGGAGTATCTTTCCGTTGCCGTTCAGCATGGTCTGAAATATATCAAGCTTCCCAGTGAGATCAACCTGGGCGATTACAAATATGATGATTTCTACAAACAGGCCTCGGTGAAAGTGACCGGAAAAAAACCCGGCACATGGATCACTCGAACGGGAAAATCCTGCACCTATGGCATCACCATACTGAAAGATGCTCCCCACCCAAAAGCTGCGGTGGTCTTTTTAGAGTTCTTGATGGATTCCAAAGGCGGCCTGAAGATTCTAAAGGAGATGGGACAACCTCCCTTTATCCCCTGCCGGGTCCCCACAGCAGAGATGAAAGCCCAGCTACCATCACCACTACAGAAATGGGTCGAGGTAAGAAATTAGGAGGGCATGAAAATACAAAAACCCATTGAGCCATTCTTCTGGCTGACTTTTGTTTGTAGTTCTGTTGTTGTGGCCTTTATTCTTCTTCCTTTGATCCAGATGATCGTCCAACCCTCTTTCCAGGACCTTAGGGAAACCCTTCGAGACCCGGATGTCCGTCGTTCTATTTGGCTAAGTGTCTACACATCCGGGCTGGCGGCCTTTATTTCTTTTACAATTGGGACTCCTTTTGCTTATCTCCTTGCCCGAAAGGATTTTCTGGGCAAGAGATTTGTTGAGAGCATCATCGATCTTCCCATTATGATTCCGCACCCCGTCGTGGGGATTGCCATTCTGGGCATAGCCGGGAAAAATCACTGGCTCGGACACCTGATGCACCAGGTCGGGATACACGTCATGGGAACCGTCACTGGAATTGTGGCTGTGCTTACTTTCGTGGGCCTGCCTTTTTATGTAAACACGGTCAAGGCAGGATTTGAAGCCATCCCGGTGCGATTGGAAAATGTCTCCAGGAGCTTCCCTCACCAGCACATTTTTGCGCGTGACCTTTCCCCTTGCGTGGCGCTCCATCCTGGTAGGGATTATCATGTGTTGTGCAAGAGCGATCAGCGAATTTGGAGCCGTTATTATCGTGGCCTATCACCCCATGATCGCACCGGTGATGATTTATGAACGCTTCACGGCCTATGGC
>JAFDKF010000217.1 GCA_019307135.1 Deltaproteobacteria bacterium
CACCCCCGATAAACCTGGATCTTCGACCCGCATAGCGAACGAACCTGTGGCCACGTTTTTCAAGCTCTTGACTCAGGTCGTCTAGGACGGAACAGGCAGGCGCAGGGCTCATGGTGTAAGGACTTTACCTTATGCCTTGCGCCTTACACCGAATGGTTCCACCGGGCCTCGGCAATACTTACATCTATCATGGGATAGAACTCCAAATTCATTTTCTGGAAACGTATATATAGCGTTAATATACAGAATTTTTTCTGTTTAATACAATACGTTAGGGCAAAGAAAAATATAAGGAAATTTGCTTGTGGATGAAAATACAAAAAAATTAAAGCAAGCTGTTAATTCTTCCGGGTTTCCTTTACAAATTGGAATAGAACACTTTGTAGAGAAAACATCGGGCAGTCATGGATGGAAAGTTCTATATACGGAACACTCCTGGAAGAATCTGAATTCAAACAACTCTGGATTCATTGATCTCGTTCTCACTGATGAATTTGGCACATCTATTATGGTTGTCGAATGTAAAAGAGTTCAAAATACAAATTGGATCTTCCTATTACCATCTGAACGGCAAAAAAGAAGAAGACATGCACGCGCTTGGGTATCTCGTTCAAACGGTGATAATGTAAAATACTTCGACTGGGCTGATATTACCCCTGATCCGTTTTCTCCAGAATCTATGTTTTGCATTGTACCGGGCCAAGATAAAAAAAGTAGGCCAATGCTTGAGCGTATAGCTGCAGAGCTGATTGAAGCGACAGAAGCACTCGCATATGAGGATCTCCACTTATTCAGTAATAAACCTGATTTTGTAAGAATCTATTTAAATGTTATCATAACTACAGCAGATTTGAGCCTATGCAGTTTTGATCCAAATGATATTTCAATAAGCAACGGGAAAATTGAAAAAGCTGCGTTTGAATCCGTACCATATTTAAGATTTCGTAAGAGCCTTTCAACTAAACCGGTTGTCGAATTGAACTTGGAAGAATTGAGCTCTTATAATTTGATCAGAGCGAAGGAAAATACTGTATTTGTAGTAAATTCCGAGCACCTAAACGAATTTTTAAATGAAATAGAAATAGGCGATAATATCTTTCGAAGTTTTGAATAGATATGCCCTAACAAGCGCATTGACAAGGATGCGCGATAAACCGCCGCGCACCTGTCATACGCGCCGTTATCCAGACTAATTTATTGTTGAATATGAGTCTTTGCCCGTCAAGAAAACAATGGAAATCATGGAGTCTTCCTAGCAAGCTCACGGCGATAAGTGTTCTTATAGGAATTGTGTCTCTTTGTCTCTGGGGATTAGACAAACTAACTGATGACCAGATGAACCTGCCAACTAGACATGTATCATTTGATCCAAACACACACCGCACCCCAATCTACGCTAGGACAAAAGTTCGGGTTGACCAGCGAGCCGAATACCTGGTTAGACAGAAAATTGATCCATGGTTGATGATGCGGAGTGGCAAAATGACTATCACTCTGCACAACGGACGTACCTGTAACTATAGTGGCGTTGCGTATGCGGGATCAGTAGTCATTGTATTCTGGGAAAGCCTGATTGAACCGTTTCTTGAAGAGGATATCCAGGGAGTATTGGATGAGGTCGGAACAGAATGTCGGGCCAATGGTATTGATGCTTCAGTACCACTCGACGAAGCAGCAATGCTCCTCATGGGCATGATCAATCGCATATATACGAGAATGGCAGAGGTAGATCAAAAACTTCGTAGCAAGAGCGGTGAAGAGGGGCCGCCCAAACGAGACGTGAGGGATAAAATTGAGCGAATGAAGAAGTTTATAGATGAACATTTGAAAGCTGCACAGACTTTGTATTCGGGAAACTGAAAGAAAAGGATAACATTTCGCTCCAGGTGACGCCGCTGGCGCGTCGCAACCTGAGCTCTGCGTTAGCCATCATGAATGAAGAAGAACGTTGGTCACACTTAGTTTCTCTCGATGAAGAGCTATTGAAAGGCGGAGTTATTCTGTCTGGGTGGTGTAGTTTTATTGTTCGCGAAGCTGATACTGCCTTTGTCAAAGGTGCCCATTTAGCATCGATACTTACTGCTGTATCAGGAATTGAAACCTATCTACGTTCAGAATATGCGCAATCCAGCAAGGACCGGTTATTCAAACTTATAGAGGAATCACCGATAGATGACGGGTTGAAATCTGATTTGCATAAACTTCGTAAATACCGAAATAAGTGGGTTCACGTTGATGATCCCTGGGATGATGAATCGCTTTTGGAATCACCAGAGAATCATGAACGTGAATTAGAGGAAATGGCTTTTTTGGGTGCAAGATTATTGAGGCAAATGATCTATGAAAATCCATGGATCTGAAAACTATGGCTTTCATGTCCCTTGTTTGTGTAGGTCGGCTAGTACCTCGCCGCCCTACAGCTTCGTGTTAGCGTGTCAGTCCTAATTAAAGGGGGTTCTATGCCATTCACACAAAGCAATAAGGCTTGCCCAAAGTGTCACGGATCGGGCCAATGCAGCAAATGTCACGGTTCAGGGTGGATTAGAGAGAGTATTGGAACGAAATTCTTGACGCTCGGTATGGCCCAAGATGAGCCTTGTTCATCTTGCAGTAAAACAGGCAAATGTTCAAATTGCAGTGGCAGAGGCTACATCACCGAGACTATTGAAACTCAACCAAGCGGATCGTATAAAATGCGGAGTTTTCCTTTTCCAACCAAGTCATGCCCTAAATGTGGTGGTTCAGGATGGATTAGAGAGAGTGTAGGAACGAAATTTTTGACTCTTGGTCTAGCGCAAGATGAAAGATGTTCGCGATGCAACGGAAGTGGCTGGATTGAGGATAGATAACAATATCTGATAGATGGCTAACAACACGTTTCAGTAGGATGGGGAGGGCCTTGCCACAAAAAATCATAGTTTATTTTACGTTTATATCTTTGGCGGAATCTTTTCGTTCCCTGCCCACCTCTGAACGTGGGCGTTGAGCCTGTCGAAAAAGTGAAAATGTGGCATTTTCATTATTTTCGGGTCGAATAAAAACAAGAGCTTATAAACCACAAAAAGCCTCGAAATCAGTGTTTTTAGGGTTTTTCGACAGTCTCGTTATGTGCCCTATAAAATGATAACAACATGTTAAATCCAGGTAATCTGAATGCTGAAATCGTATCTGAAAAAGATATTTAAAATTGCAAATCAGGGTGATGCCAGAGAAGAAAGTTATTATTCGACCCTTGAGGTATTGTTGAAAGAAGTGGCCCAATCCTTCGGCAAACGAAAAATCCACATTACAACACTCCCCAAAACCACCGAGGCGGGTAATCCTGATTTCCGGGTCTGGGACGGCAAGCAGCATATAGTTGGATATATAGAAGCCAAAGCGCCAACCGTCGATAATTTGGACCCGATTGAACATTCTGAACAGTTGAAGCGGTACATACACACTTTCCCCAACCTGATATTAACCAATTTTTTTGAGTTCAGGCTTTACCGCAACGGCCTTCCGGTCAACAAGACATTAATCGCCAGGCCTTTTATCGTGCATAAGCTCAAAACGGTTCCGCCTGTTGAAAAAGAACCGGATTTTTTTAGTCTCCTTGAATCGTTTTATTCATTTTCTCTCCCTAAAGTCTACAGTGCAAAAAATCTGGCAATAGAGTTGGCCAAGCGCACGAGTTTCTTAAAGGACGAGATAATCGCCGAGGAGCTGGCCGAGGAAGAAAAAACCGGCAAAGGCTTTATCATCGGGTTTTATGAAGCGTTCAGGCAATTTTTAATCAGCGGTCTTTCAAAAGAGGAATTTGCCGATCTCTATTCCCAGACAATCACTTACGGCCTGTTTGCAGCCCGCATGCGGGCAAAGAACGGTTTCAATAGAAAGCTGGCCTACGACAACATTCCCCGCACCATCGGAATACTAAGAGATGTTTTCCGGTTTGTTTCCCTTGAAGATGCTCCTGCCCAAATGGAATGGATCATTGACGACATAGCTGAAGTGTTGTCCGTGGCCGATGTAAACAAACTGCTTCAGGAATATTTTAGGGAAGGCAAAGGCAAAGACCCGGTTGTTCATTTCTATGAAACTTTCCTTGCCGAATATGATCCAAAAACCCGTGAAAGACGCGGCGTATATTATACCCCTGAACCGGTTGTCTCCTATATTGTGCATTCGCTTCACCATATTCTAAAGGACAGGTTCAGCAGGCCCGACGGTTTGGCAAGCAATTCAGTGACGGTTCTGGACCCGGCCTCCGGCACCCTTACCTTTTTGGCTGAAGCCGCCAAACTGGCGGTCAAGGAATTTGTTTCCAAATACGGCGAGGGGGATAAAGAGGGTTTTATAAAGGAGCACATCCTT
>JAFDKF010000065.1 GCA_019307135.1 Deltaproteobacteria bacterium
CCACAAGTGAGATCATAGCATTCTCATTTTCAGCCGTCGTAGCCATAGGCTACTATGGCGAAGTCGGCTCATAATAGAGCCCGTAACCCCAAAATGTTTTTCTTAAGGACTATACTCAGGTTGTCAGGTTCACGGTTCACGGTTGGCTACTTTGCGCTTTTCATATTTTTTGAGATAGTTGATGAAGCCACCTCTAACCTTGAACCTTGAACCGTGAACCGCCGACTTCGCCATAGTGGCCTATGGCTACGACGGCTGAATTGGAACTTTGAACCTGAGTAGTTACGATAGAGGATGTTTGGGCTGTTGGAAGGTATCACCACATTGTCGAAGCCCGCAGCCCTTTATGCTACTGGGCGGCAAAAGAGATGGGAATCACCATGTCATCTCTTGCCCGCAAACTAAAAATTTCAGTTCCGGCTGTCAGCAAATCAGCAATTCGAGGCGAGAAGCTGGCAAAGACTAGAAAATATTCGCTGGTTGGGTAAACTTAAGTTAAAAAGTTAACTACGTCCCCAAGAGTCGCTTGGGTTAATAATGAAAGCCATTTCGGCGACAGGGAATTGGGCTCGATAACCTTACAACCGTATAATTGCTTGCCCCATGGTTTCTTTGGTGTTAAACATTGACGGACTTCGTAAAAAGTCCATCTGCGGCGTTGTGCTTCATCCCCGCCCTGTTAAATGAAGGGTACCCATCTCAAAAGGTGTTGGATGGCAAGGTTTCTTGGAAACACGCACAACAAATGGGACAACTATTTAACAGGGTAAATCATTGCGACGTACCATAAGTACACCTCATTTCTCAAGATTCGCACGCCTTGCATATGAACTTTTTACTTTGCCGTGGATGTGATGACTTTTTACGAAGCCATCAACATTAGAATTGTTGTGTATTATGACCACAAGATCTGTCACCAACACTGATCCTGTCGCCGAAGGAGCATTATGACAGAGGAAGCCCAATCTCCCTTTATCGAAAAGCCGGTCGAATGCCCTGCGTGCAAGGAATTGAGTCCTCAACGTTTCTTCCGCTCGAGTATGTTCGTGCCCAAAACAAAAGAGTCGGACGAACATGTGGTCAGTTACACGTGGCTGGCCAAGAATGTCAAGCGGGTCCATCCACCCCACTATTTTCTGTACTATTGTCCTTATTGTTACTACACCGATATCAGCGACGAGTTTTCGAATCCGAACGCCGATACTTTATACCGGCGTGTGGTAAAATCATTCAATGACGCCGGCCAGAAGGAGAGACAGATCATCGAACTGATGGGGCAGCATGTGCATTACGACGAGATCGATTTCTGCTCTGCGCTGAACTTGCACTTCCTGGCGATCTTCGTGCAAATGCTTCGTCCGAGCGACGCGCATGATTCTTATAAGATCGCCCGCCTGTTGCTGCGCATAGCCTGGCTGTATCGGGAAAACACGCCTGACGTCGGGGACAAACTCCAGATTCCAAGTGTGGAGGAGATTCTCAAGGGGATGAAAACCTTGGATATGGCAATGCAAAAGGCCCGTAAAAACTGGGACAACCTCAGCAACGAGATCGAGCACCGCGCTGGCGAACTCGAGCAGCAATTCCAGGGCGAGGGTGATGGGAATCCCTATAGGCAGTGCCGGGCCAGCCTCGGAAAACAGTTCGATCATTTTTTCGCCGAACTGTATCGTTTGAAAACCACCTGCAAACGCGACCTGAGCGGCACGCTCTTAGACGGAAATGCACAGCAGGCTGGACCTTTCTTCTCTTTCCCCTCTTACCAGGCGTTCTTCGAGAAACTTAAGTCGGTCTGGCCGCTTCCGCCGGCCGATGAGTTGGAAGCCATGCACGGCGCTATTGCGTATTTTCAGCATTCGGTTTCTACTGACTCGCGTTTCGACGATCCCCAGAAGCGTTTTTTGACAATCTCGTTGATAACGGAGTTGATGGTTCGGTGCGATGATATCGATGGCGCTTTTTCTATGGTTGGCAGCATGTACAAGGTGGCCTCGGACAACCGCCAGCGCTACATGAAACAGATGCAGCAGAAGGATATCGATGAGCAGACGAAACGCCGTTTAAGAGTGAAGATGGAGCGCGCTCGCGCCTCGCTCGGACAGGCCGCGGAACTGCGCCGCGAATTGGTGGACAAGTTATTGGAGCGCGACCTGCCGAAGATCAAGCAGGTCTTGGCAAAGAACGAGGGCGCTGCCGTCGAGGAAATCGAAAAAGCCCTGAAGGAAATTGGTATCGGTGAGGCGGTAATCCTGCGCATGCAGGAAAAGGGAGGGCTGCTTGAAAACCTGGGAAAAAAGAAGAAGCGTAGGTTTTTCTAGTGAATGGTCTTCGCGCGGCGGCTTTGCTTGATCACTCACCAGCTTTTGTTGACCGGACTAAGCAATCTCCTGACCCCAAACACTACCAAACACCTATATCCTGGACAATGTATTTCTGGTATTTTTTGAAGGTTGACCCGGGCGGCCCTTAACCTCCCTTAACACTTGACTTTTGATGATTTTTGTGCTTATTAATTCGAATCTGAGCTGTCTGCGTTGGCGCTTGTCCTCTATTCACGGGATAATCCGCACTTTAAGCTCATGATTGAATAGAGTAACGTTGAGTTGGAATATTAAACGTTTTTTAAGGAGCTTGAGAAAACTATGCCGATACCAAATAATTATATTGCAGTTGCTATACTGGTTCTGGGGATATTGCTTACTATATGGTGTTTTGTAAAAGGGGAGGGGTACGCGAAACAAATTAAATGGGTTCTCATGTTTTACTTTCTGGCTGCTTTTGTTATGTCAGACAAATTCGATACTCTAAAAGGGTTAAAAGTCTTAGGTGATTTGATCAATGTGGATAAATACGTCAGCCAGCTAAAAGAGGTTACGGCAGAAGGTGTTCAAAAGCTGAACGAGACTCATGAATTGAAACTTGACGCTTTTCGGGCTATGTCTTCAGCTAAACTTGAGAAAACAGAAAAGTTGGCAAATGAAACAAAAGCCTTGATGCGTTTAAGTGTTGAAAGTGCGGTTTATGATCAAGCCACAAAGATTAATGAAGAAATAATCAGGAGAAGGTTAAAAACTCTGGCTCCGTACTTGTTTGACAATGTATCTGAGGGAGATCAATGGTTACAGAGCATGCTGCAGAAACTGGAAAAAAAAAGGGAGGGTGAACTCTGAACTGCGTGTCAGCGAGACCTATCGTGCAGCCTTTTAGAGGGAGTTGGTGTCACGCTAAACCTGATCCCCAGATAACTGCCCTATCTACCGATGAAGCCTGACACTTTGGGCTTGAAAAGGCCGTAGTCACGGCTATCCTATTTCTTGGGTTACCCTGCCAACCTTATTATCCCGAACCCTTTAGCCAAGTATGTCCCTATACGTAACTCGCGAACCGCGTGGATGCGGCCAAGGATTTGTGATAGACGCTTCGGTGACACCTGAGGATTTCTCTGCTTGCTGTGCTTCGGCGAGGTGTTCAGGTCTGCAAGGAGTGTACACATGGGAAACGAGCAGAATGATATTGGATGGAAAGTGCCCGACATGGATACCTAGTGCCTGAACGAAAAGTCATGTTCAGGCAAAATCCCTGGCCCAGACCTGGCCTACAGGCGAAACAGCCTCTTCCAAGGAAGTCGCGCCAGGGCAGGCCGAATATCGTACTGTTCTCAAGGCGTCAGCCGCAAATCCGCCCTGGCCCAGACCGGGATTTGTTAGCTTGTGCCCTATTCTAAGCATGAGCGCCAGGGCGGGCAAAATGACCAAAACTAATACATTGAAAATTCGATGTTTTTGTCATTGTTTGCGGCTGACGCCTTGAGGACATCACGGATTTCGAATTTTTGACCGAAAAAACAGAGGTTTTCGGTCAAGCACTAAGTACAGGACAAAAAAATTAGACAGGATGAACATCTTGGCCAGCTCACAGGCACATACGGACACAGCTAACCACGTTCTCAGGGAGACCGAAGAGACCAGACAGATCCAGCGGGTGGCCCTTTATGCATTTCTCCTGAACCTGGGGCTTGCAGGTCTCAAGGTAGTGCTGGCGTATTTTTCAGGTAGTCTCGCTGTTGCTGCAAGTGCCGTCGATTCCGGCACTGATTCGGTTGCCTCCCTGGCTGTTTTTGGTGGGCTTAAATTGTCCACGCGAAAGAGCCTCACGTTTCCCTACGGACTGTACAAAATAGAAAATGTGATTTCAGTGATCGTGGCTATATTCATCTTTTTGGCAGGGTTTGAGATTGCGCGCAAGGCCCTGTCGCCAGCAGCAGAGCCACCTGTAATCACTGTCTGGATCATTGGCTGGCTCTTGGCCGCTGTCTTTATCACATTCTTGTTTGGCCAATACGCCATTGCCGTTGGCAAGCGCACTGAATCACCCACCTTGATTGCTGAGGGACGTCATCGTCAGGTTGATGTGCTCTCCACAATAGTCGTGCTGTTCGCCCTGGTGCTGAACTATTTCGGAGTGCATATAGACTTTTTCGGCATCACCTTGGATCATATTGCTGCAGGCTTAGTGGTTGTTTTTATCGCCCGTGCTGGCTGGGAGCTACTCTCCGACGGGATGCGCGTGTTGCTGGATGCCTCCCTCGCCCCGGAGGACCTTGGCCAGGTCAGGAAGATTATTGAATCTGAGCCTATGGTAACAGAGGTGCGATGGCTGGCCGGCCGCAACGCCGGCCGCTTTCGCTTCATAGAGACGTACGTGGTACTACGAACCGGTGATCTGAAAAAGGCTCACGCAACGAGTCACCAGATTGAAGCCGAGATCCGCAAACAGGTGCCCCATGTAGAGCGCGTGGTGATTCACTACGAGCCCCAGGTACGCAAGTACCTGCACGTTGCAGTGCCCCTGGCAGACATGATGGGGAAAGTGAGTGGTCATTTTGGTGAAGCGCCGTACTTTGCCCTTGTACTGTTGCGTTTGGTCGACGGGCAAATCGAACGGCAAGAAGTGGTTGTCAACCCTCACACCAAGGTTCCTAAGGCCAAGGGGATTCGCGTGGCCGAGTGGCTGGTCAACCAAAAAGTGGACGTTGTGGCCGTAAAAGAGGATTTGCACAAGAAAGGCCCTGCTTACGTTTTTGCCGATGCTGGGGTGGAATTAAAGGTTTTGCTGAATGACCAGTTGGACAGAGTCATTGAGTCCTTAAAAAACGTTTAGGCCTTATTTTGTTAACAAATTCAATAAACTTAAGATACTCACGAATTCCAATTCCCTGACAATAGCCTCCCAGTATATTGATTCACCAAGATCTGGCCCAACAGCTTGACAAAACTTATGGTATCATTTAAAAATGTGCAACAAAACTGTTTGATGTACAGGTTAAGATCTCGGCAGGCTATACGCAACAAATGCTGTTTTTCTAATAAGTTTGCTCAGGCTATCGTGTTAATCCGTAGTACTCGAAAAGCAGCGTTTCAGCGCAGAAAACAACTGTGAGGGTATTGGAATGGCAGAAACTGAAAAGAAGCCTTCTCGTAAGATGTTAACGGCAGTTGTTGATTCCTTGTGTAACATTCCCCTCTTTGACAGACTTAACGGAGAGGAATTGAGCGTGCTGGCTAAATATGTGAACGTCATTGAGGTCAACCCCGGCGAGTACGTTTTTAAGGAGGGGGATAGAGGCGACTACATATGCTTTGTAGAAAATGGTTCATTGGATGTAATGAAGAGATCCTCGGCAGGAGGCAGCGCCATAATAGCCACATTGACCAAGGGACGTTCAATCGGAGAAATGTCTGTCATCGATAACTTTCCTCGGTCTGCTACGATAAGAGCCCGCACCAGGGCTACGCTGCTCACATTGACCCAGAGTCGTTTCGATTTGATATTGGAGCAATACCCAACAATAGGCGTCAAGATTCTCAAAGGAATTTCGCGTCTACTAAGTCAGAATTTGCGAAGAACATCGAGTCAGCTTGCCGACTACATATTGCCCCTTGCTTGATGGTATAGCAATTTCCTTTTTTCACCAATGAATTTAATGCCATAGACCGCTGGATCCTGGACACGATAAGAAGTGGCTTCCCCCAAGATACCCCAAAAAATAGGCAGATATCTGGTGACCCAAGAACTGGGGCGTGGGGGCATGGGTGTAGTCTATCTAGCCCAGGACCCCTTTATCGATCGCCTGGTCGCCATCAAGGTTACCTTAGCCTCTTGCTCCAAGGACCCCCAGAGGTTTGAGCAGTTTCAGCAAGTATTTTTCAACGAAGCCAGGGCGGCAGGCAAATTAATGCACCCCAACATCGTATCGGTGTACGATGCCATGGTGGAAAAGGACCGGTGCTACCTGATCATGGAATATGTGGACGGGTCCACCTTAAAAGAGTACTGTCGGGGAAAAACGCTCCTGCCCCTTGACAAGGTAGTGAGAATCATCTTTCAGTGCGCCAAGGGCCTTGATTACGCCCACCAGAACGGGGTCATCCACCGCGATATCAAACCGAGCAATATCATGCTTTCCACGAAAGGCGATGCCAAGATTTCCGATTTCGGCATCGCCACGGTGGAGGGCGCTTCAGGCCTTCCCCGGCCGGACACTTTCGCCGGTTCAGTGCACTACATGTCACCGGAGCAACTGGGCAATGAACCACTGACACCACAGAGCGACTTCTTCTCCTTGGGCGTGGTGATGTATGAACTCCTGACCGGAACCAAACCCTTTGAGGCTGACACGGACTACGCCACCTTTTACAAGATAGCCAATATAGAGCCCGAGCCCTTGAAGAAACATCGGCGTGATGTTCCCGAATCTCTGGAACGTATCGTCTTGCGAGCTTTGGAAAAGGCCCCGGCGAAACGTTACCGGACCGGCCTGCAACTTGCTTCGGAACTGAGCGCCTCTTTCGATCATTTGAGGTACCTGGAAGAGGAAATCAATTTTGAAGAAAAATACAATGCCCTTAAAAAATTGGATTTCTTCAAGGATTTTACTTCCGGCGAACTTGCCGAGGTACTCAAGGCTATCCAGTGGCTGAAGCACGAAGCCACTTCCGCTATAATTACCGAAGGGGAGATAGAAGACTGCTTCTACATTATTGTTGCAGGCGAGGTGATGGTTAAAAAACGGGAGATGCATTTGAATACGTTGAAACAAGGTGACTGCTTCGGTGAAATGGGGTACCGGGGCAACACCACACGAACCGCCACCGTTGAAGCGGTCCGCGATACTATTTTGATAAGGATCAACGGCTCAGTCATAGACCAGATGTCTATCAACACCCAGCTTCGTTTTCACAAGGTCTTTGCCAAGACCCTGATACAGCGTCTGACCCACACGAGCGATTTGTTGTCCAAAGGGTCCTATTGACATATCCATGGGCATTCTGAAAAAAGATCCGACGATTTTTCTGGGCCTGGGTATAACCCTCCTCTTTTTGGGGCTTGGGTTCTTTCGCATGGAGTTTCTCGACACATTGGAACTCAAGTTCTACGATGTGATGATGAGTTTAAGGGGGGACCCAGAAGGCCCGAGCGATCTCGTTCTCGTGGACATAGACGACGAATCCATAGAGAAGCTCGGCCATTGGCCTTGGCCCCGCTCCCTTATGGCCAAAGGCATCAGGAAGTTAAACGCGGCCGGATCCAGGGTCATCGGGCTCAATTTGATCCTGAGCGAACCTCAGGACAAGACCGGCCTAAGGGAGCTTAAGGACCTGGAGGAGCTTTTCGTCAAAACCGTGCTGGACCACGCGGGCGACAAAGGGCCTATGTTTCTCCGGGCCATGAGTGACGCCCAGGCAAGGCTGGACAACGACAAAAAACTTGCAGAGGCCCTCCAGGAGTCAGGCAAAGTGGTGCTCCCGGTCTTATTCAAGGAGCAGGCGCTGGGAGGGAAGGGAACAATAGAAACAGACGAGGCCCTGATTGATCAGTCGATCCAAAGCATCAGTTACCCCAAAGGCTTGCAATGCCCTCAGGCCAACGAAATATTCCTGCCCATCCCTGCCTTTTTAGAAGCCTCAAAGGGGATAGGCCACATCAACCGCACCTACGACACGGACGGAACGTCCAGACGGGAACTGCTCTTGTATGGGTTCAACGGGCTTTACATCCCTTCCTACACCTTAAGACTGGCGGCCCTGTACCTGAACGTCCCCCAGAACAAAATACGGGCCGATCTGGGCTCAGCCATTTACTTAGGCTCCCTTGAGATTCCCACTACATCGTATTCCGAATTAATGGTCAGCTTCAAAGGCCCACTGGGATCCTTTAAAAGTTACTCCTACTTCGACGTCATGAACGATAAGATTCCATTGGGCGTCTTCAAGAACAAACTCGTTTTGGTGAGCGCCTCGGCTACGGGAATAATGAACCCGCTCAGCACACCTATCGATCCGAGCATGCCCGTGGGGGAGTTCTCAGCCCATACCATTTGGACAATACTAAACAAAGAATTTGTTCGACAGCTGCCCTGGGGGTCCAGCGCAGAAATCCTTATGATACTCGTCCTGGGATTGGTGATCACATTTGTTTTGCCAAGGTTAAGGGCCATGATTGCAGGCATGACCTTTCTGATCTTTCTTATATCGCTCATAGGGGGCTCAACCTACTTTCTTGTCTCAAGGGGCCTCTGGGTTCAGGTGACCTACCCGCTCCTACAGCTTGTCTTTGGCTACATCGGGGTGGTAAGCATCAAGTACTTTGTAACCGAGACCCGTGAAGAGAAGGTAGAGGGTGAGCCCGCTGAAAGGAAAAAGAAGTTGATGCAGGCCGGCGAGACGATAGTATCCGGCGACGGCTTTTTGGGCGACGGTTCAGCGGGCGAGGGCCTTCTGGCCGTGCACACCCGTCTGGGCAGGTACGAGGTGATCAAGGAACT
Source organism: Deltaproteobacteria bacterium (assembly GCA_019307135.1). Taxonomy (GTDB): domain Bacteria; phylum Desulfobacterota; class Desulfobacteria; order Desulfobacterales. The sequence continues at coordinate 8,825 of JAFDKF010000065.1, forward strand.
GGGCAAAGGTGCTATGGGCGCAGTCTACCTGGGCCGAGACCCGCGCATCAATCGGGCTACCGCGATCAAGACCGTCCCGTTTGCCGATGACTTCGAGCCGGAAGAAGCGGAGAATATGAAGGAGAAATTCTTCCAGGAGGCTAGAAGCGCGGGGACCCTCTCCCACCCCAACATCGTCACTATCTACGATGCGGGCGAAGAGCAAGATCTGGCCTACATCGCCATGGAGTATTTGGAAGGGGAGACCCTGGCAAAATATACGGAAAAAGGCAACCTCTTGCCCATGCGCAAGGTCATCGACTATGTGGCCGACATAGCCGACGCCCTGGATTACGGCCACCAGAAGGGGATAGTCCATCGGGACATCAAACCGGCCAACATAATGCTCTTGAAAACCGGGATTGTAAAGATCACCGACTTCGGCATAGCCAGGATGACGGCGACCTCCCAGACCCGGACCGGTGTGGTGAAAGGTACGCCGTATTATATGTCGCCAGAGCAGTTTTCCGGCGAAAAGGTGGATGGAAGGTCGGACATCTTCTCATTGGGAACAATGCTATTCCAGCTTTTGACAGGCAGGCTCCCCTTCTACGGCGATAACCCGGCAGCGCTCATGCACCAGGTAATGAACGTGCCCCATCCTGACCCGAGAAAAATAAACCCAAAAATAGTAAAGGCCCTTGTGACCATAATAAACAAGGCCCTGGAGAAGGACCGGGAGAAGCGCTACAAGAGGGCGTCCCATATGGCTGCCCACTTAAGAGAGCTTGGAAAAAGGATCGATGAATTTATTGCCAAAAAGAAGGCGGAAAAGAGATAGAAGATAGCAGATACTGGATTGTAAATGGCATAAATAGTGCATCTTAATTAGCGATTTCGGAGATATCGATCATCAAGAGTCCAGCATGGAATATCCAGTATCAAGCATCGTGGTACTCGCAGTCCGTATTATATAGGATATGATTTCAATAAGTTGGAAAATCCGAGACATTTGATCATGGTCATAGTAGAATCAGCAGGTATTACCGACGTAGGTAGAAAGAGGAAGGGCAACGAAGATGCCCTACTCCTCGATGATGATCTGCGGCTTTATGTGGTGGCCGACGGCATGGGGGGACACCAGGCCGGGGAGGTGGCCAGCTCGCTGGTGGTGGAGACCATTCGGGACTACATGAAGAGGTTCAAAGAGGACGGCGATATGGAGGCGCTGGCCGACTACCACGAGATCTTTTCCAAGGAGGCCAACCGGCTACTTTCCTGCATCCACATGGCCAACCAGAGTGTCCACCATGCCTCCTACAGCAAGGAGATGTATCGTGGAATGGGCTCCACCGTGTCGGCGGTCTATTTCTCTCACGAGACCCTCATGGCGGCCAACGTGGGCGACAGCCCAATCTACCTGGTGCACGACGGAAGCATAGATCTCCTGTCCGTGCCCCACACCGTGATGGCCGAGCAGGCGGCTCTCGACCCCGAGGGGGCCAAACGGCTGGGGGGACAGTTCAGACACATGCTCACCCGGGCCATGGGGATTGAGGAAACGGTAGAGGCTGATATCTGCGAGATTGAGTGCTTCAAGGGCGATATCCTGGTCATCAGTTCTGACGGCTTAAGCGATAAGGTCTCTCCGGAGGAGATCCTTGGCGTGGTAAATAAAGAACGGCCCGATAGGGCTTGCCGTTTGCTTGTGGATCTGGCCAACGAACGCGGGGGGGATGACAACGTAACCGTTATTGTGCTAAAGATACAAAAAGTTAGGCATGAAAAAGGTGGGATCATCGGACTGATCTCGCGGATTGGACAAGGATTATCCAACTTCCCTTTGAAAAAAAATATTTAAATAAAAGAGAGGTCCTGCGATGCCGACCTTGACGCTTAAATTCAAGAAAAAAACCGTTGAGAAGTATCACCTTAAAAAAGGAGAGGCCCTGACCATTGGCCGGATGGAGAACAACGATGTGGTCATTGAGAACCTTGCCGTGTCTGGACGCCATGCCAAGATAGACTCGGTGGATGATGGGTTTTTGCTGACTGATCTGAAAAGTAAAAACGGTTCCTTTGTGAACAAACAACTTGTTTCTTCTCACTGGCTCAAACACGGGGACGCCATAGACATCGGCAAGCATACCCTCGTCTTTGCCTGCGAGGAGGGGGAGCCCCGGCCCGATGACGCTCCGGCGGTCGGGATGGACCAGACCATGGTAATGGATACGGCAAAGCACAGGGAGATGATGGCCAAGAGCCCTGCCAAGATGGAGCCCCAGATGCCCGAAAAGGAGGAACCCATCGGTGTTTTGTCCTTTCTAGCAGGTGGCGAGGGAGAAGTGGAGCTTTCCAAGAAGCTGGCCAGAATCGGAAAAAAGCCCTCCTCCGACATTGTGGTGCGCGGTTTGATGGTGGGCCAGACCGCAGCCACCATCAGCAAGAGACCCAATGGCTATTACTTAAGCTACGTGGAGGGGATTTCCAAACCAAAGGTCAACGGTGAGACTGTGAAAAAGTCCGTCATGCTAAAAGAGTTTGATGTCATTGAGATAGGCTCGGTCAAGATGCAGTTTGTCTATAAGTGAGAAGTGGTAAAGCTCCTGCCTCTCCGAGCCCGAAGCCGTAAGGCTTACGCGCCCGGTTCAGAAATTGGGTAAAAAGGGATAAGGTTTTGTTTAAAGGCAGAAAGATAACAAAGCTGCTTGAAAAATACGCTGAAGCAGACACAAAGAAAGGTGAGTTACAAATGGTTTCCGAACTTGAGCAGTTCGGGAAGCCCGCCGTTCGGCATACAATCGAAGCCTTCCAACAAAGAAAGCTTGCCCCAGCGAAAGCACAATCGCTGCTGGAAAAGCTATGTGACGACTCCAGTATCGAAGACATAGTACCCCTTATAGGCGAATCTTACGATGAGGTGCGCAGGGTTGCTAAAGAAATGATTATTAAACGGTGGAAGAAATCTTCTTTGCCGCTTTTAATCGAATACCTTAAGAGTCCGGACTTTTATTCAAGGACCAGCGCCACAGAGCTTTTAGCCACGTTTAAAAACCAGTCCTGCGAACCCGAATTGGTTTCTATGTTTAACGGCGCTGATGCGGAGAGGAAAAGGAACATAATCAGGATATTGAGCAAAACAGGCGGCCAGGTGGCTAAAAAACTAATGATAAGCGCTCTTAGCGACGAATCCTGGCAGGTACGTTTATCAGCAGTGAAAAGCCTTGGAAAAATGAAGGCCCCTGAAAGCGTAGACCCTCTCATTGAAAGGCTCACGGAAGATGACCGTCAAATGAAGAGGTTAGCATTGGACGCTTTAGGCGCCATAGGCGACAAACGGGCGGGCCGCCCGATGATGGAGCTCCTGAAAGACGACGACTTGTTAATTCGCCAGAAAGCCACCGATTATATTATAGAAATAGCTGAGTCCGACATTGTTCCAGACGTGATTAATTTGATGAACGATAAGGATGTCAACGTCAGGCGCTGCGCCGCTGAGGTCCTGAATAACCTGAAGGACCCGAGGACCGGCGATGTACTCATCAAGGCCATCAAAGATTCTGACTGGTGGGTACGCCAGATCGCTACCGACTCCCTGGCGCAATTAAAAGGGGACAACGTACTCAAGGCTTTCATTGCCATGACCCGTGATCCAGATGAAAGCATACGTAGGTGCGCCGTGGAATTCTTCAACAAAGTTATCCATAAATCCGCATTGGAACCGCTTATCGAACTGTTAAAGGATCAGGACTGGTGGGTGAGAGAAAAGGCCGTAACGGCTCTTGCTAAGCTAAAGGACAAACGAGCGATTGCCCCCCTGGCTGAAATGATAAGTGACGAAGAAGTTAAGTGGGTGGTTCCTGGTGCGCTTGCTGAAATAGGCGGGGATGAAGTCTTTGAATCTATGAAGGAATTTCTCTTCGACGACCAAAAAGCGGTACGAATAGAGACCATAAAAGCCCTTGGAAAATTGAAATCGATGGACGCTGTTTCGGACTTGAAAGAATGCCTCAAAGACACCGACAAAGACGTAAGGTCCGAAGCTGTTAGCACGCTTAAGCAACTTACCGGAAAAGTCTTTAAACCCGAAGAGGAACCAACGCCTCAAGAGGTTTTACAGGCGGCCGTGCCAGGAGGAAGCGCTGCCGAAGGGGCGATCTTGACTGAGGCCATACTCGTTGTCGATCTGTGTAGGTCTACGGAAATAGCCGCCAGATACGGAGACAGTTTTGCCCTGGACCTCACCAGGATTCTGACTGAAACGGTAACGCCAATTGCACGGAGAGAGAAGTTTCGGTTCATGAAAAGCACAGGCGACGGTTTCCTGATCACATTTGTCAAGGTATACAATTCCATACGGTTCGCAATGGAGGTTTTGAAACAGATAAGTAAGCACAATGAAAAAGTGGACAAAGCCGCCAGGATCGACTTGAGCTTTGCCATCAATTTAGGCGAAACCAGGATTGATGCGAAAGGAGACCGCCTGGGCGTGGCTACAAACATGACCTTCAGGGTAGAAGGGGTTAAGCCTGAAGGACTTATTCCCATTGAGAACGGAATGGCAAAAGAAGACATGCCCGTTGTCAACCGGATTTTGGTAACCGAAAACGTGGAGAAAGAAATTAAGGGCATGGAGGGGATAAAGACCAGGATGGTCGGGCTTTTTGAACTAAAAGGAATAACAGGGCTTCACAAGGTTTACGAATTGACTTCTGTTGAATAAATGAAAGCTGGGAAGAAGGATAACATGGAAAACACCTTTAGTAGAATAAAGCATATTCTGGGGGAGATCCCTTTCTTCGAGGACTTTTCAAGTGATGAACTGGATTTCTTTTCAAGAAACGTGAGTCTCCGTTATTTTCCGGCACAAACCGTCCTCTTTAGGGAGGGCGATATTGCTGACTATTTGTTTTTCGTCGTGGAAGGTATGGTTGACGTCCGTGTCGAACCGACAGACTCCAAGCAGATAATAATAGCCACCTTTGACCGGGGCTGCTGCGTGGGGGAGATGTCCATCGTGGACGACTACCCCAGGTCAGCTACCATTGTTGTGACGAAACCCTCGGAACTTTTGTTGGTTACCAGAAACCGTTTTGAATCGATCTGCCAGGAAAATCCCCCTGTTGGCATTAAGTTCCTTCACGGCCTTGCCAGAAACCTGAGCATGAGGTTGAGGAAAACTACCGGCAGGTTTGCCGATTTGGCCTGATAGTTGAAACCTTTGAAAAATATTCAATTTTTTTTAAGTCCAAATGACGAAGCATACGTAAAGCCCGAACTAAAAAACATAAGTCCAAGACAGCATCAAGCCATGCCCGGCGGAGACCACCGGTCTCCAAAAAACAGAGGCAATTCTGCAGCACAGATCGGTCCCACTGTAACCTTCCAGCCCGTCGATTCCTTTAGCTCATCACGCATGACCGAGGCTAGGCCAGGGATGACGATTTCCTGGTGAGAAACCCTTTCAAGAATGCCTGATTTGACAACCTCTTTGCTGATCACCTCAGCCGTCAGGCTGTTAAGTATCACGGCCATATCTACTGTATCGCCCCTCGTATCTGTAAACAGCAGAAAGAACGGGCTCTTCGTCGTACCCAGAATCGAAGTGATCACATCCTGAGTATGAATGTTGTTTCCCGAGATCAGGATGGGAGCATCGTCTGGTGGGGTATTGATTTCCACCAATCCGGTGGGGCCTGGACGGGGTACCGTCAGGCAGGGGAACTCTGGCAGGAGATTGTCAGCATTTAGGGCAACCTGAAAAGGGTAATAGAGGCTTTCGGAGAGATGAGGACAGTCCGCAGGCTTTTTCCGGGCATGCTTTAATTCCTGGACGAATTCCTGGCAGGTCTTATCCCCACACTCTGCACAATCGGTTTGGGGGAGGTATCTCAAGAAATCAATCCTATCTAGATAAGCATCAGCAAGAAGCATCATAGTATTTCGGATTTCGGATTGCGGAATGCGGATTTAAAAGAAGGTGAAACAGGCGAACGGTTAACAAGCAACCAGTATGCCTGATTTCGCATTTGCGGCTGACGCCTTGAGAACAGTACGGATTGCGGAATTATAAAGAAAAGGTAAAAAAATCCGCATTCCGCATTCCGCATTCCGCATTCCGCATTCGATTACTGTCAAGATATGCCCTGGCATCTCCAACAGTATAGAGAGACCCGGTGATGCATACAGCATCTGAGGCACTTGCCTCTTCAAGGGCAAGGGATATGGCATCAGCCAATTTCGGTATGACGACCAGGTTCTGTTTAAGAGGACGCACAAATGATGCCAATTCGTGGGGATCGGCAGCACGCTCATACTGGGGCCTGGTGAGAATCATGCGGTCGGCAACACCAGCAAGCTCTCGTAGCATGGGCTTCCATGCCTTATCCTGTAAGATGCCCACCACCATGGTCAACCGACGGAAGGCATTTGAATTTTCCAGGAACTTCTTGAGCGTCCTTACCGCAGACGGGTTATGTGCACCATCCAGAAGGACGAACGGCTTCCTTGAGAGAACCTCAAGACGTCCAGGCCAACGCGTCGAGGCAAGGCCGGCATAGACGGCTTCATCCGTGAGGTGAAGGCCTTTTTCCAACAGGAGTTCCAGGGCTCCCAGGGCCAGGGCAGCATTGGTGATCTGGTGGTCCCCGATGAGTCCAATCTTGACCCGGGGCCACCGGCGATTAATGCCCAGATAGGTGAAAGTCCCTTCATTATCTTTACGAATCCGGATACCCTTTCCGAGCCTGTACAGGGGCACTTCCTTTTCTGCGGTTACCTGCTTGAGAACCCGCAGTGCGCTTTTCTGGCGAGTTCCTGTGACAACGCCAGCGCCCCTCTTGATTATGCCCGCCTTCTCGCGAGCGATTTTGGCCAGAGTGTTGCCGAGATATTCCTGATGTTCCATGCTGATATTGGAAATGATGCTGACCTCGGGATGCACCACGTTCGTTGCATCATACCGGCCGCCCATACCTGTTTCAAGGACAGCCCAATCAACCCCTTCTGAGGCGAAGTGGTAAAGGGCCATAGCAGTAGCACACTCGAAGAAGGTCGGGGGCTCCGCCTGAGTGTATATCCGCTGAACCGCTTCTGCAACTTGTGCCACATCTTTATCCGATATAGGGCATCCATTGATTTGTATTCGTTCATTGAAACGAACAAGATGGGGGGAGGTGTAAAGGCCCACCTTATATCCTCCGTGTGCAAGGACCGAAGACAGGAAGGCAGCAATCGATCCCTTGCCGTTGGTCCCTGCAATGTGGATGGACGAAAAACGATCCTGAGGATTTCCAAGACCACTCATCAGCCGGGAAATTGTGGCCAACCCGAGTTTGATCCCAAAGCGTCTGAGGCGATAAAGGGCGGACAGGTGATCGTCAATGGAAGGGATCATGAAGACTTCACATTTTGGATTGCGGATTTTGGATTGCGGATTGCGGAATTGAAATCAAATATCAAATATCAAATATCCAGTATCAAATATGAAATATGAAATTCAGTGTTGATGCCTTCGCAAAAAGTCATCACATCGACGGCAAAGTAAAAAGTTCATATGCAAGGCGTGCGAATCTTGAGGAATGAGGCGTACTTATGGTACGTCGCAATGACGAAAGATGAAGCACAACGCCGCAGATGGACTTTTTACGAAGCCGTCAGTGCTTGAAGCTCCTCTGGCCGGTATATACCATGGTCGCACCGGCCTCATTGCACGCCTCTATGGACTGGTAGTCGTTCAGGGAGCCACCGGGGTGGATCACGGCGGAGATCCCTTCACGGAGGCCTACATCCACGCCATCCCGGAATGGGAAAAAGGCGTCGCTCACCATGGCAGCCCCGATCAAGCCGCCCTTTTCTTGGGCCACCTTGTTGTCGATCTCTTTTTTCTTTTCCTCATCCGCAAGCTCATTGTAGGGAATGTTTAGCTCCTCAAAGCAATAGCGGTCTGCCAGCTTACGGTAAGCCTTGTCCCTGGCAATTTCCGCCACGCCCACACGGTCTTGTTCACCGGTTCCGATTCCCACGGTCACCTCGTTCTTGACATATATTACCGAGTTGGATGTGATCCCGGACTCCACCAGCCAGCCGAACAGCATGTCAGCATATTCCTGGTCGGTCGGTTCCCGCTTGATGCGGTAAGTCTTGCCCTTATAATCAGATTCGGCCAGCTTGAGGTCCGCTTTGGTACGAGCCTGCGGCACAAAAGACCACTGGGTGATGAGACCGCCATCAATCAGGCTCTTGAACTCTACAAAGCGTTCGCCTACAAAGGTCTGCAAGCGGTCAATATTGGCAATTCTGATGACCCGCAGGTTTTTGGTTGCGGCAAAGACATCCATGACCCCATCTTCAAAATCCGGGGCCACTACCACCTCGGCGTATTGCTTGGTGATGGCCTCGGCCGTGGCCTTGTCTACCGGAAAGTTCATGGCAATACAGCCACCAAAAGCTGCCACACGGTCGGCCATGTTGGCTTTGATGTATGCCTCCTCAAGGGAATCGGCTCTGGCAACCCCACAGGGATTGTTGTGCTTGACAATGACGACGGTCGGCTTGTCCGTGAAGTACCTCAAGATGTTCAGGGAATTGTCTGCATCGGTCAAGTTGGTCTTTCCGGGATGCTTGCCGGATTGCAAAAGCTCGATATCAGACGCCAGATATCGGCCAGGTTGAATGGTCTGGGTCTCCCCCAGGTCCAAATTCCCGTTGATCAACCTGTAAAGGGCAGCTTCCTGGCCCGGGTTCTCCCCGTACCTCAAGCCTTTTTGGACATCATCGACTACCCACACCACCTTTTCGTAGAAAAGGGTTTGGCGCTTGTCATCATCCACAAAGGATATCTCCATCTTTGGAGGAAAGTGGTCATCCATAATGGTTCTGTACATTTTCTTGAGATCTTCAGCCATTCTATTAACCCTCCAT
>JAFDKF010000218.1 GCA_019307135.1 Deltaproteobacteria bacterium
ATAACCATAGACGGGCCATCTGGAGCTGGCAAAACCACGGTCAGTCGTAGGCTGGCGGAGCGGCTTGGTTACACCTACGTTGACACTGGTGCCTTGTACCGAGCCGTGGCCCTGGTTGCCCTGTCTGAAGGATGTGCATCCGATGATGACAGTAGGCTGGCCAAAATCTGCAGGCATCTCGTCCTCAGATTCGAAAACAGCTCCAAGGGGCTGAGGTTGTACGCTAATGGGGATGATATCACAGAGCCCATACGAACCCCGGAGATTGCTATGTTTGCATCTGCAGTATCGGCAAGGTCTGTCGTAAGGGAATCCCTCCTGGATGTTCAGCGGGAAATGGGAAAATGGGGAGGCGTGGTCTTTGAAGGGCGTGACATGGGGACTGTCGTATTTCCAGGGGCCGATATCAAGTTCTACCTGGATGCGGACCTCGACACACGTGTCCTGAGGCGGCACAGGGAATTTGCCGGAGGGCATGCAGGAACCAGTATAGCGGAGGTTAGGGGGGCCATGAAGAAGAGGGATGAGGACGACTCCTGCCGAGTGATAGCTCCCCTGAAGCCTGCCCATGATGCAATCAGAATCGATTCTACGTACTTGGAAATTGAACAGGTCGTTGAGGCGATGCTTCGCCACATTGGGACTCAAGCGAAATAAAGGTTGTTTTTTGGATAGATGCTTGCTATAAGGCTGCAATTACAAGGGCAAAGTGTCCAGTCGGTAGTTAACAAGGAGGAGAAGGGGGCAATTTTTTGATGGAAGAGGAAAAAAACAGTGTAACCCAACATTCGGGAGAAGACCTACAGATTGAACGGAAAAAATTCGACCGAGATGACAAGGCTGAAGAATCAGAGGCCCTCCGAAAAGACGAGACCGTCCAGATCGAGGAAGACTCAAGCAATGGCGTCCAGAGCGAGCCTGAGGCAGCTGGGCAGAGTGCCGAGGCAAGCGAAGCTGGCAACGAAGACCTTGTAACCGAAGGACCGGAAGAACGGCTACAGGTCGAGAAGAAGGAGTCCGACCAAGATGACAAGGCCGAGGGATCGGAGGTCGTTCAAGGAGAGGACACACCCCAGATTGAGGAAAAGCCTATCAACGGCGCCCAGGGCGAGCCCGGGGCGGCCAGACAGGGTCAGGGTACCGAGGCAACTGTGGGTGGCAAAGAAGACCTCATGGAGATGTATGAGGAAAGCTTCAGGCGGGTTGAGGAAGGCCAGGTCGTGCAGGGCAGGGTCGTTCAGATCGACAATGAATTTGTGTTGGTGGATATTGGCTACAAGTCTGAAGGACAGGTACCCATTGCCGAGGTCACCAGGCCAGACGGTACGATCGATGCCGAGGTGGGCGATACCATTGATGTCATGATGGAGCGCTGGGATGACGATGGTGGCGTTGTCTTGCTTTCCAAAGAGAAGGCCTCCAAGATAAAGGTTTGGGAAGATATCAAGAAGGCCTATGAAGAAGATGGTGTGGTCAGGGGAGTAATAACTAACCGTGTTAAGGGCGGGCTCTCGGTTGATATCGGAGTCCCTGCTTTCTTGCCCGGTTCTCAGGTGTCCCTTCGATCTGTGCGCGATTTGGATCAAATGGTGGGCGAGACCTTCGAGTTCAAGGTCTTGAAATACAATCGGAAGCGAAGCAATATTGTTCTGTCAAGACGTGTAATGCTTGAAAAGGCACGTGAGGCAAAGCGCGCTGAAACCCTTGCAACAATCCACGAAGGCAAGGTCATGACGGGTGTGGTAAAGAATATCACCGAGTATGGCGCCTTTATTGATCTGGGCGGTATTGATGGCCTTCTCCATATCACAGATATGTCCTGGGGGCGTATAGGTCATCCATCTGAGATATTTTCGGTAGGAGATGACGTTACTGTAAAGGTCCTGAATCTTGACCTGGAACGGGAGCGGGTCTCGCTTGGGTTAAAGCAACTCGTGCCAGACCCCTGGACCACCGCTGAAGAGAAATATCCCATAGCTTCCCATGTTAAAGGCAAAGTCGTTAGTTTTACTGATTACGGCGCCTTTGTTGAACTGGAGAAAGGGATAGAGGGTCTCATTCACGTCTCGGAGATGTCATGGACAAAAAAAGTACGTCATCCCTCCAAAGTGGTGTCGGTTGGCGAAACCGTGGAGGCTATTGTCCTAAACATTTCAGCCGGGAACAGGAGAATATCCCTGGGTTTGAAGCAGGTGGTGCCGAACCCGTGGGATGTGGTTGGCGAGAAATATCCTGTAGGGACGACTATTGAGGGGAAAATCAAAAACATTACGGATTTTGGCGTATTTATCGGAATTGACGAGGGGATTGATGGTTTAGTGCACATCTCTGACATATCATGGACCAAACGTATCAAACACCCATCTGAACTCTACAAGAAAGGTGACGTAGTTCAGGCGATTGTTCTTAATATTGACAAAGAAAACGAGCGATTTTCTCTCGGGATTAAGCAACTCCAGAAAGATCCGTGGGAGACGATCCCGGAACGATATGAGGTAGGAGACAAGATTACGGGTACCATAACTAATGTAACGGATTTCGGTCTTTTTGTTGAATTGGAGGAAGGGATTGAAGGACTGATCCATGTTTCGGAAGTGAACAGGGAGAAGATCAAGACACCTGTGGGCAGGTTTCAAGTTGGAGACATTGTTTCGGCCAAGGTGATCAACATTAACCCCAAAGAACGACGCATTGGCCTTTCGATCAAGCAGCTTGAAATGGAGGAGGAACGTGACCTGGTCGTCAACTACTTGAGCACTTACAAGGGATCTCAATCAAGCTTAGGGGAGGTTCTGAAAGAGAACCTGAAAGAGAAAGCGGTAAATCAGGAGCCTGCCGAACAGCCTTTTGAGACGTCTGCTGACAAGGTTGAAGAATCCGAGGTGAAAGGCGGCTCTGAAGTCGTTGAGGAGGACAAAACCGAGCAGGTGACAAAGGACGATTGATGATTGACCGTTGAGAAGTGAGCTAAAGTTATAGGAATCTAAGGATTTAGGAATTGAGGGATTAAGGGATTCGGATGAGATAGAATTCCTCCAATTCCTAAATCCCTAAATTCGCAATTCCTGAATTACAAGTGATTTTACCTTTAACTTTAGGCACCTTAGGCACTTTAGCTGTATCTTCTCAATAACTTCGGGTAATACACCTGGATTCCCGCCTTCGCGGGAATGACGAATGTAATAAATCCCCCGTCATGCCCGCGAAAGCGGGCATCCAGCAAACTGGCTTTAGGCACTGTGTTATTGATAAATGACCATGTTTGCCAGAAGACACCCCGTTCTGTTCTCCTTGCTAGTTGTCTATGCTATCGGGGCGGTCGTGATCATCACCGTGGCGGCCCTTTTCTTTCTTGGCAAGAAGGACTCTGCCTTCGAGTTCGGTGAAAAGGTTGGGGTTGTAGAAATTAAAGGGGTTATTGCTGATCCCAAGCCTACTATTTTGCAGCTTAAGAAATTCCGAAAGAATAAGGATGTCAAGGCTATTGTCCTGAGGATCGATTCACCTGGGGGTGGGGTTGGGCCGTCGCAAGAGCTTTATGCAGAGGTAAAGAAGACGACCCGTCACAAAAAGGTAGTTGCCTCTATGGGGGCCATAGCAGCCTCAGGCGGGTACTATGTAAGTGCGGCAGCCGATCACATCATGGCAAATCCTGGCACAATTACGGGTAGTATTGGGGTGATTATGGAATTTGCCAATGCAGAGGAGTTGTTTAAGAAGATTGGGGTTTCGGCCATTGTTATAAAGAGTGGCGATTACAAGGATACGGGCTCCCCATTGCGCAAGATGACGCCCGAAGAGAGGAGGCTATTGGAGGGCTTTGTTGGCAATGTGCACCAGCAGTTTGTGACAGCAGTGGCTGAGGGAAGAAAAATGTCTGAGGAAACGGTTCGGAGCATTGCCGACGGTCGAATATTCTCAGGGCAACAGGCGCAAAAACTCGGCTTGCTGGACAGCCTTGGTAACATAGAGGATGCAATTGCGCTTGCGGCCGAACTGGGTGGTATCAAGGGGGAGCCATCGGTGGTTTATGGTGAGAAAAAGAAGTTTTCTTTCCTTGAATTCATTTTGGGTTCCAAGCTGGCAGGGGCGCTGGATAGGATTACAGGTGCCGCGCTTCATTCCGGATACCTATATGTGCCGGGTCGGGGCGTAGACAATGGTTAAACAGGGCTTGACAAATTCCTTGGTGAAGGCATTTCCGGGTATTAGCAAGCAGGACATGTTGAGCGTTTTGGATACCCTTTTTGAAAGCATGGCGCAGGCCCTGATGCGGGGTAAGATAATTGACCTCCGAGGCGTGGGTCGCTTCAAGATAAAGGAGCGCGGACCGGCAAAGGGAAGAAACCCTAAGACCAAGACTGCCGTATACATACCCAGGCGTTGGGTGGTCCACTTTAAGCCGGCTGAGAGTCTAAGCAAACGGATCAATAAGAGTGCCTAAAGTGAGCTAAAGTGCCTAAAGTGAGCTAAAGTTATGGAATTACAAAGGATCATTGACCAGGGGATAAGGTCAAAGTAACTTCCCGAAATGTACGGTAAAATCTACGGTAATAGAAAAACTCAATAGTACGAATTTGGAGTGTAGCGAAATTGCATTGAGGAACTTATTTGATCTTCATTCCCAACTTTAGGCACTTTAGTTCACTTTTATCCTCATTCAAAAATACTCACGTCCCCCAGTCCTACCCGGATTATCTCAGGTACATCCCTGATAAGAGAAACCACACTTGAAGGTCGTCCTGGCACTGGTCCACCGTCTATGACAATATCGATTTGAGCCCCAAGGGCATCGAAAATCGCAGATGGGTCGGGCAGGATTTCACCATTTGAAAGGGTGGCGGTTGTAGATATAATGGGGCAGCCGAGTTGTTTGACCAAGGCCAGGCAGATCGAATGATCCGGTACGCGAATGCCGGCCGTTTTCTGTGCTGTCAGCACCATCTTTGGAACAAGCCTGGAACCTTCCAGGACAAATGTATAGGGACCAGGCAGGAGCCTTTTCATGGTCTTGTACGCATAATTGGAAACCTTTGCGTATTGACTGATGTTCTTAAGATCAGAGCAAATGAAACTGAAAGGTTTTTTCTGCCGTCGCTGTTTCAGGCGATAGATCTTACCGATGGCCTTCCTGTTCATGATGTCACAGCCTATACCATAATAGGTATCTGTGGGGTAGACAATGGTCGCCCCGTCTTTTAGTGCCTCTGCAACCTTTTGGATCAGACGGGGTTGCGGATTCCTAGGATTAATGTTTATTAGCATGGCCTTGCTGTGTATACATTACCTGTTTATGAATAGGCGCTGGGTGAATGTTTCGATAGATCGTAGTGAAGAAGTGAGCTAAAGTGCCTAAAATGCCTAAAGTGAGCTAAAGTTGAGGACTTAAAGAACTTCTTTCAAAATTTGTCTTATTCTTTAAAACTTTAGGCACTTTAGTTCACTTTAGTTCACTTTAGGCACTCGAACGTATTGTTCCTTATAGTTTTTTGGGGTCTTCTTGTCAAGGCAATCGATTCCGCCTACCTGAATAAATCATTGCCAAAGGGGGGTCCATCTGCTATGCATCCGACTTCTAAAAAGAGGTTGAGGAGAAGGGCATGTCACAGTTCATCTTAGAGGAAGGTTTGACATTTGATGATATTTCACTTGTTCCTGCCTATTCGGAGGTATTGCCTCGGGATGTGGATGTACAAACGCGCCTGACCAGGGGAATTTCTCTCAAGATTCCTATCATAAGTGCAGCCATGGATACGGTGACAGAGGCTCAGACTTCCATCAGTCTGGCCAGGGAAGGTGGAATGGGCATTATTCATCGAAATATGAGCATAAAGAGTCAGGCACTGGAGGTAGACAAGGTCAAGAAGTCTGAGAGTGGCATGATTGTGGATCCATTGACCATTGATCCTGAAAGGCCCATCCATGAGGTGCTTGCACTCATGGAGAGGTATCGCATCTCAGGCGTCCCGGTCGTTAAGGATGAACACTTGGTCGGGATTGTGACCAACAGGGATCTTCGGTTTGAAACGAATCTGAGGAAGAAGGTCTCTGAGGTCATGACCAGAGACAACCTGGTCACTGTATCTGAGGGGATTACGCTTGAGGAGTCGAAAAAACTGCTTCACGAACACCGAATCGAAAAACTTCTGGTCGTGGACGACAAAGGTTGTTTGAAAGGACTCATTACCATCAAGGACATAGAGAAGATCAAGAAATATCCCAACGCCTGTAAGGATTATCTGGGCAGGCTGCGGGTTGGTGCGGCAGTTGGAATAGGCTCCGACATGGAAAAGCGTGCAGAGGTCCTCCTGACGGCCGGTGCTGATGTGATTGCGATCGACACTGCTCATGGTCACAGCCTCGGTGTGTTAAGGGCGATTGAACAGTTGAAAAGCACCTTCAGGAGTATCGAGTTGATTGCAGGCAATGTGGCCACCCCGGAAGGGGCCGAGGCCCTGATCAGGGCAGGCGCTGACGGGGTAAAGATAGGTGTTGGGCCAGGCTCTATTTGTACCACACGCATCATTGCCGGGGTTGGAGTCCCTCAGGTCAGCGCTATCATGAACTGCAGACCTGTCAGTGAGAAAACCGGCATTCCTTTGATTGCAGATGGCGGCATCAAGTTTTCAGGCGACGTAACCAAGGCGATCGCTGTGGGCGCCCATGCGGTTATGATCGGAAGTCTTTTTGCCGGTACCGAGGAAAGCCCGGGGGAGACCATCTTGTTTCAAGGTCGAAGTTATAAGGTGTATCGAGGCATGGGCTCTTTGGAAGCCATGAAAAAAGGAGCCAAAGATAGATACTATCAAGAAGATCTTGCCGAGGAGGCCAAGCTTGTTCCTGAAGGAATCGTGGGCCGCGTCCCGTACAAAGGGTCGCTTTCCGGATGTGTCTACCAGCTTGTTGGTGGTCTGAAGGCAGGCATGGGTTATGTGGGTTGCCGGGCCATTGAGGAATTGTGGCAACGTGCGCGATTTGTTCGTATTACGACATCCGGCTTGCGTGAGAGCCATGTACATGACGTAATCATTACAAAAGAAGCTCCTAATTATCGGTTGGAGTAATGGGATTGCTGATTGACGATTGATGACTGTTTGAAAGGTGTCAGGTGTCAGGTGTCAGGAGCGACAAACGCGAGATCTGTACTGTTCTCAAGGCGTAAGCCGCAAACCTGAACACTGAAACCAGGTACCAGGTACCAGGTACCAGGTGTCAGGTGTCAGGAACTGAAAAAGCAAGACCTGAAACCTGAACACTGAAACCTGAACACTGGTCAATAGGTGTAAACTACTTTATGGCGAAAATGAAGGATGCCCTGAATTACTTAGAACAATCGAAAATCAACAATCGAAAATCGTAATAATGCCCTCCGCTGATTTCATCCACCTCCATGTGCATACACAGTACAGCCTCCTTGATGGGGCAATCCGCATCGATCCTCTTTTGAAGCGGGCTGCCTCCTAC
>JAFDKF010000310.1 GCA_019307135.1 Deltaproteobacteria bacterium
AGATATTAAAAATTTTATTTTGTATTTTATTCACACAATTCAAGATGTGACCCCATTCATTTGCGTTTTGAAACGATAAGGAAAAAATCTTAAAAAAATAAATAGCTTGCTTTCGGAATAAAAAGTGTTAACTTAGAACCTTCAACATGGCTCCGCCTTCAATTTGCGGAGCGGTTTTTTTCTGAAGGAACAAATCATTTCTTAGTGTTACATCCTCCAGTTTAAGATTTTGAAAATTTTTTGAAAGGAGGATGTTATCATGACCAATGGAACTGTTAAGTGGTTTAGCGACCAAAAAGGGTTCGGCTTTATTGAGCAGGAAAACGGACCTGATGTGTTCGTTCACCATTCAGCAATCAATGCAAGCGGTTTTAAAAGCCTCAGTGAAGGCGACCGGGTTTCCTTTGACATCGAGCAAGGGCAAAAAGGTCCTGCTGCGGCAAATGTCACTGTAAGCTAAATTTCAATACCTGTAAAAAAAGGGCATGCCTCTAAGCTTAGGGGGATGCCCTTTACCGTTTTAGAGCAAAGAAATGGGGGTCAAACCTCAACTATTGTGTTGTTCTGGGGCACTTCATGTTCGTATATATCCATCCGTACATGGATGGCAATGGCCGTATGGGACGATTTCTTATGAACGTGATGCTCGCTGCGGGCGGGTATCCCTGGACCGTTATCCCGCTGGAAAAACGAGACGACCCGCTTGCAATTTTTATTGGGCGCCTCGTTTCTGAAAATTTAGAATGCAAACAAGCACCACTTTTATGCTTGTTTAAAACTGTAAATATAAAGAGCGTTCCCCTTTAATGCCAATTGTCAGAAGTAAAAAACTCATTCTTTCCAGTTGCCGATCTATCTGTTATTCACTCCCTGAAACTTGTAGACACCGAGTCCTATCAGCAGAGAAATTCCGGCGGCGAAGAAGAGAGCGCGAAACCCCGCCAATTGTCCGATGTAACCAAGTATAATAGAGCCGACAAATACTCCCATGTCTATCCCACCTGTAAAGACCCCTGTAATTCTGCCACGGATATGGATGGGTTCGTTTCGTATGGCCAGGGCATTAAGGCATGGAAAGAGAAATCCATGGCCACAGCCGGACATTAAGCCTGAAATGGCCAAAGTCACGTTTCCTCCCAGAAAAATCAAAATAAGAGGCCCTATACCGAGAGGTAGTAAAGGGAGATGAATGCAAGATTTTTTTCCTTTGCATAAGGAGAGACAAAACCTCCAAAGGCTGCCAGTGCAAAACCAAATAAAAAGGCAAGTAAGAAGATAATGAACATTTTTCTTCTCATAAAGACGGAGAAAAAAGAAGGGGATGATTCATGCGAGACTTGAACATAGGACTCCGGGAGAGGGAGTTGGAGCAAAAGACCAATGGTAGCCATCCCCGTGGCAGCAAGAAAGAAAATGGAAAATCCAAATTCCTTGATTATTGTTTCACCAATGACAGGACCAATGGCCATCCCTATAAGTCCCGTGACACCGAACATACCGAGCCCTTCATTTAGGCGTGCTTCAGGGACAATGTCAGCGATGTAAGTGAATACGGACGTAAAGCACAGGGCTAACCCTATACCATGTAAAATCCGTACAAGAATAAGAGGAAGGTAGAATTGAGTCAGATCCCCTTGAAAGAGGAGATATGTGAGAGGAAGAGTGGTCATGATGAGGCATCCAATTGTTTCTTCCGATTCGATCAACCATGTCGGAGATCCAGGGACGACAGAGGACAGAGGAGAGGGCAAAGGCTCCCATAATTATCCCTATATCGGCCTTAGAGCCTCCATGGTCCGTAATAAAAAGAGGAAAGAGGAAGAAACAGCCAAAGCTGGACACTGTAAAAAGATTGGAAAAGGCTATGATAAGAAATGACGGACTATACAACATAGAGATATTCCTTCCGGGAATTGGCCGGTTGAGTGGTTATGCAGAATTCTTTTAGCTCATCTTGGACAAAGGGGGTTTTAGAAGAGCTGATTAATAGTTTTCCCACGTTTTTGGGCTATTAAAAATGTTTCAAGGAATCGGGAAAAATATACTGAACTCAGTAAATAGTCAAGAGGATGCTTATACCCATTAAATCTTTATCACACGGATTTGACATATCCGGTCAAAATGGCATCATCACACACCTTTACTCCGACGCTTGAAACATTTGGATTTTTTGACAAAATTGAAGTATAATTGTAATTTTCCCTCAATAGCTTTTCCCCAACAGGAATAACCGACCTATGACCCTCACCAAAGCTAACATCATTGACAGTATTTACAACAGCACCGACCTGAATAGATCCCAGGCCACAAAAGCTGTCAAAACCCTTCTGGAATCAATTAAGACAACCCTTGAGTTTGGCGAGGATGTCCTTATTACCGGATTCGGGAAATTCTATGTGAATGTGAAAAAGGAACGGAGAGGAAGGAACCCGGCAACCGGTGAAAACTTGATGCTTCCAACAAGAAAGGTAATTGAATTTAAGTGCTCTTCAGTGCTCGGGAAGAAGATGAATAGGTGAAGGTCAACTTAGAGGCAATGAATATTGTAATATCTGGAATCCATAAATATTGAATATTATGGTTTCAGCATGGCATATGTGGGTGTCCCTATTATTCTTCCTTTGTCAATGAAATTAAAAAGAGGTGAACATGTCTATTCTCTTTACACCAATAAATTTGGGAAATGTGCAGATCAAAAACCGATTTATCCATTCTGCAACATACGAAGTTATGTCGTTAGAAACGGGTGAGGTAAGTGATAA
>JAFDKF010000219.1 GCA_019307135.1 Deltaproteobacteria bacterium
GTTCGTTCCGAACGTTCCTAACTCCGCTGACTATCACATACTCAAATGAAACCCTTCAAAACATCTGCTTGCGCTTCCGCGCGGATCAGACTTGGAAACTTGTTCGATGGAATCGGGGGACGTTAGCACTTTGACACTCCAGGTTTCAACCTTGGGCATTGGGAACAAGTGGTCTGCGGTCTACCCCCGACATTTTCCTGGGCGGACCATAGAATATTTTCCAACTTTGACTTGATATAAAAAGAAAAAAACAACAGAAAAATGTTTGAGATGATGAGTAGAGCAATTAGCCTGCCGTATTGGTACTCTTGCAAGGACAATGCATCGCGCAGAAAGTTGACTACATCGGGATTGATAGTTATTATAATTAGACCAAGGCTGAACAATGAAAACAAGACAAAATTCGACCTCTTCCATTTAGGTCCTCGATAAATTAGAAAGGTGGATAATAGACCTATAACCCCAATAACAAGCCCTACGATTCGTAGATTTGACATTATGCTTTCCCGCTATGTTCTTTTAACTATTCAAACATCACAAGGTTTGGAAAACTCAGTTTTTTGTGAAAGTGCTGAGCGTTTAGGATTTGCAAGTCAGGAGTTAGGAGGGTAACTCCTTGGGGACGCCCTTAAGTTTCTAAGTTTCCCACGGCACTGAGCAACTGCACAGGGTCAGACCCGGGCTTGAAAAAGGGGTCAAGTCTCCGCTTGACTCTTGCTCACTGCATAGAGGGAAATAGGGGACGTTGCCACCATTCCACTATTTGGCCAATGAATTCCACGAAATTTCTCTTTTGAAATATCTACAGGTGTATCCGAGTAAAGAAGCATCTCGATTTTCCTGTCAATCTTAAAACCATCTTCTTCTATCTCGCGGTAAGTTAAGCCGAATTCAGGAGAAAGGTGCATTCCTGTTGCAATGATCTGCAACTCAAGATCAACATCTGCCTGAATCTCTTTCATCAGCCAGTAGAGGAGACCGTATTCGGCACGGGTGCCGGTAACAACGCAAATTTTTCTCATTTATTTTTCTTTTTTATCGTGTGCTTAAACTTCAAAACAGCGAAGTTCAGTTCTATCGATGTTTCTGTGTCGGTTGTTTGCAGGTCGTCATCCAGGATCTCAGCGATAATCTCTCCACTTTTCCGCATCAGGGCTTGTTGCTCGCGTTTATCCTTGACGTTTGAAAGGGTCTTGATATTGCGAGTCAGTTTTCGCATTTTGGAAAAGGTTTCAATTATCGCCAAGGTAGCCTGAACCGCTTGCGGGCTTTTGAGGATGGTAGCCAGCATGTACAAGCCCTTTTCGGGGAAGGCTTTCGGATTAACCGTAGAATGCTTCAGCCTATTGAACCGGTGGAAATTTTCCACCAGTTCATTCTTTTCCGCTTTTGAGAGTTCAATAACATAACCCGCCGGAAATTTATCCGGGTTATTGGTTACGGCTTTATTGATATCCCTCGTCTCTACCCCATATATTTGAGCGACATCAGCATCCAGCAAGACTTTTTGGCCTCTGAGTTCAATGATACGATCCTGCAAGTCCTCAAACTTCACAATTTCGCTCATATCAGTTCATCCTTTTCATAGTCTTTTTGAGCGACCTGCCCGATCACCTTATCCCAGAGCATAGGGGATACCCCGGTACCCAGCCTTTTGGCTGTCAAATTATCACTGGCAAATTTTTCTCCAGCAGCAATCGCTTGGGAAGCGACAATGCTTTTACGGGCAATGACCATGTTTTTTGACTCTGAAGGGCTGGGCTTTTTGATGCCAGTGCCAAGGGCTTTTTCAATATTGCGAATGGCCTGAACCATGGCCTTTAATTCACGGGGTTCAAGTGATGCCTTGTCCATGGAATGGGGGACGTTGGCACTTTGTCACCCATAGCCCAACGCTTGCCACGACCTCTTATGTTTGTCAAGGCGGGGACAAAGTTGGGGACGTTGTTGACTAAGTTGAATTATTCCTCTCTGTCAGATACGGGTCAATGGCTCTTGGTTGAAGGCTCATAGCTCTTGGCTCATAGCTCACTGTTTATATCGTTTTATTATGATCGACTTGAATTCCTCTACATCTTTCAGGTCCTCTTTCATGAATTCGTAAACATAAGCATCGTCAATTTCCCCATACAGATGGACAAGCCGATTTCTGAATTTTGCCATCTGGCGTAATCTTTGTCCAAACTCAGGAGGAACAAAACCCTCTTCTTCAATAACCATGAAGGAATCAGCATAATCCCTCGGTGCCCGAAAATGCTCTGACGCAATGATATGATTAGCCACATCCAAGCAACATTCAATACTAACCTGGAGATAATACTTCGCTCCCTATCATTATTTTATCCTTTAGAAAAACCTCAATGGGTGTCTTTGATATTCTTCTCAACAGTCCAAGATATTCGTGCAACTGGGAAAACCTCTGGAGAATCTTTTCAAGTGATACCATATTGTTCTCCTAAAGCATTGCTATCAGGAAACAATGTTCTCCATATACGTACTTTGATATCTATGAAGAACGGGTAAAAAATCAAAATACGCGCTTCGAACCGACATCTCAAAATCCACTCGTATCGTTTCGTTTCTGGAGAAAATCAAGAGGCCTTCTGTGATGATCTTTCCTGTTACCACGAGTGGAAGGTTGTTGATAATCCGCACCTCAGACGCTACACCACTACCAAGCTTTTCGTCGATTTCCAATGCAAGAGACAACTCGAGTTCTAGGCATTGCCTGCGAGACATTTTGTCAACATAAATGCCTATGTCCAGATCGCTGAAAGGGTGCACCAGTCCTGTGGCATAACTCCCATAAAGATACGCAAACAATACAAAGGGTTTGCCAAAGATACCCGGAGCAAGTGTCAATAAGGAGATCTTAATTCTTTCTACACGTTTATCAAACATTTTTGGAATAGGGGCATAGAAGAGGTCATCTTATGACTCAAGCTCACCTCTATGCTTTTGAATGTATTCCACAAAAAATGGCAGAAACAGCATAAGAAATAACCCGACCACAGAGGAAGACGGGGACGCCCTTAAGTTTCTAAGTAACTTTTTCTGCTGTCACGCAACTTCGTCCTTGGCAACGCATAGCGAAGAGGGGAGGGCACCGACATCGGTTCTATAGATCCTGTTGACGCCGGTTCCGCAAGGCGGAAAACCTTTGGGGTCTCAACATTTGACATAGAATATCAACGCAAGGATACAGAAGTGCAAGAGGAAAATGGAATGTGATGGCGCAAACAACTGCTCAAGCCTTTATGAGTTCTTCAACGTCTCGAATAAGCACAGGAAGATTGGGATGACTAAAGCTTATCTCCGGTGCGGGAATACGGTTGTGTCTGATGTCGGGTGGTACATGCTTGTGGTGCGGGAACGTCGAAGCCAAAGCTCGGTCATTGGGATGCGGAAAGTCGTCATACCAATAGAGTCGTTCCCCATGCTGATAAACTTCGTATCCATACGACGTGACTAAGCCCGCCTCAAAATCGAGTTCTTCTCTCATGCGCAAAAAAAAGCCGTTTGAGAACGAAACTTCTCCTTCGGCAGTTCCTGTGTATGGGCTGTCTGACCGAACCACCACTGTGGAGCGCAATACAGTAGAGCGGTCCAGCAACTCGGCGACAAAGCGGCTGTAACTGGCAAGCGACTTGAGCGGATTGTCGGCCATGGCTAATAGGCAGGCTGAGCGCGCAAGGTTTCAGCCAGGTCGCGTTGTTGAATTTGTTTGGTATAGGCTTCTTTGCGCCGTACCCATGTTTCGTAAATCCCCTTCCACCGGCTGAAGTCAGCACGGCTTTCGTCATAATCGTCATAGCGTGTCAACTTGCCTGCCATAAGAGCGGCGTAAAAGTCTTCGCTAAGAATGCCATATTTCTCTTCATAAAGGGTCAACCGACGTTCGAGTAATTTCATTTCGATAACCAGTTCGTGAATTTCCATTTCTACCTCCCGACAATGACGACCTTTTTCGTTGTCAATTCTACCACCGATTATTAATCAGAATAGCAGTTGTCGTAGGCATTGACAAGAACTATCCTGGGCAAGAATAGGGTACGTTGCCACCAGTCGACTATTCTTTATCAGCCACAGACCTTCAGAACAAAGCCTACCGGGACGTTCGGGGGACGTTCGGTAGAGTAGAGAGCAGGCCACTCAGCCTGCCCTCCCTCATCAAACCGTGCATGCGGTTTTCCCGCACACGGCTTTCCGATGTTCTTCACCGTTAGGGGAATTTTGGGGACGTCCATTGGATTATTGGTTTCTGTTTTTTTAGACAGGATGAACAGGATTTTCAGGATTTCTTTTTACTTTCTTTTGTCTTTTCCGGACGTAGCAACCAG
>JAFDKF010000066.1 GCA_019307135.1 Deltaproteobacteria bacterium
TTTGATCGGCTGGTTCGGGCCTGTGTGACCACCCAAACCGTCACATACAACGAAATCATACGTCGACCCTCCGCCACCCGAATGAGTTTTGGCAGCTAAGTCAATAGGCATTAAACATTTTTTTCAACTCAGAGGGCATTTTGCCCCGATTCAGGCCTTGATTGACTGCGGGGTGGCTGTTGGGCGTGATATCCTGAAGAAGGCTGTTGATGCTTCATACAAAGAAAGTCAAAAAGACCGCTTCAAAAAACTGAAAGTGACCATAAATGATTTTGAAAGAATAGAAAAGCTTAAGAAGAGCCCCCACAAGATGGGTGAGGCCATTGTTGAATCTTTTATCGCGAAATCGCATCAGAAGTACATTATAAAGGGTATTCTGGAGGAGCTGGCAAATCTTGTCCCAGATGCCGACTATGAAAGATGGCAGAATCTTGTGCTTGAAAGAATATCGCGTGTAAGAGTCAAGAGTGAGGCCCGGCAGAATTCAGTCTTTCTTACTACGGATTATCTTCCAGGCTTATTTGATTACGTGTTTCTTGTGGGAATAAAAGAGGGAACTTTTCCCATAAGGTTCCGAGAGGACGCCATTCTACTGGATCACGAAAGGGATGCGATAAATGCTAAGACAGATGGTACACTCAAGACTGCAAAAGCCAAGAATCTGCGCTCAACAGATTACTTGAATTTGACGATTGCGTGTGCAGAAAAAGGTTGGTTTGGGTATTTCCCTTCCATGGATTTGATATCCGGTGATGAAGAGTTTGCCTCATTCTACCTGATCGACATCGTAAAGGACATGAAGGGTAAGAAAGCCATAACCCGTGAGGAGTATCAGGAGTCTTTAGGTGACGTAAGGGAGCCGTGGATGCTGGAAAGCCCTGACCAGTGCCTTGATTATTTTGACTGGTCAATTTATCACCTCATGAAAGGAACCAAAGGATTCATCGGGCACATTACTGCAAATCAAGCTTCTTCTCTGAAACATTTTCGATCCCATCGTTCATACTGGAGTAGCAGGCTCGATGAATACACGGGCTTTATTAATATGGACGGGCGCAAAGGCCAATCTGATGAACAATATTTTTCTGCCTCTGAATTGGAAAAGTTTATGACATGCCCTTATCAATGGTTCATTGAAAGGCAACTCGGTGTCCGCCCGCTGGAGGAGCCTGCAACTCTTGAAAAACCGGATGCTCTGACCATCGGTTCTATTCTTCATGAAGTTTTGGAAAATTACATGAAGCAGATAAAAGGGGGAAAGCATGCCCCCAAGAAACTTGATAAACTCTTGGGTAAGATTATTGATAAACAGGTGGCTTCGACCGGTGAAATTGCTTCGATCTATGTGGAAAAACTGAAGAATGATATGGTTACTTTAACCGGCTGTTTCCTGAAACACGAAGAAGAATACGTAAAGGATGGCCGAAAGCCCATGTTCTTTGAATTTGCCTTTGGGACAAAGTACAAAAAGAACATGCAGGATGATCCCGTCACACTGAAAATCGGCAAACACAAGTTCAAGTTGAGCGGTTCTATTGACAGGATAGATATCCGGGGAAAAGAGGCTTATGTTCTGGATTACAAATCTTCATTGGCGAAAAACTATAATACCGTGGACTTTAGGCAGGGCCAAAGGCTTCAGCCCGCACTTTATCCCGAGGCCTTTATGGCCTTGATGGGCAACAAGCTTGGGGTTGAAAAAATACATGCAGGATACTTACCCCTAAAGGAGAACTCAAAAGAGTTCCTTGAGCTTTACGACAAAGACCGAAAAGACAAGCTCAAAAGGATTCTTGATTTCATTATAGACACGATGAAGATGGGATATTTCTTTACTACCGGAAATTGCGATTGGTGTAAATGTGGCAACATATGCGGGAAGGGGATTGTCCGTGCAAGCGCCAATAAAATGGAAGGAGCTCTCAAGGATAACCGGGTAAAGGCTCTGGCAAAAAAATATAAGAGCTTTGAGGATTTTTAGTATGGGATTAAAGAATATCGGAATAGAAGCTGGCGCCGGTTGCGGGAAAACCACCAGGATTACAGAAGACATCATAGAAGGGCTTGAACGTGGCGACTTCGACATAGACAACATTGTCGCCATCACGTTCACACGAAAAGCGGCCAGTGAGCTGAGATCCAGAATATCGCTGAAGCTCCAGGAATCTATCGGAAAAGGAGATGCCCGTCTTGAAGATGAGCTGAAAAACATTGGTAATGCCAGGATCTCTACAATACATTCCTTTTGTGAAGGTCTTCTAAAGGAAAGACCGGTTGAGGCGGGTGTAGACCCCGGATTCAGTGTTATCGATGAAACAGAGCAGGGCGAATTCCTGGATGAAGTCTTTGGCGAATGGCTGAAAAGAAGACTGGAGCAGAATCCGCAATTTTTCAGGGAACTGGTCATAGATATCGGGAAAGGATTAAAGCGCTCTGAATATTCTTATGTCGACACCTCTTTCCAGGGCATCGTAAAAACAGCCCTGGGACATCGCGAACTGGACCTTTTTTCTCCTAAAAAGCCGGAGAGCCCTAATACCATTATAAAACAGTTTATTAGAACATGCAGGGACCTGAAAAAGCAGGTAGAAGCGCCAAAGCTCAGTGATTATATGGACAACTATATACAGCGCCTTCAAGTAGATTTCACAAAAAATCAAGAAAAATATTTTGCAGGCATTTCGGGCTATAATCCTCGCACCCTGGGGGGTGCAAGCAGCAAGGATTTAAGAGATGAATGGAAAGAGGTTTGTGGTGAATATGTAGATAAGATCAAGTATGCGATCCGATATCCCGAGTTGAAACGTCTGTATGAAAATACCAACAAAGAGGTAATGGATTTTATCGCATACTATCGCGAGGCCATGAGAGAGCGCGGGGTAATGGATTTTGATGAAATCCTGTATAAGACAGAACGCTTGCTTGCTGAGCACAAAGGAGTAAGGGATTATTTCAAGAACAAACTTTCCTACATTTTTCTTGACGAATTCCAGGATACCGACCCGCTTCAGGTAAAGATTCTCTTTTATCTGGCCGAAAAGGAGGGAAAGAGCGCTGATACCTGGGAGGATGTTGAGCTTGAGGGAGGAAAGATCTACGTTGTGGGTGACCCAAAGCAATCCATCTTCCGATTCAGGAGGGCGGATATTGAAATGTACTCCACAGCCATGGATAAGATTACTGGCGGCAGAAAGGATTATCTCTCGCAGAACTACCGGTCTGCAAAGCGAATAATCAAATGGGTTAACGACTTTTTCCAGGATCGGATCAGGAAACCGGCGGATGGAAACTACCAGGCTGAATATGTGCCTCTAGAACACTACAAGAAGTCGCAAGGTGATGTGCTTTTTGTAGAACCAGACATTGCTTCTGCTGAGATTGAAAGCCAGAAGAAAGATGAGGCAAGGGAAATTGAAGCCAAACTGACGGCGTCATGGATAAAGAAGTGGACTGCCAAGGGGAAATTTGCCTTTGATGACATTATGGTGCTGTTTAAAACGAAAAATAATATGCAAAGAACAGCCGAGTACCTGGAAGAGCTGGAGATCCCGTATGAGATGGTTGGAGCACGGTCGTATTTCGGACGGGGTGAGGTTCTGGATATGGCCAACCTGCTCATGGCCCTTGCAAATCCTCTTGACCAGGTGAGCATTGTGGCTGCCCTGAAAGGCCCCTTCTTCTCGCTCACGGATAAAGACCTCTACGTATGGCGAGTAAATGGCGGACGGTTTGACTACCGCATGGCAGATGAAAATTCTTCTTATATTGTCGGAAATGCTTTAAGTGAACTCTCGTCTCTACACAGAAAGTCCTTCAAGTCGACTGCCGGCACAATTCTAAAGAACCTTATCGATGACAAGGGGGTTTTAGCGTCCTACATGGCCTCATACAGGGGTAGGCAAAAGGTATTGAATATATTGAAGGCCGTTGAGCTTCTTAAAAGCTTTGGCAAGATCCCTTTCTGCAATGCAGTCGATGCATTTACTGAAAGACTTGAGCAGAACGTTGAAATGGCTGACTTTGCCCCGAGAACAGGAGAGTCAGACGCGGTACAGCTCCTGACTATACATAAGGCAAAAGGGCTGGAGCAGAAAGTGGTTTATTTGGCAGACTGCACCTCCAACAATATTGTCGGTAATGAAGTGTTTATAGATAATGCACAAGAAAGAGTCATCTATAAACTAAACCCAGGCTATGAAACACCTGAATATCTTTCATGGAAGGACTCTGATATGCTTAGGGATGAGGAAGAATCAGAGCGACTGCGATATGTTGCCGCAACTCGCGCTAAGGACTTTTTGGTAATTAATCGGGTCCTCTTTAAGGGATTCGAAAAGACTTTTGTGGCTCCGTTTTTCAATGGAACCCAGAAAACAAAGACTGTCAAGATCGATGTTTCAAGCCTTACGCTGACACCCGGCAAGAAGCCAGGTGAACCGGTCCCAAAATCCACGGCCATTTTTGAAAAGGAACTGAAAAGAATCAGAGAGGACATCCCTGAAACACTTGAAGCAGCAGCCCGGCCATTCCTGCTTGTGCAGAGTCCATCAACTGCGGAAGGAGGGGAAACGGAGATTAAGGTTGAGATAGTCTATGACCAGGCGAGTGCGGATTTTCGTATAGAAGACACAATGGCGGCTACAGCGGGGTTACTGGCCCATAAATTGATGGAAATAGACCCTGCGAACATTGAAACGGCAGCAAGAACACTTATTCAAAACGAAAAAGCCAAAATCGATCCTTCTGAACTCGCAAGGATAGTTGAATCCCTCCGGAAAAAGGACCTTCAAGAAAGACTTGGGAAGGCGAAGACTGTCCTGAGAGAGGTCCCACTAAAATTCAGGAACAAGGACGGGGTGCACTACGATGGTCGGATAGATCTGCTTTTTGAGGAGGATGACGGCTGGGTTCTGGTGGACTACAAGGCCATTATAATCGCGGATAAGGAAGAAGAAAAACGGGTTCAAAAAAAATATAAGGGTCAGTTACAAATATACTCTGAAGGATTGAAGCAAGTTGGAATCAATGTCAGGGAATGTTTGATTGTTTCGTGTTGACTTTCAATTGTCAAATCCCCATAACTGGTTTCTATCCCTTGTTATTCAAGTGGGATACACGCCGGAAGTATTACGATAGGACAAAAACCGTCAAAGGGAGGAAAATCATGGCGAGCAGAAGTCAAATCCTTGGCGTGCTGACGAAAGCACGGCTTCTGAAAATTGCTTGGGAATTCGATGTTACAGGTCTTTCAGCACTACGTAAGGCTGACATAGTCAGTACTTTAGCACGAAAGCGATCAATCCTTATGGAGGAAGTCCTTGACTTACTCAAACGGGATGAACTCAAGGCCATATGCCAAGAACTCGGGCTTGATGACAGTGGAAAGGAAAAGGCGCCACTTATTGAACGAATCACCAAGGCTTCTGGCTGTCGAAAGCCAAAAAAACAGAAGGAGCCCTCCTTTCTCTCCAAATCAAAGGACAAAAGATCGGCTGAAGAGACAAAGGACACTCATCAAACACCATTCTTCTCCAAAGCGCAACATCTTGAAGAGATAGAACCTGGGGATACCGACAAAGATGGGGGAGACTTTGGAATTTCGGATTTTGAAAACGAAGACGATGGGCATTACGTTGAAATGACACCTGACTTGGTCCTTCGCAATACGACCACACCCGCCATCCAAGTTTTCATTGACCACCTCCCTGATACTGAACCGCAAGACTGGCAACCGACCGTCCGCAAATTCACTAAGGAGTGGGTTGAGTCCAAGGATTTCGAGAAAGAAGGTACAATATGGTTTTGGGGAAGCAATGCAGTATACCAGCAGACTGGTGTGAATGAAATTGCATGGGCAGAGTTTGCCGTGCCTTTTGGCTTCGGTTCAGGCTTCTTCGATTTTCTGCTTAGAAGGCTAAAACGGCTGTGGGGCTCAGCAGTGAAAATATCAAGTTATGTCGTAGTCAATATTTCGGAGGGATGGAGCGTACTGTGCCATGTTAAGGATGGGAAGGTCTGGCAACAAATTGACCCAATCACATGGATCGAGTTCACATCATAGAACTATTGTTTACGGTCGACGGCACGCTATCTTTGGCCGGAACATTCACAATTGCGGGCCTATAGGGCGGGATAAATACATTCTAAAAATTGCCATTATTTCCTCGTAATTTATGGTCAAGGATAGAGATATGAAAGATTGGATCAAGCAGGAGCTGGAAACGGTTCGAGAGACCTACCTCGGTAAAGTGCTGCGTATGACTGGGGACTACAACCGTGAGGTTGAGCGTACCAAGGAGTACCATGGACGGCAGCTTTTGGAGCTCTTGCAAAACGCGGATGATGAGGCTGAAAACACTAAGGACCCCTCTATCTTGATTAGATTAGAGGAAAACACGCTGATAATCGCCAACAATGGCCAGTATTTCTCGGAGCAGGGCATCCTCTCCCTAATGTATTCTGACAACAGCCCGAAAATCAAGCGTCTTAAGAAAATCGGGTACAAAGGGCTCGGCTTCAGGGCTATTTTGAACTGGAGCGACTCTATAAGGATAAAGAGTGGTCCATTTTCTCTGGAATTCTCTCGTGAAAACGCCATTTCATTTCTTAGGCAGCTGTTGAAAGAAAAGCCAAGCCTGCGTGAGGAAATTGACGTGACACATAATGAGAAATATCCGATCGCAACCCTTGCAGTGCCCGCCTGGAAAGATTCAGATGAGATAGGCACCTCTGAATACGACACTTACGTCGTCGTTAATGTGTCCTCCCAAAAGGTCAAAGAGGACATCCAGAACCAGATAAATGAACTTGGGATGGAAGTCTCTCTTTTTCTCAACAATCTGAGGAACATTAAACTGGAAAGCCCTCAAAGAAATGAAACCATCGAAAGGGTACCCCCTGAAGAAAAGAAAAAGGATTATGAGGAGATACGCTTGCTTAACCAAGACGGAAAAGTAGTAGACTCTAAGAAGTGGCGAATATTTACCAAAAGCGACGAGCTACCGGAACATTTGAGACAGGATGAGATGGTCTCCCAGTATGAATACGACCTCAGAATCGCGGTCAGTGAGGCTTTAGATGATGACATAAACAGGATTTTCTGCTTTTTTAAAACAGAAGTCAAGTTCCCGTTCCCTGCTATCATCCACGGCACCTTTGATCTCGACGGGAATAGGAACCATCTGAACAAAAATGAGGTCAACAAATTCCTTCTGGAAGAATTGGCAGAGTTAATGATTGACACCGCCAAGCAGCTCACCCAGACCACGAAGCAAGTTAATTGGGATGCTATGAAGCTACTGGCCAAGAAAGGCGAGTTTGATGACAAAGTTGAGAAGATGGGATTC
Organism: Deltaproteobacteria bacterium; assembly: GCA_019307135.1. GTDB lineage: Bacteria > Desulfobacterota > Desulfobacteria > Desulfobacterales. Next base: position 7,347 of record JAFDKF010000066.1, read on the forward strand.
TATGACAAGCTGTTGAAATCAATGAAATCCCATAAGCTAATCCCGGTCTTATCTAACAAGTATATGTCAGTCGAAGAAGGGCCGGTTTTCTACAAGGCTCCCTTTGCCAACACACTCAAAGTAGAACCTGACGTTTTTCATGATCTGGCTCTTTGCACCAGTGATGAAGATGTACGGTCATTGCTCGATGATCTAGGTGTTAAAGAGTATGAAACGGATTATTTTATTGAAAAGCTGAATGAGATTTCTGAATCTCTTTCTATTAAGGATAGAACTGAACTGATAGTATTGATCGCCAATAATTACGGAAGCTATTTTCATCATGTAAAACCTTCAAGAATGCCAAATCTGTTTGTAAGTGATAAGGGTGAAGTGGTCAAATCCAGCATCCAAGCATTGCTCCCGCCTGAACGCAGTAGGTTCCAGTTGCCAGATGATATGACAATTACTTTTGTATCGAATGATCTTTTTTCCATTTTAAAACAGAAAACGAATGTCAAGACGAGCAGGGCTTTGGCCTCGAAATTGGACTGCTTCAATATCCAAGAATACAGGTTTGACACGGTAATAAGGAAAATAGTCACTATTACAAACGACCGAATCAAGAGAAACGTCTCAAAATCATCAGAGTACATCCAAAAGATGCTCCGATCCATGTTCTCCATTCATGCTGAAGATACTGAGTCTGAGAAGACATTCCCTGATGTGAACGTTCCACTATTGACAAGGGCCGGAAAAATCAGAAACGCCAAAGAGGTTTACTTTGGCCGCGAGTATTCAATCGGCAGAATCATGGACGCGCTCTACGCAGGGATTGACGACACTATCTTCATAGCAGAGAAGGAGGACTTAGGTTTTGAGACCGAAGATGAAAACAAGGTTACTGAATTCCTTAGATGGATAGGAGTGGAACAATATCCAAGAATAAATAAGAAGAAGCTGGAAGGGAGCGATTATGACCGTAAATACGATGACTACGTCCTTAAGAATCTCACCTATCCTTATACCACGGAGTACAATGAAGTATACCTTTCCTATGAAAAATTAAGAGCTGATGTAGGCTATCATCAATCACGCATAATCGTTGATAACATCGCTGAATTAGATGATATTCTCAGCAAGGCGAATTTTGAAGACATCTCGGTTTGGCTCCACTCTCATACTAGGATTCAGAATATTCTCAGAGAAGGACATGAGTCTCGGGGATCGTATTTCGGAATTTCACTTCCAGGAAAACATAATTATAGAGAACTAAGTCCGAATAATATAAGCTCGTATATTCTATGTAAACTAGGAACGACTCAGTGGGTTAAGACCAGAAGTGGGAAAAAGGTCACAGCAGGCATCTGCTGCCTGGCCAAAACTCTCATCGACATGTCACCTCTGATAGAAGTTCCTGCTTACAACATCAAGGACGAGGTCTTCAAGCACCATAACATCCAGTCTGAAGAAATAGAGCATTTGCTTACGAAGATCGGCGCATCCCGTGATTTCGCTACTCTGCCCACAGAGACAATCTATGCCATCCTGTCCAAGTTAGAGTCAGCAGACCCTGAAGGGAAAAAGGCTAGAGCAGTCTACCGACAGATTATCGAGAGCAAGCCAAGAGAATGGGCAAAGACCGTTGTCAACCATGAAGCACGTAAGGACTTTGTCGAGCAAGGAAAGCTGCTTGCCCAAACTGATGGGAAACCGGGCTATTTCCCTGTAAAGGAAGTCTATTACGTTGATAACGTTACGTTCTGCAAGGAAATCATGCACAAATTCCCTATCGCGCAGATTGACAGACGGTCAGGTAAAGAGCAAGTCAGGGAGGTGTTCGGTGCCAAGCCATTAGAGGATATTCGTTTCTCGCTAGCCTCAGATCCTCAGCTTCATCCTTTAAACACGCAATTCGCTGCGACTTTTGAAAGCTTCAAGCCTTACATCCTGGTTTTCAGGTTGCAAAAGCCCACATTGACAACTGAGCTTAACCAGCTGAAAAGGTTGAAAATTGTTTTATGCGCTGCAATTTCTGCCACTTATCAATTCGACGACGTAGAAGGTGAGTTGCAGCTGAATCCTTACGAGCATATCCAGGTGGAAAACTCGGTTTACCTGCTGCTGGACCCCACAAAGGAATACAAGAGCATAGCCGATCTGAAAGAGGAAATCAGATTCTGTGAATCCTTAGCAGAGCTCATCACCGGAATTCTTAAGGTCGGTGAGAACCTCAAGGATTATTGGGTGTTGTTTGAAAAAGATAAGCGTGAACGGGACTTCCTCATCCAGAGATATCTAGATGACCCAAGCCTTGAGAAGCTCAAGCAAGCCAGGGAACTTTTCCACTGCCTATCTGATTTACAAAAGGATTTCTGGCAATGCGTGCTCCAAGCAAGAGGCTCGGATAAAGATCTCTCAGAAGTTGCGGGTGAGAAGGACTTGGTAGAATTCCTCGCAAGAGAGTTGAATCTTGAAGAGGCATTCTTGCAGGAGATATACGAAGGGATATATTACGAGGATTATTCCAGTAGCTCAAACTTGCCCTACTTCAAGAGACTTTTGAACGCCCTGAAGATTTCAATTCAGGATTTCAACCGCCACTCTGTTGACCAGATCGATTTCACGGAACATTTCGAATCTGAAATTACCAGTGAGAAGTACAGATTACAGAAAAGGTACAAGAGCTTCATATTTGAATTGATGAAAGATAAGGATATTGAGGAGAAAGAAAGATTCGTTGCTTTAGTCCGCGCTTATGAGAACGCTCCTATCTTGGAAGAGTACAATATTAATGAGGAGCTAAGGGTAGATAAAGAAAAGTATTTCAATATGTTATTACAGAACGATCCGTTCCAACAGCTCAATCTTACTTATTCAGCACTGTTACAACAGGAAAAAATCGACTTAGACAAACACTTATATAACAACAAAGTGAAGTTTGAAAAAAGGCTCAAGGATATCGGCAATGTTTATGCTGAGGACATAGATTCATTCATAGATAAGGTAGAGAACAAAAGTCTGCTCTTCTTCGGAGAATATGACGAACTTGTTACACGCTTTGAGAACAGTTACTCCCGGCCACCAGCAAGAGACGGTGTCGGTGGCCAGACCATTACAAGGAAAAAGAAGAATATTATCTTGAATGAGAAGGAAGAAGAATATGAAAAAGATGATTATGGATCTCTTCTGAAAAACATAGATGAGGACTGTGAAAGCAATGATTACAGTATAGATGCCCATGAACCATCAAGGCCCCCTGATACAACTGGGGATAGGGCGACGAGAGTGCCTGGCTCGGGGAAAGGCGGTAGCCCCAGAAAGCACATCGAGGAGATCGGGCTGTTAGGCGAGTATTACGTTTACAAGGCACTGGTGAAAAAATATTCTGCTGACAAGGTCTTCTGGGTCTCTAAATATGCAAAGATAGCCGGAGTCAATCCTGATGGGAAAGATGGAGAAGGCTATGACATCCGATATCTGGACGAGGATAACCAGGTGCATTATGTCGAGGTGAAATCGTCGAGTGATGATAACTATGTTTTCCCGATAAGCAAGCCTGAAGTCAACTTTGGCGAAGAGCACAAATCTGACTACGAGATAATTTTCGTACTAAACGTCCTCGACCAGAAAAGGGAGTTCAAAAACCTGGAGAATATTTTCGACTACGAAGAGGATGAATCATTCAATAACAACAGTAAGTTCACAGTGGAAAATGATGGTTTCAAGATTAGGTTTGAATAGGTGGACCCAAAGGCACCTCATTAAAGTTTAACAGCGATTTTTGCACAAGCGTTTCAGTAGAATCAATCACGTCTCAACAGTTGACATATCGAGATGCATATAATACAGACAAGAGACCAAGGGACCAAATTCCATAAAAGCAGGACTAACAGTGGAAACTGGGTGATGCATCGAGGCCCTTGTCGACATGCTGGCCCTTGGCATCAGTGGCGGTAAAGGAGGCAACGAATGAACAAGGATGACATCAAAGAACACGTGGACGCCATCGAGCGTTTCGTTGCGAAAGCGGGACGCAGCACCGCTCAAAACGCGGATGTGCGCAACATAAAGGAAAAACTGCGCGTCGTCAAACGCAGCATCGCCCAATTTGAAAAGGCGGGGATCTCCGTCCCCAAAGAGACACAGCAACTGGAGCTGTCCTTGTTGAATCAACTTAAAAACGGCTTGGGTCCACAGAAAGGGTTGGTGCTGGTATACGAAAGGCTCTTGAAAGTGATAGAGGACCTGGGGTGCCTATGCAAACGCAGGCCACAGAACGACTTGAAGCACAGTGCCGAACAGCGGAGGGACAAGGCAATGAAAACGATTGTGCCCATTATAGTCGAAGTCCTGCAAGAAATGGGCGGGAGCGGGCACAAGAAGGACGTCATCCCACGAGTGAAGGAGAAACTGACTGAAGAGGACAAACTGGCACTGCGCCACGCGAAAAAGTACATGATCAAAGAAGGTATTCTGACGCAGGACTCTAAGCGTACGTGGACCCTGGCAAGTTCAAGTTAGGATATCATGCGCTTCCTGAAGCTGGTTATTGAAAACCAAAAGTCGTTTCAACTTTTACCATGGGGTCACCTTGATCTGTGAGCTAATGAGTTCGTATTGACCTTAATCTGATCTCCACGGGGGACAGGGGACTGTCATGCGTTTATGCGTTTCTTTCGATGTCGAGAAGCAGGTGCTTTTCGGCTGACGCTTGATTGGTGCATGCCAGGTTTGTCGGCAACTGACGACTGACGATGTGATGCACCAGAGGCGTCGATACGGGATCTTCGCGGCATGTTCGATACTGTATCATATCCCACAACTCAAAAAAAGGGGGGGCACCCATTTATTACACAGATGATTTGAACGAATCCGTGTATTTCCTAATACGTTTCTCAACTGTGGCATGACCGAGAAACCTTATAAACTTATTTTACTAAATTTGGAATTTCATAGTCATGAATGTCTTGTTCAGGATTTGCCATAGCATGTGTGTGGAACGTCCGCCTTCAAGGCGATGTTAGTAGTCAGTTTCATGGAACTGAGGTTATTTTGAACCCACATATTCACTCAACTCTGCCCAGAATTCTTCAATATTCTCGTTTGGATTAAGGCCCATTTTTCTTTGCGCTGTCTTAACAGAATAGATCAGTTGCCGGAGCCCCATTGACTCCGAGATTGCTTGCAATCGCTCATCTTTTGTCATCCCGTTATCATATTGATAAGCAAGCTTCTGCTCAGTGGACTCCAGAAGCGCACGAAGGCCAGAGACAAAATCTTGCTTTTGGTTGGGGCTCATTTCTAGAAACAAAGCCTTTAATTCTTCCATACCACTCTCCTTTTACTGCTAACGCTAAAGATTGTAAACATGGGGCAGAACAGGGACGGTCTTGCGTTTATGCATTTCTTTGGCTATATCCGAGATTCTCAAACCCAAATTCGTCGCTAATTCCCGCCAGAGGGGATGATGGGGGTAAAAAGGAATGATCATCTTATTTCAAGAACTTATGCATCAATCGGTGTCAACAAGGATGCCTAGCATGGGCCAGCCGGGGAAGGGATGCCGACCTAACCTCCGGGAAAAGGATTGCATCTGCAACCCAATTCATAATGCCCTGCTTTTTCAACTAGTTCGCTTTTGAGAGATTCGGATAGACCCATTTCTTTCGATGTCGAAAAGCAGGTGCTGTTCTGACCACAGTCTTTGCCCCCTTTCCACCGCTCGGATGACGCTTTATTAGTGCATGCCGAGTTTGTTGGCAACTGACGTGGTACTGATCCCCAGTTCCTTTACGGCCCAATAGCAAATCAGGCTGCGGGCTTTTACATGCTACGCTTGCTGGGATATAAAATCTCCCGGCGTTTCATGTCGAAGAGCTGCACCACACAATTAACAGCTTTACCAAAATCGTACCCGTTTGCCTTTAAGGCGTTACCTATAGCCGGGGCGTCGGTACAGAACGTGTATAAACATACGCTGTGGCATGGGGCTGCTCACATTAGGCATTTTTCTCTGGATGAATGGACTCATTTCAAGCACACTTTCAAACACTTCATGTATGAGCGATATCCCCCCAGGGGCTCTGATACCTCTATTCCTATGCGTTGCTGGAATAAGCAACCTGCATTCTATTAACCGCTTCCCTTACATTATCCACCAGCCACTTGGGCTTCAGAAGCTTTGCTTGATCCCCAAATGAAAGAAGCCAGGAGATCAGCTCCGGCTTTGAGGAGGCTGTGAATGTCAGCACTGTGCCCCCGCCCTTTTTCTTTGTAATTTTCTGATCAGGGCTCCAGATGCGCTCTGCCACATATTTCGCGGCCCAGCCGGTAAATTCTACTCTCACCTTGAAGGCTTCTTCCTTGATGATACCAAACTCCAGGTTAAAGAGCTTTTCAAAGTCATAGTTTTTGGGGAACTCAAAGTCCCTGTCAGTTGTCTCCACTTTTTTGATCCTGTGAACGACCAAGAGGGGATCGAAGTCAGGGGCCTTGTATGGTTTTCCGGGTGATCGGGCCTTGCGGGCATGAAGGTAGACTGTGTCCTGATGAGAGAAGAGTTTAAGGGGCTTGATGTAAAAGGTCTTTGTTCTTTCTGCCGTGAGCCTGCGGTAGTTGATCTTGCAGATTTTGTGTTTTTCCATG
>JAFDKF010000220.1 GCA_019307135.1 Deltaproteobacteria bacterium
ATCGTGGGAATTAGGAACCCGATGAACCTGGAAAACTTTGTGTGGTGAGAAAAGAAAAAGAGGATTTCCTCGCGGCACAAGGGTTTGCGGTTGCTAAGTGTTTAATCAGAGTTTCAAGTCATATTATTTGCAAATCTCAAAAAGAAGCAGTATTCGTAAGGCCTTACAAGAACACCCTACGTTCGGCCATTGAAGGTAGACAATTAGGGGCGGATGAGAAAGTATTAATTATCAGCGACATTGCAACAACTGGTGAGACCGCACTAAAGGCTGCTAGCAAACTGTGGTTAGCTGGGGCAATAGTCGCGGGTGCATTGGTGTTCTTTGACCAAGAACTTGGTGCCAAAGAGAATTTAGCCCTGAAGGACATTACGCTACACAGGCTTTATACAAGGCAAGAATACAGGAGTCAGCCGGATAGAGAAGAAAAATTGCCAGACTTAGAAATCGGGACTTTGCGTGCCTTTGGTGGGGTAATGTAAACTCCCATCCGAGACAACACGGAACGTTTTGCTGGGAAAAAGGCCTTCTGCTATTCTGGAAGGCCTTTTTGGGGAAAAGCCATGCTTGCGATAACAATTTCAGAAACTATTGAGGTTGATCGCTCAGGTTGCGCCCAATGCCGTCAGAAGATTAGTTACACTAACACGAGTAAAACGCCATACGCTTTTCCAGGCATTTCCGCCACATTTTTCCACAAGGATTGCGATGATTTCGTTTTCACCGATTCGACAGGCGAAATTCATGTTGACTTAATAGATGTTCAGGATGAGCCGTACCAGAAGAGATTGATTTATTCTCTAAGTGGTACCCTATCCCCCAAGAACACAGCGACTTATATACTAAAATACACTTGGACAAACTTCAGAGACGACGCCGGCTTAAAAAAAATAGCCACTAAATTTGACTTCTTAACAACCTACAATCTTACCATAATCGTCAATGATGATACATTTACTGACCGTCTGATCTGCGATCATCTTCTTTCAATGGGCATTGAAAAAAATGATCTGTTCATTGTGGGGATCCCTTATTCTTCCAAGATTGAGGTGGTAGAGCACCTAAGGGATGATGGTTTTTGTGTCAGACACCTTGACAGAGCGAAATATACCGATGAATTCCCTTCGGTTATTAAAAAAACCCTTCTGGAAGCTTGCCAGCTTTGCGTAAGTAAAAATAAGAGCCTTCTAATCATCGAAGATGGTGGGTATGTTGTTCCGCTATTGCATGAAGATGATGACTTCACAAAATATAAAGATATTTGTGTAGGAGCAGTAGAGCAGACCGCAAACGGAATATGGGCTGATCAACTAATAGCCGAAAGCAATGGTCTACTATTTCCAGTTATGAATGTGGCAGAATCAAGAATAAAAAGGGAACGTGAGTCTCCCTTGGTAGGCACAGCAATAATACAGAATATCAATAGACTTTTGGAAGGTTATGGCATTGATATAAGAAATCAAAAGGTAGGACAGTTAGGTTACGGGGCTATTGGCCGTCCATTAGCCTTAGAAATGCAATCTAACGGAATTGATGTCACAATCTATGATCTCGAAGAAAAGATCAATGAAGACGCGAGAAAAAATGATTTAGAGGTCGCCCAGAGTCTTGAAGAGCTTCTGCCAGGAAAGACATTGATTATTGGATGCACAGGAAAGGAAGTAGTGGGACTTTCAGAATTACGGAAAGTCGATAGAAATATGTACTTTGTCAATGCGACATCAAAGTTGCGAGAACTTAAATATAGCGAGTTCCTCGATATTGCCGAGGAACTGAAAATAAAAGTGGGCATAGGTACAGAATACAAACTGAAAGGCGGCAGAGAGATAATAATTCGCTTGCTGGCCGATGGGTTCCCCGTAAACTTCTTTGAGAGTTCAGAAAGCATTCCTGATCAAAAAATTCAATTCATTCCGGCACTGTTACTGGGAGCAGCAGGGCATTTAGTCTCAACCGGTATTTATGAGCCACTAATCCATGAGATTTCATCTGCTTTAGAAGACAGAATAGAGAGTCTTATGGCTTTGTATGATAAAACAATATAGATCTCAATGGAAAGGATAGAAAAGGAGAAAATGAACGACAGGGAGTTTAGCGACCGGTTAATCACCGAAATAGATAAGAAAAGAAGTGTGGCCGTCGTGGGTCTCGATCCAGTGTATCAGCGAATTCCCTTATGCTTTCGTGAAGTAACCCGGGGAAATGAAGGCGACCTGTTAAAAGCTGCCGCAGACGCGATCATTATCTTCAACAAATGCATTATTGATATAGTTGAGCCTTATGTACCCGCCGTAAAGCCTCAAATAGCCTTTTACGAAAGATATGGAATCGAAGGCATAAAAGCATTTGTCCACACCGTGGAGTATGCAAGAAATAAGGGACTAATCGTCATCGAAGACGCCAAACGGAACGATATCGGCAATACCGCTCAAGCGTATGCAGACGGCCATATTGGTATGGCAAAATTTGATGAGGGCCGGGAGTATCGAGTCTTTGGTGTAGATGCCATCACTATAAATCCTTATTTGGGTTCTGACGGCATAAATCCTTTTTTGGATACTCTAGAAAAATACAATAAGGGCATATTTGTGCTAGTCAAAACCTCCAACCCCTCTTCGTCGGAGTTGCAGGATATCGTCTTGGAAGATGGAAAGACCAAGCTCTTCGAATACGTGGCCAAAATAGTCAATACATGGGGAGATAACTTTGTTGGGCAACGTGGTTATTCTTCGGTCGGTGCAGTGGTGGGGGCCACATTTCCAGAACATGCGAGAGTGCTGAGATCAATCATGCCTAAGTCTATTTTCTTGGTTCCTGGTTACGGAGCCCAGGGGGCTGCTGGGAAAGACATAACGGAATGCTTTAATAAAGATGGTTACGGTGCAATTGTAAGCGCTTCGAGGTCAATCAATTACCCTCATGGGAGCGATTTGAACATCTCGGAAGACTCATTCAAAATTCTTGTCGAGAATGCCGTACAAACTATGAATAGTGATATTTCCGAGGCTTTATCGGGAAACGGTCTGCTTCCGTGGTAAAGGGTAAGGTTAATGGCAAATAAGCTAGAAGGGAAAGGTCTGATTTTTTCCCCCGATTTTATCACCATTCAAGATACTATAGGAATTATAAAAAAATGCAGGAATTACTTTAGTGCCGTCAAGGTTGGCAACATAATGCTTTACAGGGAAGGAATAGATGTCATTCAAAGACTGAAAGACGCCTCTGATCTGCCAGTCATATGTGATTTCAAGATTATGGACATACCAGATGTTGCCGAGGAGCTTATCGGAATTGGAGCAGAAACAGGTATGGACGGTGCCATGATTTGGGGAATGGCTGGGGAGGAAACAGTCTATAGATGTATTTCTTCATACCCATACATTATGATTTTCTTACTCACCGAGTATACCCACAGCGCTGACGTAATTGACTCAACTATTGCCGACCAGATGGCACGGATGGCTGTCGAGGCCAGAGCATACGGCATTCAGGCACCCGCAACGAGACCTAATCGTATCGCTGAGTTGAGGAGATTAGTTGGCCATGATTTGAAAATCATCAGTTGTGGAGTGGGGTACCAAGGGGCCTCATATGGTTCCGCTATAAAACACGGGGCAGATTTTGAGATTATTGGAAGGGCGATTTATCGCTCAGATGATCCGGTCGTTGAGTCAAAAAAGGCCCATGATGCTATTCTGTCAACGATGGTTTGATTTCGAAAGAAGCCCCTTTCACCAAGGTTTGACTAGGGAATATATTATTAGTATAATGCATGAGGGTAAATTAGAGTCGAGCCATTTTTACGGGATTTTAGTGATGCGAAGATTAGGGACATCCATGAAATTTTGACATTTGGCTCTATTCACGAGCCTCCTCACTGAATCCCGCGTGGCACTTTGCTCTTTCGGGACCCTTTTAAGGATTTGTCCTTTCTCTGTTGCCCAGGAACAGGTGGCCTGAGGCGGGTTTTGCGGATCTGGGCCTTGCGCTTGGCATCGTCATATTTTCCAAATCTACCGCCCATGGACATTTTCTTGAAGATCTCGCATCAGACTTATTCAAGTCAATGGCGTTCCGGCCTTACCGGAATATTTGAGATGTCACCCTCATGTCTTTCATTGTCTACATAACCCTATAAGGATTGAGACGACCTGAAAGGTCGTTTCAATCCTATGTTCAACCCTATAAGGATTGAGACGACCTGAAAGGTCGTTTCAATCCTATGTTCAAGAAGCCCGTTGCAGTTTATGGGATCATTATATAAGGGTATTGCTTCAAGGGGGTTAGTTGGTAGG
>JAFDKF010000221.1 GCA_019307135.1 Deltaproteobacteria bacterium
TGGGGATAATGTTACGATACAGGCTGAGTTGATCACACCCATAGCCATGGAAAAAGAGCTCAGGTTTGCGATCCGCGAAGGTGGTCGCACGGTAGGGGCCGGCGTCATTAGCGAAATCATTGAATAAGATGTATGATGCCTGATACCCGATGCATGATGCCTGATACTCGATACCCTGGATTTGCTTTATCGGGCATCTGGCATCCGGGATCGTGCATCATGCACATGGGAGTGAGACCGTGAGAATTATTGTTACATTGGCCTGTAGCCAGTGCAAACGCCGGAATTATACGACGACCAAGAACAAGCGAACCACCCCGGACAAGCTGGCGTTCAAGAAATACTGCAGGTTCTGTCGAACGCATACTTTGCACAAGGAAACCAAGTAAGAGGGTTTATTGAGGCCAGTAGCTCTAACGGTTAGAGCACCGGACTCCAAATCCGGGTGATGGGGGTTCGAATCCCTCCTGGCCTGCCAATGTATATTTGTTAAGTGCCTAAAGTAAAAGGAATGAGACTAATTGCCACAAGCAGTTTCTTGTCCGCCGAAGACGGATCAACTTTAGCTCACTTTAGCTCACTTTAGGCACTTTTATACGACTATGGCACGTCTAAAACGAAAAAGGCCGACATCAACAAAGAAGAAGAAACAAAAGGGCGCAACAAAGCCGGATAGCCGGAAATTGGCCCTGAGGCAAGAAGGGGCCACAGTGTCACCTGTTCAGCAACGGCCTGTCCAAAACCGGGAGACTTTGTCAAAAAGTGAGGCTTCCAAGGCAATTAGACCATTGGGGCGTACTTTTCAACCGGCCTTTTTGGCAAAGACTAGAGAGTTTCTCCGTGAGGTTAAGGTTGAACTCAAGAAGGTAACCTGGCCCTCCAGAAAAGAAACCGTGGCATCTACGGCGGTGGTAATCATTCTCGTCGTCATTATTTCTTCGTTCCTTGGTCTTGTAGACATGGGCCTGTCCAGTCTGATTCGTTTCGTGCTTAGATAGGGGTTTTGAGGAGAAAACCGTGGCTTTAAAGTGGTATGTGGTTCATACTTACTCAGGGTATGAAAACAAGGTTAAGACTGCGTTAGAAGAGCGGATAGGTTCGTCTGGACACCCTGAGAACTTTGGCAAGATCTTGATCCCTACTGAAGAGGTAGTCGAATTGGTAAGGGGAAAGAGAAAGACCTCATCGAGAAAATTTTACCCCGGTTATATCTTAGTGCAAATGGAGTTGACCGATGAGACATGGCATCTGGTGCAGGAGACCGCGAAGGTGACAGGGTTCCTGGGTGGCAAGGATTCACCTGCCTCTCTCACCGATGAGGAAGCCGAGAAAATCATAGGCCAAGTGGAGGCCGGAAAGCTCAAACCCCAACCAAAGTTTTTGTTTGAACCAGGGGATGAGGTTCGAGTGATCGATGGTCCCTTTACGAACTTTACGGGCACCGTGGAAGATGTGAAACCAGATAAGGGAAAGATCCGGGTCCTGGTGAGCATCTTTGGACGGGCCACACCTGTGGAACTGGAATTTGTTCAGGTAAGCAAGATATAACCCTGATAGGGTCGAGTAGTTGAGTAGTCGACTCAACGACTCATGATCAGTGAGGAGAAAACGGTATGGCTAAGAAAATTATAGGCTCGATTAAGCTGCAGGTTCCAGCGGGGCAAGCCAGCCCTTCTCCGCCCATCGGTCCAGCCCTGGGCCAGCAGGGCGTCAATATCATGGAGTTTTGCAAGGCATTTAATGCCAAAACGGCTGGCCAGGAAGGGATGATAATACCTGTGGTGATCACAATTTATCATGATCACTCTTTCTCATTTGTCACCAAGACTCCCCCCGCCTCGGTCCTGCTTAAGAAAGCAGCCAAGATTGCCAAGGGCTCTGGTGATCCCAAGCGCGAGAAGGTTGGAAATGTCACAAGGGCCCAGATTGAGGAGATTGCTAAGATGAAGATGGTCGATCTGAATGCCTATGACATAAAAAGCGCTTGCAAGATAATAGAAGGGACTGCCCGGAACATGGGTATCGAAGTCGTTTGATCGCAATGACTAATTGAGGGATTAAGGAATTAAGGGATTGGGGAATTCAAAATCAAGTGAACTTCCTTCAATTCGCAATTCCTGAATTCCTGAGGAGCCACGAGAACATGGGAAAAAGAGGAAAAAAGTACGCGACAGCCAGACAGAAATTAGATCCCAACAAAGGATACGATTTCTCAGAGGCCTTGAGGTTGGCCCTTGACATATCTTATGCAAAGCTCGATGAGAGCGTGGATGTTGCGGTACGCCTGGGAGTCGATCCGCGGCATGCCGATCAGATGGTCCGAGGCACGGTCGTGCTGCCAAACGGGACAGGCAAAGATGTCAAAGTATTGGTGTTTGCTAAGGGGGAAAAGGAGAAAGAAGCTGAAGAGGCTGGCGCAGATTTTGTCGGAAATGATGACCTCATCGAAAAGATCAAAGGTGGGTGGCTTGGGTTTGACAAGGCTGTTGCAACGCCTGATACGATGGGTGCCGTTGGGCGTATCGGCAAGATCCTGGGTCCCAGGGGCCTGATGCCGAATGCAAAAATTGGAACTGTTACCTTTGATGTGGCCCGCACTGTCAGGGAGTTGAAGGCGGGCAAGATCGATTTCAGAGTGGAGCGTGCGGGCATTGTCCATGCGCCTATGGGGAAAGTCTCCTTTGGTGTGGACAGGCTTCTGGAAAACCTTGCTTCGTTTTTCGAGACCCTCGTCCGCCTCAAACCGGCCAGTAGTAAGGGGACATATCTGAAGAGCATAGCCATTTCAACAACCATGGGTCCGGGGGTAAAGATTGATCCTGTGTACGTAAAGAGTATCTTGAGATGAGGTTTGCAGGTAATAGTTCACCGCGGAGAACGCAAAGAACGCAGAGATGATGAAAGAATTAAGTAGGATCACACAAACGGTCATAGCAGCGGCGATGGCAGTGCAGAAAGAACACTTTCTCTGCGAGCTCCGCGCTCTCTGCGGTGAGTGGTTACCAGGAAAGGAGAAGCGGACTTTTGAAGCGATCCGAAAAAGAAAAAATCGTTGAAGCCCTGCATGAGAAGTTTTCAAGGGCAAGGGCCGTGCTACTTACGGACTTCAGAGGCCTGAACATGCTCGCTATGGATGAGTTGCGGAGCCAACTCAGGGATGTCTCGGTTGAATACCAAGTGGTGAAGAATACCCTCATGACAAGGGCTGCAGATGGAACCGACATGGCGCTGTTGAAGGAACATTTCTTTGGGCCATGTGCTGTGGCCTTGAGCTATGAAGACCCCGTGGCTCCGGCCAGGATTCTCATCAAATTTAGTGAAGATAATTCCGCCCTGGAAGTTAGGGCCGGGGTCGTAGAAGGCCAGATCGTTGATCTTGCGGGTATTACAAGACTCTCAAAACTTCCCTCCCAGGAAGTCTTGTTGGGGCAGCTACTCTCGCTAATGAACGCTCCTGTCACCGGCCTGGTGAGGGTTCTCGGTGGTGTGCTCAGGAATTTTATGGGTGTTCTGGAGGCCATCAAGCGGCAAAAAGGGGGTTGAGTGGTCGAGTAGTCAAGTGGTCAAGTAGTCAAGTGGTCGAGTGGGAAAATGGTCAAGTGGTTAACAACTCGACCACTCAACGACTCAACAACTCGACTAATTGTGAGCGAAGCGAACTAAGTTTATAGACGAGGAGGATACATAGAATGGCTAATGTTACCAAAGAAGATGTCATTGAATTCGTTTCCAGTATGTCCGTACTTGAGCTTTCCGAATTGGTTAAGGAAATGGAAGAGAAATTCGGGGTGTCGGCAGCAGCCCCGGTTGCCGTGGGTGCTGCACCCGGTGCACAGGCCGCCCAGGCCGAGGCCGAGGAGAAGACCGAGTTTGATGTTATCCTAAGTCAAGTAGGGGACAAAAAGATTCAGGTCATCAAGGCGGTCAGAGCAATTACCGGACTTGGTCTAAAGGAGGCCAAGGCTTTGGTGGATGAGGTTCCCGGGCCAGTGCAAGAAGGGATCTCCAAAGAGGAAGTTGAAGATATCAAGAAACAGCTCGAAGAGGCGGGTGCAACCGTTGAAGTCAAATAATCGTGAATCCCGTTTAGCCTGTTTAGCCCGTTAGCCTGTTTAGCCCGTTAGCCTGTTTAGCCCGTTTCAAAACCGGCCAAACCGGCTCAACCGGCCAAACCGATTAATAACCAATAACCAACACGGAGATCTTATGCCCAACAGAC
>JAFDKF010000067.1 GCA_019307135.1 Deltaproteobacteria bacterium
GGTGTCAGAGGTTGCAGCACCCTCGGCTATAATCACCGGATGGCCAGTGTGTTGACGGACAAAATCCACAACTGCCCTTGCAGCCTCTCGATGTGTGGCGGCCAACTGGACCTCGGTGGAAACAAAGTTTGGTTTGACCACGTGCCGTGTCCCTGAAACCGCCTCTTTGCCCAGCAGGCCAAGCGCCTGAGCAATATTCTGGTACCGGTCGAGACCCTTAACCAGGGCTACGGTGGAATGAGACATATAAGTAACTCGGTATCCTTCATGAGTCAGTTTACACTTTTTCCTGGCATTTTGGTTGCATTCAGGTTTCAGGTTTCAGGTTTCAGGTGTCAGGCGTGAAACGGGCAGAACCTGAAACCTGAACACTGAAACCCGGCCTTCATTTCGAACAAAGTGTAAACTACTTTTGCTCGATTTTGAAAAATGCCAGTAACTCCTTTGTTTTTCTCTGTAAGGTTCAACCGTTCCTTAGATTGTCGCCCTGGATTTAATCCACAGATTTCGCAGATTACCCCAGTACCATCTCCCGGAGCTACGGGGCAGGCACGGATTACTCTAATCACTTGAAGGGCGATGCGAAATCTGTAGGGTTTAATTCCCCAATTCAGGTCTGCTCGTTGCAATAACTACCAGTTCATCTTCCGGGCCAAGGCGGTAGCCCGCATCAGGATTGGCAATCAACTTGTGACTCCTTCTATTCTCCACTGCCAGGCACAGGATACCATGATTCTTTTTCAGTTCACACATCACTTCAAAGAAGGTGAGTCCTACCAGGGAGGAAGGTGGCTCAATTTTGTACAGCTCGTTGCCGTAACGGTTGCTGACCAATTCAGTGATCATGTGGGTGATCCCGTGGTCCAGGGCCGCCTGCACCAGCAGATTCGTGCTCAATTCGCCCACCACAATGATCTCGTCTGCCTTTGTCATCTGACAGTGTTCAACGTTCTTGGACTCAATTAGTTCGACACAGACATAAACCTCCGGGTAGAGACTCTTGATAGTCAAGGTGTCGAGGATGGTCTTGGCGTCCCGGACGTGAGTGTCCAGGCGATCATCCGAGAGCACGATCACTGTCTGAGCCTCTTTCAGATTAGCCCTCTCAAGGACCTTGGGCTGGACTTGGCCGCGAATGAACCGGAGATTCGAATCATCCAGGGGCTTTTCGTTCAACTCGGCAATGACGACTATGGGTACGTCCTTACTCTTCTGGTCAGCACGCAGTTCCTCTACGATGTCGCAGCCACGGAAGTTCCACCCGCAGATGACAAAATGTCCCTTCACTGTTACTCTTTTCATGCCCTTGTTCTCCATGAGCTTGTTTTCGATAAAGACGCTGGCAATGGTAGCGGTCAGTACACCGAGGAAACCAATCCCCAGCATCATAAGGGCTATGCCCACAAACCGGCCGGCCGGGGTGGCTGGAGAGATATCACCGTATCCCACGGTAGTCACGGTTACAACCGACCACCAAAAGGCGTCAAAGAACCCGAGCTTTTCTTCAAAATACCAAAAAGCCACCGCGGCCATGAGAATCAAGGCCAGCAGGACAAAGGCCACCCAGTGGAGATTTTCCCTGCGCAGTTGAGAAGATATCAGTCTCAGTATACGTAAAAGAGAATGCATTAATTGAACGTCTCGGAATTTCTACAACCTATTGAAATTCCAGCGACTTTAGTCGAGTGGTCGAGTGGGAAAATGGTCAAGTGGTTAACGACTCGACTACTCAACGACTCGACTACTCGACCAATTGGGGCGCAGCCCCTAAGTTCTAGGTATTCCTTTTCTGCGAAAGGAGACTATAGGATACAAGGTGCTTGTATGTCAATCTGAGTCACTTCCTTATTCAAGAGATGATTGATACTTCACGAATCTGGATTACCGGGTGTTTCTGTAAAGGCTTGATGAGCTTCTTCCTGGAATAGGTGTGCGCTGTGAGCGTATCGGGGTGAGAAGTGGAACAGCGTAAATTGCTTGACGTCTGCTTTTCTGGCGAGGGTGCCTGCTTGTTTTGCGGTCAGGTGATATTTGTTGCGTGCGATTTCCAGTTCTGCGTCAAGAAATGCAGCCTCGATGAAAAGGTGGTCGGCATTCCGGGCAAAATCAATGATCTTTTCGGCGTTTTCAGGGCTAAAGAGAACGTCAACAATATAGGTAATCTTCTGTCCCGGTGAAATACAAGCGATTTGGTTTGCAAGGTCACCGAGACGGAAGGTGAGTTTGCGCTCCTTTCCGTCCTCTTTCCAGGCTACCTGAAAATTCTCTTCCGGGTCATGCTCTTCATATAATGCCTCCTTGA
This sequence comes from Deltaproteobacteria bacterium, assembly GCA_019307135.1. Classification (GTDB taxonomy): domain Bacteria; phylum Desulfobacterota; class Desulfobacteria; order Desulfobacterales. Next base: position 2,303 of record JAFDKF010000067.1, read on the forward strand.
ACCGTCTCAGCCATGGGCCCACCGGTATCTTGAGCCTCTTCAGGCTGTCCTTCATGATATTAACATGAAACCGTTCCTTGAGGGTAAAGCCCAGGCAAGGGATCTTATGATCCAGGTGGATGGCATGGACTGAAAAGGCCGGTTCTGCGAGGAGAGTACCGTCAAAAGGGGCCTCCTCTGGTGCCCGGTTTGACTTAAACCCCTTCTTGCAGTCATAGATCCGGCTTATGGTATAAGTCGGATGCACCTCAGTAGCCCTCAGGAAAAAACCATGGCTGTAGTTTTCAACCAGGTTCCAGGTGTAGCTTGCCAGCTTCCCCTCAATATTTTGAAGAAAGTTGGGTGGGCCAAAGACGTGGAAGGCTTTTTGTCGTCCCAGGAAAATGCGCAGCAGAGCATCAAAACCTGCAAAATGGTCCATGTGGGTATGGGTTACGAATCCATGGGTAAGTTTCAAGATTTCTTTTGCGGACAGGCGGTGCAGGTCTCCCATGTCAAAGAGGAGGGCGCGCTTTTCAAAGAAAAATGGTACGAAGAGGGCAGGGTCCTCAAAAGGGCCGTTAACCAGCCTGGGATGAAAGGAGGGCCTCATCGGAGGATGAATCTGGCAATCTGGCCGTTAATGCAGTCATAGATCTCTTCATCAGAACCATAAATGTCTTCAACGCTTCTGTGGTTGATCAACTGTTCTACGACGAATGCTGTTAGATAGAGACTTACGAGGTGCGGCCGTGGAACAAGGTTTCTGAATGGGGCAATTTGGTAATCAATATCAAATTCATCTGAACGGGTCAGTTTTTCAAGTGAGGCTGCGATCTGGTTCTGAATATCCGTTTTACTGGTCGTTTGGATCAGTTTTTCCTCTATGAGCTTCATGGCCAGGGCATTGCTAAGGGGCTCCAAGACATTTTTCACTTGTTGGATAGCGAACTGGCGGGCCCGTTCCTTAGAAGTTTCAATCCTCGAGAGGATCCTTGACTCGCCTCTGCCTGGACGAAATACTTTTGCCATTGCAAGTGGCCTTCAAACCGGTGGTTTTTTGGAAATTACCTGATATGATTCGGATGATATGTGCATGAAGACTACGACAGGTCTTATTAAATTACAACAGAAAAATGCACCCTTCAGGCTCAAAAAAGTCGGCAAATAAATTGGCTCGTTGCAAACAGAGCAGCTTTGTGCTTATATGACAATCGGATACAAAACGACGTATCATCAAGGAGGGTATGACTATGGAACAGAAATCGTACTTTTTTGTCGTCCTTAGCACCTTGATTGCGATCTGCCTTCCCCTCACAGCCGTGGCCGTAGCCCAGCAGACTCCCGATTTGGAGATAGCAACGGCTACCATCTGCCGAGAGGTGGTTGATCGGGAGCCTGTGGATCCGGGGACCAGTTTCGAGCCCTCGGTGGGCAAGCTTTACTGTTTTACCCACGTTACGGGCGCACAGGGTGCGACCGAGATCTACCACGTCTGGTACTTTGCTGAAAGCGAGAGGGCAGTGGTAACATTGCAGGTCAAGACTGCCAGTTGGCGCACCTACAGCTCAAAGATCATTCAACCCCATGAGATCGGAGACTGGCGTGTGGACATCCTCGGCCTGGAGGGTGATGTGCTGAAGGTAGTCCATTTCGAGATCAAGCCACAAGGAGAAGTCGCGCCACCAGCAGAATAGTTTAGCATTCGTGGTAAACTGTTACACGTTTTCCACTATCCTGTCAGAACGCGCTGCAACGAAATCTCTGATCACGAGTTGTATGTTTTTTCTGTCTCGCCACCGATTCCAGCGAACATGGCAGGCAATACGGTGGAATCGTTTCGGAGGTGCCTTGCAGTCCGCCGCAGGCAGATTGAACAAGATCGCATCAAACGGTCTTGTTTGGTCCGCCTTCGGCGGATTTGAGGGACGCAATCGCATCTGCAAATGATGGGCCCCAACCACCCGGGCGGAAAGGACATCCATGTCTGAAAGCATAAAAAGAGGCTCTGGATTTCCTGTTCCGAAAGGGGCAAGTGCTTCCAGCTCATCAGCCAGTTCACCAGAGACATTAGATCCGGAGATTTCGCCGTCGATAACCAGTTTAGGCACGAAATCCTCAGGCGTTGTTTTCTGGCAGACGATTCTTTCAAAATCTCTGCGGAAAGCCGGGATGTTTTCGGGTCTCAACGTGACGCCTGCTGCCGCCTTGTGGCCGCCGAATTTTTCCAGGTACTCGGCACAGCCCTTCAGGCCTTCATACAAATCAAATCCATCCGGACTTCGGGCCGAGCCCTTGCCCATACCGTCTGTAACCGAGATAACAACAACGGGTCGATAATATCGGTCAACCAGCCTGGATGCCACGATTCCCAATTTTTTGCCTTCTGGTGTTTTCCTGGTTAAGCTCCTTTGCAATGGCTTGTGCTGTCTCCGTACTTGATGTCGTCAGGAGCCTCAAGGCAATTGAGCCGTCGCGGAGTCTTCCGGCTGCATTCACCCGTGGGGCGAGCTTAAAAGCGAGGTCCCGGGTATCGAGGGGGCGATTCGGTATGTTGCATACATCCAACAGGGCCTTAACACCAGGACGTACATTAGAAGCGAGTACTTCAAGTCCGGCCTTCACATAGATGCGGTTTTCTTCCACAAGCGGGACCATGTCTGCTACTGTGCCAAGGGCTACCAGATCGCAGGCAGCCTTTAGGTTTGGTTCCAGTCCGCCTCTGGCGGACCAAAAACCCTCATCCCGGAGCCTCTTGCGTAGCGCCATGATCAGGTTGAAGGCCACACCCACCCCGGCGAGCCACGAAAAGCCTGAGGGACAATCAGGCTGTTTAGGGTTCAAAATGGCAAAGGCATCTGGCATCAGGGGAGGGGTTTCATGATGATCAGTTATGATCACGTCGATCCCGGCACGACGGGCCGCACTGACCGCATCAAAGCTGCTAATGCCGCAATCCACGGTTATGATAAGGCAAATACCATCGGGGATAGCGCGCTTTTCAACATAATCCCTGGTCAACCCGTAACCTTCGGTCAGGCGATTCGGGATGTGGTAATGCACATCAGCATCCAGATAGACCAGAAACTCTAAGAGAATCGCAGTGGCTGTGATGCCATCCATATCATAGTCCCCAAAGATGAGCACTTTTTCACCGCGACGAACAGCCAGCAGGATACGCTCAACCGCACAGTCCACATCTTTCATCACAAGAGGGGATCGAATGTGGGCAAGTGAAGGCTTGAGAAAGGCTGCCGCCTGGTCCGGGTCGCAAATGCAGCGGTTTACGAGTGCAGTGGCGACCGCTTGTTGACAGCCCAGGCTGTCAGCAAGCGTAGAAACCTGTTCAGGATCAGGTGAAAGGATGTGCCACTTCTTTTGCATGCTGGCCTCATATAGCCCAAAGGGGAGATTTGTACAATACCGATTTTTTTCATTGAAAAGATGGGGGGATTGGTGTTAATTTGCATATAAAATTACATGGCGATTTTATTAACATGCCGAAAACCACAGTTAAAAGATACTATCGCATAGATCGAGGGCAGATTCATTTCTTGAAGTTTATTCTGGAAGGATACGACGGGGTTGCTGTACTCAGTGCCCTGGATCCACAGAAAGGATTGGTCGTGCTGCACATCGGACCCGGCTGCCAAAACGTGGTAGATATGATCATTCAAGATCTTCAAAAGCATATCAGAATTGAACCTACCCAACAAACTCATTTATGAAACAAAAGCGTGTCCACATAGTCACCATGGGCTGCCAGATGAACGTCTATGATTCCGAACAGATGTTGAGACTTCTGGCTCCATTGAAGTACAGGCCCACTTCAGAGCTGGAGAAGGCCGATCTTATCCTGTTAAATACATGTTCGATCCGTGAAAAGGCCGAGCACAAGGTTTATAGCTTCCTGGGGCGTCTTGTCAGGGTGAAACAGCGGAGGCCGGACATCATTATTGGTGTAGGCGGATGTGTGGCCCAACAAGAGGGGTATCGTCTTGTGGAGCGGGCACCGCATGTTGATATCGTTTTTGGAACCTTTGCCCTTGGGCGGCTCCCCTCCCTTGTACGACAGGTCCAGGATCAAAAAAAACAGGTTGTGGACATAAATCCAAGGGGGGCGTCAGAACCTCTGTATGTTAAAGGACCAGTCTTCAAGGCCGAGCGTGCCACGGCCTTTGTGACCATCATGGAGGGTTGCGACAATTTCTGTACCTACTGCGTGGTACCCTACGTGAGAGGACGTGAGGTTAGCCGCAAACCTGAAGAAATACTTGAGGAAATTCGGCTTTTAGTGGAAAACGGTATCCGTGAGGTCACACTCATAGGCCAAAACGTAAATGCATATGGACAAAAAAACGGCCATGGATGTGATTTTCCGTCGCTTCTTGAACATGTTAACGATATCGAAGGATTGCGCCGCATACGTTTTACGACCTCGCATCCCAAGGACCTGTCGGATCGGTTGATTGATGCCTTTTGCAGGCTGGACAAACTTGTCCCTCATATCCACCTGCCGGTTCAGTCCGGCTCAGATCGCGTGCTGAGGCGCATGAATAGAGGATACGCAAGGGACTTCTATCTTAAGAAGGTTGAAAAATTATGCAACGTCCGGCCTGATATTGCAATAACCTCTGATATCATTATCGGCTTTCCTGGCGAGGAGAGGGTTGACTTTGAAGCCACCGTGCATCTTGTCCGGCAAGTAGGATTTGACAGCCTGTTTTTATTCAAGTATTCTGATCGTCCAGGTGTTCCGGCTGCCAGGTTTTCCAACAAGGTCCCGGAGGCCATAAAGGGTGAGCGCTTCAGCACCCTGTTGGAGGTTCAAAGGGAGTTCACCCTGAAGAAGAATAAGGCCCTGGTGGGGACGACTCAGGAGGTCCTGGTGGAAGGTCCTAGCAAGAAATCGGTTGATCAGTTGACAGGGCGCACCCCCTGCAACAGGATCGTCAACTTCACGGATGGTGCGGATTCTATGGTACATGTCGGCCAGATCTTGCCGGTAAGGATTGTGGAAGCGTTTTCACATTCCTTGCTCGGGGATCCTGGCGGCGAGGGCCATGGAGAATACTCTGGCGAAAATGGAGGCATATCCCATGCTGCACGAAATGAAAGTTTCGGGTTTGACTATTGATCCGGCGTCAAACACCCCTATAGTCATATTGAAATCTGTTCAGGGAGATCACGCAGTTCCAATTTGGATCGGTATCCTGGAGGCGACGGCCATTGCCACAGAGCTTGAGAATGTTCGCTTCGCTCGCCCCATGACCCATGACCTGTTCAAGAATTTCATTGATAAGCTAGAGATAAAGATCTCTAAGGTGGAGGTGTGCGACTTGAAGGATAACACATTCTTTGCCCAAATCTACTTCTCTCTTGATGACCACTCATACAATATAGATGCCCGTCCCAGCGATGCCATTGCCATAGCCCTCAGGGCCGGTTGTCCCATATTCGTTGATGACATTGTAATACAGAAATCAAAGCAACTGGATGAAGAGCCTGAAGCATGGGACAAGAGTGAGGAGGGTATGAAATGGAAGGAGTACTTAGAGAAGCTTTCACCCGACGATTTTGGCAAATACAAGATGTGAAGTATCCGTTCAGGGGTTCAGGGGTTCACGGGTTCAGATGTTCAGGGTTGACCGAAAATCTGAACTGTCCTACGAGCAAGGTCGACGAAAGAAAGGTAACCCTGAACGGTAAACTCTGAACCTGTGAACGCTTACTTGAAAGTATAGCTGTTTTGTGGCAGTAGCGCCAGGGCGGGCTTTAGGCACTTTAGGCATTTTAGCTCACTTGAAATTGCGTAGCGAAGCGGAGCTAAGTACAGAGTCGTGATTGATCTCCATACCCATTCGATTTTCAGCGATGGCGTTCTGGTTCCATCTGAACTGGTCCGCCGGGCAGAGGTACTCGGTATCAAGGCAATAGGTATCACGGACCATGCTGATGCCTCCAACCTGGATTTTATCATCCCCCGCATTGTGGCTGTGTCGGAAAGGTTGAATCGCGTCAACCAGATTAAGACCGTACCCGGCATCGAGTTGACGCATATCCCACCTTCTCATATTGGGCCTTTGGCTGAACAAGCTCGTTCTCTGGGGGCCAAGATCGTAGTGGTCCACGGAGAAACCATTGCGGAGCCCGTCGTTCCTGGTACGAATCGCGCTGCTCTGGCTGCAGATATTGACATCCTGGCCCACCCGGGTCTCATTTCGGAGGAGGAAGTGGTGATGGCAGCGGAGAAAGCTGTTTTTCTGGAAATCAGCGCTCGAAAGGGACACAGCTTGACGAATGGGCACGTTGCGAAATTGGCCGAGAAACACGGCGCAAAATTGGTCTTGAATTCCGATGCCCACGAACCTTCGGATCTCATCACTGAACAGCAGGCAAGACAAATTGTCCTGGGTGCGGGTTTGACCCAGGATGATTTTGAAGATATGCAAAAAAACGCCGAATCCCTCCTTTGATCAATACCTTTTCTCTCGCCCGCTCCCTCCGGTCGCTTGAGTTCACAGAGATCTCTGAGATCAATAAATTTGTCTGATTTTTTTGAGCGGGACTCAAAACCTCTGAGCCTCATTTGCCCTCTGCCCTCTGCCCTTTGCCCTTATAGAACCGCTCCTTCTCGCTGTAAATGCATCCGCAGTATTGCTGGCGGTACATATTCAGACGCTTTGAGGTCTCAACCCCCTCCTTCCAGCCCTCTCGGAAATCTCTGTACAGGAACGGTATGCCGTAGGATTTGCCAAGGCTTTCTCCAATCGAGCGGATCATGTCGTGCTTCTGGAATTTGCTTTGCAAAAGGGTGGAGGTGAAATGATCGAATTTGCCGTGTCTGGCAACGATGGCTGCGGTTTTTAGTCGGTCGTGGTAGCAGTAGGAACACCGTTCTTCCTCACGAAACACCACATTCTGAAGAAATGTTTCCATGTCGTAGCCATCCTGATAGATGACCTCTAAGTCTACCTGCCCGGCATAGGTCTTGAGCGCGTCTTCACGTCGTTGGCACTCCTGAAAAGGATGTATATTGCGGTTGTAAAAGAAGCCCATGACCTCAAAGCCCTCTGATCGAAGAATTTTCAAGGGGTATATGGCACAGGGCGCGCAGCAAATGTGCAGCAAAATTTTCATGACAAACTAACCATTCTCTCGCTCGCTCCCCCTGGTCGCTAGAGCCCGCTGAGATCTCTGAGATGAGAATTTCTTGGCCTGGTTTTTTGAGTAGGAAACTCTGAGCCTCTGTGCGCTCTGTGAGAGACAAAAGCCCGCTCTTGATCATTTATCTTCTTTCTCCAAAAATAGCCGTTCCAATCCGCACCAATGTGGCCCCTTCCTGAATGGCAGCCTCGAAATCGCCGGTCATGCCCATGGAAAGTTCAGTCATGTCCACATTCGGAATCGCTTCCTGGCGGATAAGGACTTGTAGGGATCTAAGAGCCCGGAAGTAGGGCCGTACCCTGTCTGGGGCATTGAAGTATGGGGGCATGGTCATAAGCCCGTGGATGGCGAGGTTTTCAAGGAGGGAAACTTCGTGAACCAACTCAAGAGCCCGTTTGGCGTCGATTCCAGACTTGGACTCTTCACCGGAGATATTCACCTGAATTAAGATGCGTTGGACTTTGCCAGGGGCACCAGCTCGTTTGTTTAATTCCTTTGCAAGCTTGAGGCTGTCTACAGAGTGAATCAGGTCAAAGAGCTTGACCGCATACTTTGCCTTGTTCGATTGAAGGTGGCCTATGAAATGCCATGAAATGTTTTCTCCCCTGAGGGCTTCGATCTTTTCCCGCGCCTCCTGCACATAGTTTTCGCCAAGGTCAGTCGCACCTGCTTTGATGGCAGCCAGGATACGATCCGCTGGCACGGTCTTGCTCACGGCAACCAATTTCACAGTCTCTGGGTCGCGGCCGGCCGAGAGGGCCGCCGCCTTGATTCGGTCTTTAACCCGTCTTAGCTTGCTTTGAATATTTTTCTGCATAACCATGTTGCTTGGCTTGTAACTGATCAAAGCGTTCTCTCGCCCGCTCCTTTCAGTCGCTCGAGCTCACAGAGTTCTCAGAGATGAAAGAGTTTGTCTGATTTTTTGAGAGGAAAAATCAGACAAAATTCTCAGCCCCTACCGGGGCATAAAACCATTTTGGCTGTCTCGAGCAACGCGAGGGACGAACGTTTGAGTTGAATCCTCCTCCCTGCCCTGTGGAATGCGCAGCATATTCCTCCGGGGTCAAGGATTCAACTCAACAACTCTGAGCCTCTGCGGGCTCTGTGAGAGACAAAAATGTGTCGGGTTACTCTTACCGCTGGACCACGCCTTCTTTCAGCAGGTATTCCATCACCTCGCACACCGGAAGGCCCACAACATTTGTGTAAGAACCCTCTATCCGCTTTACCAGGAAGGTGCCTAGACCCTGTACCGCATACCCTCCGGCCTTGTCATACGGCTCACTGGTGTTGATGTACCAATCGATTTCGCTTTCGCTCAGGGTCTTGAATAAGACCTTTGTTTCCACGGTCTCAGAAAAGGAGCGTCCTGCTGCCTTACAACAGATGCAATAGCCGGTCAATACGCGGTGTGTCTTACCGCTAAGTGCCTCAAGCATCTGGCGGGCTTGGACCGCGGTATCGGGTTTGCCCAGTACGGCATCCCCCGTAAGCACAAGGGTATCGGCCCCAATAACCCAGCTTTCCGGATAGAGCTCGGCAACCTTCACAGCCTTTGCCTTAGCGAGCGTCCGAACATGATTTTCTGGCGGACTTACGGGGACTGAACTTTCATCAAGAGTACTTGGAATCACGCTGAACGTTAAGCCGGCCTGCTCAAGGAGATAGCGACGTCTGGGAGATCTTGAGGCCAGGATCAGGGAATGGGGCCTGGATTTGCTCGTCATGTTTGCTTCTTAACAAATTATATAGGATTTGACAAGATTCCCACGGACCAAATAGAGTCCGTTCAAAATCTTAGCCACCACAGAGACACCCCAATTAAATAGTGTTTGACCGAAAACCTCTGTTTTTTCGGTCAAAAATTCGAAATCCGAAACACGAAATCCGAAACAATGACAAAAATAAAAATGTTCCAATGAGAAAAACAATGAAATTTCAACAAGTTCGTTTTGGTCATTTGGTCATTTGGTATTCGAATTTGTTTCGAATTTCGAGTTTCGATATTCGGATTTTGCCTGAACATGACTTTTCGTTCAGACACTAAATAGAGTTCCCATTTAACGGGGCAGGCAAAGGGCACCGAGAATGGAAAAGTTGTAAAAGCCTCCATACTTCTTGACAACAAATTCCTGCTCATTATAAGTTGCCCCTACAGCCTGGGTGGCGGAATAGGTAGACGCAAGGGACTTAAAATCCCTTGAGGCTTGTCCTCGTGCGGGTTCGATTCCCGCCCCAGGCACCATTAAAAACAGTACCTTAGCCATTCTTCCTGTAACTTCTCAAAAAGTCCGGGTATTTGTTGATCCCCCCTCTGTAAGAGATTTCTTCCCATGTCAGTTCATCAAACCTTACCCGGTCAAAATAGATCCCCGGCCAGGCTCACTTGGGAACCTCCCAGCCATACGCCCGATCCGTATCATCACGGGCAATATTTTTATCGTATACAATAGGCCAAACCTACTCCCATATCAGTGGCTCAAGACTTACCCAAGGGAACCAAAGATACAAAAGAAGAAGAAGTAGAATCAGCGCTATTAGCCATAGCCACTCTTTCACGCTTCTCCTCACCTATGCCCTGGCCGTGATCGCGTTTTGTGGGCAAAAATAAAAGCCCCTACCAAAGACTGCTATCCAGATATCATGCTAATTACAAGTCTTTTTTGATTGCCTTTGAAAAAATTTTCCTATATGTGCATTTCATGCCAAGAAAACCACTGTCCACAAAGATTGAAAACGATCTCCCTATCCTATGTGGGCACTATTGCAGGTCCCACATATAGTAAACGCGGTTAAGCTGGCAAGTTTTATGAATCAATGCTCTGCAAGTTGGTGAATTGACGGGGTTCGGCAAAACGGGATGTTTTGCAGAGGTCTCACAATGAGTTCGGAGTTACGCTTTACTTTGGCGTGCGATCGTGATAAGAAACCAATCCAAGTCCTTGAAAAATAACGTTTTGGCCGCAGACGCACGCAGACGCACGCAGACAGGGCTCCTTCTGCCCCTATGTTTACCTGGGTTGAGCGGTTCAACGTTCACGGTTCCTGGTTGAAGAGCCGTAATTGGCTGTTAACAAGCCGACTTCGCCAAAGTAGCTTTAGCTACGACGGCTGAAAAGGATGACGCGTCAAGTAGTAAGGTTCAGACGTTCAGCGGTTCAACGTTAAGAGGTTAAAACCGTGAACCGTGAACCCTTGTAAAGTAGACTATAACCTTTGAACCTTGAACCCTGAACCTGGAACCGATCACTTTAGGGTTTATATTCTCTCTGGGTTCTTTGGGCTCTGCGGTGAACTATTACAATAAGGGATTGAATGGAATGAATAACAAGGAAAAGATGGAAAAGGGATCAGTTATGGACAATTATCATATTGGTATTGACGCCGGTTCTGTAAGCGTAAATGCTGTTGTAATCAACGACAATGGAGAATTAGTTTACGAACACCCTTACAAGAGACATTTTGGCAGGGTGGAGGCATCTGTCTTTGAGATCATCAATGAGCTATACGGCCGTTTTGCCGTTGAAAGAATAAGGTCCCTGGCCTTTACCGGAAATCATGGAAGAATAATAAGTGAAAGGATAGGTGGATTCTATGAGTTTGAATCTATTTCTCAAATCCTTGGTTCCGTGTTCTTGCAACCAGATGTAAGGACTATTATCAGCATGGGCGGACAGGATACTTCATTATTTATTCTAAGTCATCATGGGGGCAAGTGGGAACTTGATGATTTCAACACAAATGGCCCCTGTGCCTCTGGTACAGGATCCTTTATTGACCAACAGGCAGAAAGACTGGCGTCATCTATGTACGGGAAAGAGATGGACATATCAGGGGCTCATATTAGTAAGATCCTGGAAGATTTTGTTGAATTAGGCCTCAGAAGTGAAAACCCTGTCAGAGTTGCCTGCCGCTGTACGGTCTTTACCAAGTCAGATATGATCCACCTTCAGAATAAGGGTGAAAAACTGGCTGATATCATTGCCGGCCTACACGTTGGAAATGCGTCCAACTACTTAAGCACCATTGTCTGTAACCGGGTGCTACCCAAACCGATTATGTTTATTGGTGGGCTAGTGGCTAACGAGCTTCAGGTGAGGGCCTTCAGAGATCATTTTCCTGAACTCATTGTTCCCAAACATTTTGTCTCTGTTGGTGCCTTAGGGGTTGCTCTTCAGGCCAAAGAAATGGATATAGTCACCAAGTCTGATCTGAATGAACTTAAATCCATGGCAGAAAAGGGATCGTTTTCATTTTTGGCAGCACCGAGATTGCAACTGATCAAGACGGACTTTCCAGTAAACAATGAGGTAAAAAGACAGCCTGAGACCATGGGAAAGGTTCCTGCATTCTTGGGGATCGATATTGGTTCGACAACTACCAAATATGCCCTTATCAATCAAGATAGAGAAATTATAGACAAGGAGTATCGCCAGACAATAGGCAAGCCTATTGAAGTAACCCAGGACCTTTTGAGGATATTGAAAAATAGATTTGGAAACCGGATAGACATCAAAGGGGTCGCAACTACGGGTTCAGGAAGAATGGTAGTTGGTGATTTCCTTAACGCAGATCTTATTATCGACGAGATAACTGCTCATGCACGTGGCGCTGTTGAAATTGACCGTACCATAGATACGATTTTTGAAATAGGGGGCCAGGATAGTAAGTACATCTCTATTTCTAATACCCATCCGCTTGACTTTGACATGAACAAGGTGTGTGCAGCCGGAACAGGGAGCTTTCTGCATGAGCTGGCAAACAAGAATGGCATTAACATTGTTGAAGAATTTCAGGAGATAGCCCTGTCCTCAAAAAAACCTATCAAATTGACCGAAAGGTGCACTGTCTTTATGGAGTCTGATCTTGTATCTTACGCGCAAAAAGGTGGGCAAAAAAATGATCTTATCGCAGGCCTCTGTTACGCCATTGTTTACAACTACCTACATAGAGTACTTGGAAACAAAAAGATAGGCAACAGGGTAATGTTCCTGGGTGGCCCTTCTCTAAACAGGGCGATAGTAGCCGCCTTTGAGGCAGTACTGGGAAAAGGTCTTCTAATACCCAAACACAGGGAGGTACTGGGTGGCTTTGGGGCTGCTATCAGTGTGCAGGAAAAGACGGAGAAAGAAAATAAAGAGGTATCTTCTTTCAGGGGGCTCGATGAGGCAATTAATGACAAACTCGATTACAAAGAGACAATATGCCATGCAGACCCGCTGTGCCATAACGAATGCAAATTGAAGGTATATAACTTTAGTGGCAGAAAGAGCATATGGGGAGGAGAGTGTGGCAGGTATGAAATAAGGGGCCATTACAGCGAACAAAAAGAGGATTATTTTAAATTAAGAGAAGTCATCCTGGAAAGATATCTTAAAGGTCTTTATCACGACCTGGGAGATTTGAAGAAGCGTGATAAGGGGGATAGCAGAGCCATCTTCAAAATTGATGGAAGGCCAACCGTTGGGATGCAGAGGGCATTATATAACCACCACCTGGCCCTTTTCTGGGCAAGTTTCTTTGATCAACTGGGACTCAGGCTTGTACTAACACCGAAAACCAATGATCGTATCTCAAAATTAGGTATCGAATCAATGACTACCGAGACATGTTATCCGGTTAAGGTCTCGCATGGTCATGTCATAGATCTAATAGGCAAGACACGATACCTGTTTCTCCCAAACATAATTAATCTTCCTTCTAAAGATGAAGAGAAAAACAGTTATTATTGCCCCCTGGTTCAAGGAAATCAATATATGCTGAAGGCGGCATTGGCCTTAAGGGATAGCGAGATCTTAAATCCTACTGTGCACCTCAAATATGACCTGGATCTTTTAGGCATAGAATTACATGAACAGATTGGCAAGACTTTGAGGGTAAGCCTCGGTAAAGTCAAAGAGGCATTACATGTAGCACTTAGCAGGCAGCAGGACTTTGAAAATGAGATATATGAGAAAGGGGCTGAAATTACTTCTTCCCTGGTAAAGAACGAACCACTGGTTGTTGTTACCGGCAGACCGTACAACCTCTATGATGAAAGGCTGAATCTTAGACTCGGACAGAATTTGTCCAAAATAGGCATAACAGCCCTTCCCATGGACTTTTTTGACCTGAGAGGCATTGATCTATCCGATTTCCCGAAGATGTATTGGGCCATGGGTGCCCGGATATTAAAAACCGCCAAGCTAATAAAGAATACCCCAAACTTCTTTGGTCTCCATCTAAGCAACTTTAGCTGTGGCCCGGATTCCTTTAACGAGCATTTCTACAAATATATAATGGGAGACAAGCCTTATCTCATCCTGGAATTGGATGAACACACTGCTGTGGCTGGTGCTATGACAAGGCTCGAAGCATTCAAAAACGTGATAAAATCTGTTCAAGAAATTGAAACCATGCAAACTCAACCCATAAAACTTACTGCTATGGCATCTTAAGAAAATGAAAAAAGTAATAGAGTTAGATACCTTTAGGGTAATGTCGGAGCGGGTCGGGCGGTTTAACGCTCAAGGGAAGAGATTCCTGATTCCGGAGATGAACAGGATTGGGAGTCATCTCATAGCAGGGGTATTCCGCGGTTTTGGAATAAATGCCTCTGTTATGGAAACATATAAGGGTCTTGATCTGGGAAAAGAATTCACATCCGGCAAGGAGTGTTTTCCGTGTGTTGTGACCCTTGGGGATATACTTCTATTTATGAAAAAGGAAAGAGAGAGACTTGGAAATAGATTTAATCCTGAAAACTATATGTATTTTATGCCGGAGTCTGATGGTCCCTGCAGGTTTGGGATGTATAATAAATATCACAGGATAGTCCTTGATAGCTTCCCTGATCTAGATAGAGTGAAGATTGCCTCTCTAAGCTCAGAGGACGCTTATTCAGCAGATGGATTGATACCAAAGGAAAGGATGCGAGATTTCAGGAAAGCGGCTTATCTTTCCATGGTTGTGGGTGATATAGTTGACAGGCTGCTGTGGAGGATCAGACCTTATGAGAAAGAGGAAGGGGCTGCCGACAAGTTTATCAATGAGGCAATGGGCCGAATGGCTGAGTCTTTTTCCAAACATTCATGCAAAAAATCTCTCTTTCCTATTCTTAACGATCTAGTAGAAATTGTCCGGGAAGGGAAGGGGATTATTGACCCTAATATTCCCCGAAAACCCCTCATAGGTGTGGTCGGAGAAATCTACGTCAGGTCACACCTTAAATCCAATCAGGATACGATCAGAACACTTGAAAAATATGGTGCCGAGGCAATTAACGCCTCCATCGCTGAATGGGTAAACTATACAACCTATGATCAGCTAAAATTGTCCAAGATTGCCCTAAGATTGAACCTGAAAAGATTCAGGCTAAAAGAGGTAAAGGAATCTCTTTTGAAGTATCTGAAATACAGTCTCACTCTCTTCCACCAGTATAAGCAACAGAGAAAGGCTTACGGGATGGTCCGGAATTATATTGATATTGAGGAAGACCATAAGATAGGCCATCTGGAAAAGGTATTAAAAAAGAATAATACCTTCTCTTTTGAGGTTGGGACTGAGGCATGCCTTAGTATCGCGGCAGCCTTAGAGTATGCCCACATGGGATACAACGGGGTTGTAAACATATTTCCCTTTACCTGTATGCCGAGCAATCTCACCTCCTCCATTGCCAAGCCATTAATGGCCGGGCTAAATATCCCCTACATTGATGTCTCATATGACGGCTCCTTTCAACCTGGGAGGGAGGCAGCCCTAAGAACATTTATGTACCAGGCCTATCAACACCTAAAAACACACGGCAGGTCTTAATCTAAAGTGATCGGTTCCAGGTTCATGGTTCAAGGTTCAAAGGTTATAGTCTACTTTACAAGGGTTCAGGGTTCACGGTTCAGGGTTGACAACCCCTGGCCCAGACCTGGTTGGTGAGCGTGATAGTCCCTCACGAGCGCGTCGCGCCCCTGGCCCAGACCTGGTTGGGGGTCGGTGATAGCCTCTCCTGAGTGTGTCGCGCCAGGGCGGGCAGGGCGGGCTTTGAACCTATGAACTTTGAACGGTGAACTTTCTTTAGTGACGCGTCATTCTTTTCAGCCGTCGTAGCTAAAGCTACTTTGGCGAAGTCGGCTTGCTAACAGCCAGTTAGGGCTCTTCAACCGGGAACCGTGAACGTTGAACCGCTCAACCCAGCCTTAAATGGATGCATTACAGATTTTCACCAATACGACTTTGGCGGCCTTTGTCTTATAAAATTCCCCCATCTCCGTTCTCTTGGCGCTGTGCGCTATGTAGTGGGTGGTCGTCAGCAAGATGGTTTCCGGATTGGGCGCAGAGCGCCTATGCAGCCCGTTCCCACGCAGAGCGTGGGAACGAGAAGCAACTCCCAGATCCCACGAATGAGCGGTTCAGATTTTCGGTGAACCCTTGAACCCTGAACCTCTGAACCCGTGAACGGTTACCTTGTTCTTTAGCTGCATTATGCGAAAACACTTTAGACGCTGTGTATAAGGGCTCGCGCAAAAATAACTTACCATTTTGGCATCTCAGCTTCAGGCGATCTTTGGCCGATACTCATTCGCAAAACCCTCGAAATAGCCTGCTATTCCTGCGGTTTTGCTCTCGGATAAGAAAAGGAGACGGGAAAAACTATGATGATCATGGGACATCGCGGGGCCGCGGCTTTAGAGCCTGAGAATACCCTGCTTTCAATTGCCCGGGCCATGGAGATCGGAGTTGACGCTGTGGAGATTGATGTCCGCCTGAGCAAAGACAAAGAGATAGTCGTCATACATGACTCAACCGTGGACCGGACCACCAATGGAACGGGGCCGGTTAGCAGTCATACACTTAAAGAAATGAAAGAGCTTGATGCGGGCAAAGGCGAGACAATACCCACCCTTCAGGAGGTCATGGACTTGATTGGCAACAAGGTGAGGCTGGTCATTGAGTTAAAGGAAGACGGGACGGAAAGGAAGGTTGTCGAACTGATAAAGACAAACAACCTTGTTGACAACGTCTATGTGATCTCTTTCTGGCACAGGCTCGTAAAGACCGTAAAAGAGATGGACAGCCGCATCAAAACTGGCGTACTCCTTGTAGGATGTCCTGTTGACGCTTGCATCGCCACCCAGGCATCTGCAAATGCAGTAGTGATGAAATACAGCTTTGTGGACAGGAGATTTGTCGAAATAGCTCACAAGGAAGGCCTGAAGGTTTTCATATGGAATATTGACGACCGAGATCTCCTTAAGCCTTACGCGGATATGCCCGTGGATGGAATCGGAAGCAATGACCCACGAGTACTGGTCGAGTACTTCAGGTAAGGGCTCACGCAAAAATAACTTGGCAGAGTTGGCGCTCAGATTTGGGTCGGATTTGGCCGATCCGATTGAGCAAAACCACAGGAATAGCTGGCTATTTCGCGGATTTTGCGAAAGTTATTTTTGCGTGAGCCCTAAGGAGCAAGCTATGAAAAGAATAGGTCTTATTGGTGGCATGAGCTGGGAGTCCTCAATCGAATACTACCGAATCATAAACGAAACTGTCAGGGCTAAACTTGGTGGACTTCATTCCGCTAAAAGTATCATGTACTCTCTTGATTTTGCCGAAATCGAAAGCCTTCAACGTGAGGGAAAATGGGGTAAAGCCACAGAACTGATGATTGATGCGGCCAAAAATGTAGAAAACGGCGGGGCAGATTTTGTCCTCATCTGCACCAATACCATGTACAAGATGGCAGATGAAGTGCAAAAACATATTCAAATACCTCTACTGCATATTGCAGACGCGACTGCCGAAAAAGTCAAATCCCGAGGTCTTAGGAAAATTGGGCTTCTGGGAACCAAGTTTACGATGGAAGAAGATTTTTACAGGGGTAGACTGGCCGAAAAACATGGATTGGAGGTTGTTATCCCGACTGCGGAAGAAAGAGAGATTGTTCATTGCGTGATTTATGATGAGTTATGTGTCGGTGTCATAAAACAGTCTTCAAGAGAGCAGTATGTCAGCATAATGGATCATCTCGTAGTGAATGGGGCGGAAGGCATCATTTTGGGATGTACAGAGATCGGCATGTTGGTTCAAGATGAAGATAGTCGAGTTCCGTTGTTTGATACCGCAAAGATCCACGCTGCAGCCGCTGTTGAATATGCACTCCAGTCCTAGCGAAGCTTCGCCTCAAACCGATTTTAATGGGACCTTTCGGCGACTTGAAACGAGAAAGGCTTCACAACCTATACTTCCTCGCCTTTTCAGCAGTCATTGGCATCTTAGCTGCTACCGGAGCCCTCTTTTTTCGTACACTGATCGAAATTTTCCAGAATCTTTTCTGGGCCTCGGGAACCACCTTTGTTGAGAAACTGATCCATTCCCCCTGGTGGCTAAAAGTCCTGGTTCCCGTTTCCGGCGGGCTTGTTGCTGGCCCAATCATCACTTTCTTGGTTCCTGAAGCGAAAGGACCGGGGGTACCCGAGGTCATCGTTTCCGTGGCAAGTCGCCAGAGTACCATCCGCCATCGCGTGACCTTTTTAAAGGCCTTGGTAACCAGCCTTCTCATCGGCAGCGGCGCTTCCGTGGGACGGGAAGGTCCGATCGTCCAGATAGGGGCATCGGTTGGCTCCTCCCTGGCCCAAGTTTTCCGGCTCAATCCGGATCTTCGGCGCCTTTGCCTCGCATCAGGAGCGGCCGCAGGCATTGCCGCCACCTTCAATGCGCCCATTGCCGGGACACTCTTTGCTGTCGAAATCATTCTCCTGGACATCGAAATCGTTTATATCAGCCATATCATTCTTTCTTCGGTCATCGCTTCAATGCTATCCAGGATTTTTTGGGGGGAGTTCCCAGCGTTGAAAGCCGGGGCCTTCCAATTGATCCACTATTGGGAGCTCAATGTTTATCTCATGCTCGGACTCTTGGCCGGGTTTGTTGCGATAGGCTTTGTTCGTTTGATTTATACCACGGATAGTCTCTTTCGCCGGCTGCATATTCCTGAGTGGACCAAACCGGCCCTTGGCGGCTTATTATTGGGAATGATCGCCCTCAAAGTTCCTTACGTCCTAGGTGTTGGTTATGAAACGGTGAATTCGGCTCTTGCCGACTCTCTGGGCCTAAGAATGGCCGTCCTATTGTTATTTGCTAAAATCCTGGCCACTTCCCTTTCCATTGGTTCGGGAATGAGCGGTGGCATCTTTGCCCCGTCTCTGGTTTTGGGGGCAACCTTGGGCACTCTGGTGGGTCTTGCCGCTGGCCAGCTTCTGCCAGGTCTTGCACTAAGCCCAAGCAACTATGCCCTGGCGGGTATGGGCGCTGTGGTGGCTGGGACTACTTTGGCCCCCATGACAGCTATCCTCACCGTTTTTGAACTCACCTACAATTATCAGATCATCCTCCCCCTTATGGTAGCGTGTATTACCAGTACAATCATCGTCAGGGTCTTCTTTGGATATTCAGCCTACGAGATGAAGCTCCTCAAACAGGGAATCAACATCGTACGAGGACACGATGTAGGAATTCTGAGGAAGCTCCTCGCCAGGGACTTCATGATCAAAGAATTTGAAATGTTGCACGACAGGAGTCCTCTTGCGACCATTGTGGATCGGGTTATTCAATCCCCTTATCCCCATTTTGTCGTCTTAAATCAAAAAAAAGAGCTTGTGGGCGTTCTCTGCCTAAGGGACCTTAAAGCATCTCTGGTCAATTTTGAGGACTTAAAAGGGACCGTGATTGCGGCTGATGTCATGACCAAAGAGGTAATCACTCTGTCGGCTGAAGACAACTTAGAGGATGCCCTTCATTTGTTTGAAAAATATCGGATTTCTTTCTTGCCGATAACGGATCCCGATAATCCAGAAAATGTTCTGGGAATCTTAAAAAAGGACGATCTTCTTCAGGCCTATAAAGAAAGGGTCTTGAAGGACCGCGTTCTTTCTCCGTCTCTAAAGTAAGCAAGTAGGGGAACGGGATTTTGAAACCCTTCCCGCAATTATCCTGCGTGCCAGGAAGGCTTGATATGGTAATTATGTGTATATACATGTCCACACTTGACATTGGCAATATATTTGCGTATAGTTTGTTCCTACCTAGTTTCCATCCAGAAATGGCCCTTTTCCGCAATCTCTGCGTCAATCTTCGGGATTGCTTGTGCGACGTACTACAGTACGCCTCCGCGCAACCCCTTGATTTCCTTGACCTTGCGAAAAATTGCTCATTTCTGAATAGGAAACTGCGTTGTGTCCATCCGGAGTTTCCGGATGGACACTACCTAAAAAATCCCCAGCATAATGAACCTCTTGAAGGGAGGCTTTTTATGAAAACAGTAAATGCGCTCAAGATCAGGAACAATTTGGGAGAGGTGTTGGATTTACTTAACAAAACAGGCGAACCTATTTTGGTAAGCAAGGGGAGAAAGCTCAGGGCTGTGCTCATTACACCCGAACAATTCCAAAAAAGGTTTTTGGACTATCAGGCAGAGGAGCAGAAAAAGCATCTGCTTGAGACAATTGACAGTTTGAGGGCCGACAGCCTTGGTAGAAAAAGTAGTGTTGATGTGCTTCGAGAATTGCGGGGTTATACAGCATGATCTGGGTTGTCGATGCCTCAGTAGCTGTTCGCTGGTTCTTGAAGGATGAGGGCCATCCCAATGCCGATGCCGTTCTTTACACACTCATTGACCGTCCTGAATCTTTTGCCGTTCCGGAATTGTTTTGTTTTGAGGTCTATGCAGTGTTGTGTCGTCTTCATCCGTCCGGACACGATGTTTTTATCAAGGGTATGATTCCTATTCTGAACAGCGGGGTTTTCAGGCAGCCTATGACAGAACGTCTGGCCAACCAGGCGGCCCGTTTTGTGAAAAAAGGCCTTACAGGATACGATGCTACTTATGTGGCTCTTGCTACGGAAATGAAGGGCAGGTGGCTTACCTTTGACGAGAAGGCTCACAAGTGTTTGGCGAGAGAGAAAGTTTCTCATATTCTTACGAAGCATTTGCCACAGAACTGGCTGTAAAATTGCCTTAAAGCCCTAAAATATGCTGCCAGAATATCCTGAAATAATTACAGAACTTATAGAAAAGGCACAGTCCGACAAATTAAGGCACTTTGATTTGTCCTCTTTCATGTCAGACAAGCCCCTGGAAGAGGTATTTGGAAAAATCGACAGGACCATGCAGTTTTTCTCGGTATACGTTTTCATGGAACTCCTTGAAGATGATCTTTGGGAGGACGAGCGTTACGCGGAGAAAGAAGAAGTCCATTTATGTTCTCGGGTGGAAGAGGAGGCCAGAAAACATTGGTGGGACAGGAACAGAGAACACCTGAAGCTTATCGATGAACGGATGGAATCGTTGAAAATCGATCCCGAATACAAAGACATGAAAGAGGGGGATCTCAGGGACAAAGTCATTGAGGATCTAAATCGGGAGATCTATCCGCAGATGATTGCGCGGCTAAAAGAAGAATATCAATGGATGTATGAAGACGAATGGGAAGAATATTGGAAAAAGGAAGAGCCTTTTAAGGAGAGGGTAGAATACCGTTACCACCGCAGGTACGAAATGCCACGCCCTTTCAGTCACTGGGATGGGAGAAACGCCTGGCAGCAATATTACTTTGGTAAAGATCAGGCCGGAGTTTTCTATTATGCACAAGGTGGCTCCGGCAGCAGTGGCCAGCGGTATAATCACGGGTTTTATGGCCATTTGTTTGCCCTCTTAAACAGCGAGGCCCCTGTGCCGACCTGCTTTTTCACCTATGACAGCCACAATCGTTTTATTTTTCATCGAGAAGAAAAAAGCCTATGGCTCAACTCTTTTGATCTGGTGGGTAATTTTAGGATAGATTGGAAAGAAAGCGAGCGGATTCTCAAAGATGTGAACAGAATAGATAGTTCAAGAGTTCTTACATAAGAGGTAAAAAGTGGGAACTTGGGCAATCTGATGAATCTATGTATGGCTCGTGACAGATCACGATTCCAAGAAAGAAAAGAATAGAATGAGCCACGACCGCAAACACACAGAAGGCAATCTTCATATTAAGGACTGGCCTGAAGGGGATCGGCCCAGGGAGATGCTTTTGGAAAAAGGTGCGGATACCTTGAGTGATGCTGCGCTGCTGGCTATCCTTCTTATAGGCTTCCAGATAAAGATTTTGGACTGCGTTATCGGTCGATTTTCTCGACGACGTACCTACATGTACGACTTACTCGAAAATCTCCCTCTGGCCTGGCCAAAATCATTATCTGAAACCCTATAGAACAGGCCGTCAGGGGCAGAATGCCATCACCCTTGCCAGGGAGATGATAAACAAGTTTGGCGGGCTTCATGGGTTGATGACAGCAACACAGGAGGATATATTAGGTGTTAAGGGGATAGGAAAGGCTAAGATCGCCCAGATTTTAGCTGCCGTGGAAATTGTCAAACGCCAGCTACGACAGCCCCTTGCAAAGATCAACGTTATCGAAAATCCCCATGACTTGTTTGAATATTTGAGAGTGTCAATGAGCAATCTTTCCCGTGAGGAATTTCGAGTTCTCCATTTGAACAGATCAAAACACCTGATTGGGGAAGAGGTCCTGTTTCGTGGAACGGTTGATGAACCTGCTTCCCGCGCAATGGTGCAGGGAGCCTTTTTGATCCGGTCAAGGCCCATCATGACGATTTTCGCACTGAAAATATCATGGAATGAAGTTACGAAAATTTATGACAAAAACATTTTCAAGAGCCCTGTAAAACCTAACCAAGGGAAGAACAGAGGGTGGTCGTGTTGTCATTGACAGGGATGACAAAAGGGTTGTAAAGAAAGGCAATTACGCCGGGTGGGAGAGACTGGAGGAGAAGTCATGACATCATAACTTCTTCATTATTTGCGTAGGGAAAGTTATATTTTTATGACCGTCCCCCTTTTCCCCTGTCCCCCTTTTCCCCTTTGCCGCCAGATGTGTTGGGAATATATGTTTATTTGCCCGTAACATAAAACGATATTTGAAAACCCCGTGCCGAAATGTTATAAAGATTTTGGAAAGTTATCAGAAAAGGAGGGTTAACCCATGAAGACTTTGACAATGGAGTTGCCTGAAAAGGTTTTTGCCGCTATGCGCTTTGATCCTAATCGGTTTGCCAATGAGATGAGGCTTGCAGCAGCGGCTGTTTGGTACGAACAGGGTAAAATCTCGCAGGAATTGGCAGCATGGGTTGCAGGCATGAATCGCACGGATTTCCTCCTGGCTCTGGCACAAATGGGAAAAGATTCGTTCCAGGTGGATTTTGATGACCTGGATAGGGAGCTTGCTCGTGGATAAACCGGCTGTTATTAATGCATCACCACTTGTTTTCTTTAGCCGTGGCCAACAGATGGATCTTTTACGTCATTTTGCCAACCGGATTTTTGTGCCTGAGCCTGTTGCCAATGAGATACTTATGAAAGGCCCTGAAGACGTTACCGCCAAAGTTTTGCATAACACTCCATGGCTTGAAGTTGTACCCGCTGTCTCTGTGCCGGAGAGTATTCTTGACTGGGGATTGGGCCCTGGAGAGTCATCTGTTCTTGCATTTGCGAGTGACCATCCGGGGACAGAAGCCATCATTGACGATCTTGCCGGCCGCAGGTGTGAGGCACATTGGGCATCGTATTAGTTGCAAAAAAGCGCGGCCTAATTCCTAAGGCCAGGCCTGTTATGGAAACACTTATCCGTTCAGGATTGTATCTTTCGCGGTCCGTACTTGATGAAGCCCTAAAAAGAGTAGATGAATAGAGAGAAATAGAGTCATGGTAAAATGGTCTGGAAACCTAAGTACAAGATTATGGCCAAGGAGGTCAGACTATGCAGACAGCAAAACAAGAGGTGATTGAGCTAATAAAAGGGCTTCCCGATAACAGCACACTCGAGGAGATTCAGTACCATCTGTATGTGCGTCAAAAAATTCAACGAGGTCTTCAGGATGTGGAAGAAGGCCGCATTTATTCCCAGGAAAAAGTCGAAAAGCGGATGGGAAAATGGGTCGGAGAGTAATTTGGGCACACGCTGCGGAAACGGATTTAGAAGCAGCTGCTGAATACGTTCACCGGGATTCCCCTGCTTATGCTGCATCTTTTGTAAACCGCGCTTTAGAAGCCGGTCGGTCCCTGACTGATTTTGCTGAACGTGGTCGTATTGTCCCGGAGTTCGAAGATGAAAATATCCGGGAGATTTTTATTTACAGCTATCGTTTAATCTACCGTGTCGAAGATGATCGAGTTTCTGTTGTGGCCTTAATTCATGGGCGACGGGATTTTCAAACAGTCTGGGATGAAAAAGACCGGTAGCAAAATAAACCGCAGAAGGACGCAGACCTCTTCTATGGATATTAATGACATTACCTATGCAATAAATGGTGCAATTTTCGAGGTGAATCGAATCCTCGGCCCAGGTTTCTTGGAAATGGTATTGGACCTGCCCGAAGGGTATGACAGTAAATAGTTCCGCCGCTGTCGGCGGAACTATTTGTCTGCGTAAGTCTGCGTCTGTCTGCGGTTAAATTAGAGATTCCCATATCAGGAAATCCACAAGACTCATTTTACGGTCTTTGATTGTTTCAACGGCACCCTTCTTGAATACTTCAGAAAGACCACCGGCATTACGGCCGAGGCCCCTGTAAAGGCAACCAAACCCATCCGGGAGATCGTCCGTGCGATTGCGGACAACGAGGACCGGCAATACAATACCAGGGTCTTATCCAAGCGGCTTCACCGGATATCAAAGAATGTCACACAGGAAGGGAGGCTTCAGTTCAAGTATATCCTGGGTTGTGATATGGCTGAATTTGCTCGAACCTTGCCCCAAAGGCTTGATCAGGAATGGGAGCAGACCATCCGCATGTTGCAGAGCGAGGCCTTTCTCGATTTGTGCGAGGATTATCCGCGGCCCCAAAAGAGATTCGTCAGTGCCATTGGGGCTGAAGATTATGTGAGTTCAAGGATTATTTTCAGGGCAAAGGACGGCAGGGAGCTCGGTCCCAAGGACTACTTGCAGGAATTTGAAAGATTTGTAAGAGAAAATCCCGAGCACATTGAGGTCCTGGAAATACTTCTGGGTCGGCCCAAAGATTTTGATACCAAACAGTTGAAGGCTTTGAGAGATACACTGTCCACCAGCCCGGATGACTTGGTGGACAAGTTTTCAGAAAAGAATCTCCGGCGGGCCTACAGCAAAGAACTGGCAGATATCATCTCCATGATCCGCCACGCAGCAACCGGCGGAGAATTGCTCACGGCAGAACGAAGGGTGGACAAAGCCCTGATGAAGGTCAAGTCGGATCGCGCTTTTACGGAAGATCAGGAAAAATGGCTGGCCCTGATCAGAAGGCACCTGATCGAAAACCTCTTGCTGGAAAAGGAGGATTTCGATCTTCTGCCCATTTTTACGGGGGAGGGGGCCTCGTGGGGTAAACTGAACAGTGTCTTTGAGGGTGACCTGGAAACGATCATCCACGAAATCAACCAGGCCATTGCAGCCTGATACTGAACTTTTCATTAGACAGGATTTACAGGATGAACAGGATACATAACACAGAAAAGCAATACATCAATATTGATGTTGACTAATTATGGAATTCAGTGTAGAGTTTTATGAAACCAGTTCGGGGAGATGCCCGGTGCGAGAGTTTCTGGACGAACTTAAGGAATCTAATCCAGAAGACTTTGCCGCCGTCATGGCGGGTCTCGCGAAATTGCGAAACAGGCACTATCACAGGCCGCCTCTGTCAAAGCCTATTGGAGATGATCTTTTAGAGCTGCGCCATGTGGGGAAACTCAATACAAGGGTGCTATACTTTTTTGTGAAAGGACGGAGGATCATTACTGTACATGGAATCCGAAGTAAAGCCACAAAGATTGCTGCGCGAGATCGCAAAGTTGCTTTGGATAGAAAACGTGATTGGCTGGCGAGGAATCCGATATGAAACGACTGACCAATTTTGATACATACCTTAAAGACCAGTTGAAAGATAAGGATTTCGCGGCGCGCTTCAAAAAGGCTGGCGAGGCTTGGGATGTGGCCCTGCAACTAGCTGCTTTACGCAAAGAGTCCGGATTATCTCAGAAAGAACTGGCCCGACGCGTGGGAACATCCCAACAGCAAATCAGCCGCCTTGAATCACCATCTTATGAAGGCCATTCCTTGAGTATGCTACGCAGAGTCGCAGAGGTTCTTGGGGCAACCCTTCATGTGCTCCAGCAGATTGCTGAACACAAGGCCAAATACGGGGGGAAAGATTGAATTTTACATTGGACAGGACTTACCGGATAGACAGGATAAGAAAAGAAAATCCTGATGATGATCCTGTTAATCCTGTCAAAACGGGAGGTTTATGGCGGATATAGTAGGCAAACTCTGGGGATTCTGTCACACCCTGCGGCATGACGGGATCGACTACGGCGATTACATCGAGCAGTTGACCTACCTCTTGTTTCTCAAGATGATCAAGGAGAAGTTGGGGGCACTCTTACAGTGATGATTTTGGCCCTGAAAATGGTCGTTTAAGGGTTGTTCAAAAGACCTGTTTTTGAAATCTTTATCGTGGTATATCAACAGGATAGTTTGACCCGACCCCAAAAAAAGACAAAAAAACCCCACGGGATTTTTCGACTCATCATCGTCTCATTTTTTGGGTAACTTATTGAAATATTGAGAAGTTATTGACTCACTTCGTCTCAATAATGCCTGGACCATAGTCCAACGAATAAAAAACCCCTCTCCCTGAACCATGGATTTTTACCCAACCCTCTTTGGCCAATTTACCGAGCCGTCTATTGATCGTGGCCTTGGACAAGGGCAATTCACTTAATAACTGTTTGGTCGTGGCGGTCTTCTTTATAGAAAGCTGGTCACAGATGTTGGCATCCTCTTGAGAAAGGCCTGCTGTCAGAAATGAAGAAAACAATTCAACCCTGAAGGCGTTCACCGTCGGTAAAAAACGTGGGGCAGGGAGGTGCTCCGCAGCCATGGCGGACCGCATCCGGTAAATCCCGCTTCCTAATCGCTCCACATAACCCATTCGATAGAATATGTCGGCGATGAGTCGGTTGCGCGGAACGGCCCTGCTACCCAGCTCTTCCAGGGACAACCCATCGGGCAGTCCACTGTGGAGTCAGATTCAGGACATCGCCAATTTTTAGGCTCTCTTCTTAGTTCCTTAGTTCCAAGGTCGCGGTGGCTTACCCTCATCAGCAATCCATAGACGCGGTCACCTGCAGATGACACCAATCTCCCTTTCATCAGTGGATCGGCCTACAATTTCATAGCGTGTACCCCTGGGATCTCGTGTAAACCTCCGTCCAATCCTGCCTGTTTCTATGCCTCTTTTGACATCTGCAAATTCAAGGTCATCTGCCGCCATAGATAACCACCCCTTTTTATCATGGGAAACAGGTCATTACAACTTGAAATTCCCTGTGTTTCATTTTGGATTCCGCATTCCGGCTCTTATACATTAATCCCTCTTCGAGGGAACACCTGTCCTCAATTAGACAGGATCAACAGGATGAACAGGATAGTGTTTTCTGCCTTTCCAAAAGAAAGGCAGAAAACAAGAAATCCGTTAAATCCTGTGAATCCTGTCTGGTAAAGGAACATGGTTTTTCCCGCCGCTGGCGGATTAATTCCGCAATCCCCAATCCCTCCGGGGCGTAGGCCCCTACGGGCCGGAGGCCGCAATCCAAAATCGGAATGACCGTATCTGTCACAGTGGTCGTGGCATAATCAAGGCCATGTCGGGGCTTTGGCCTTTACTTTGGTGTTCGTTCCTGATAAAAAATCGAGCTAAATCATTAAGAAACAGGGCAATTTAATCCTCTTTTCAAGCCGTCAGGCGTAACCTTGCGCTAAATCCAAAACAGGTCCACTAACCATGATGAAAGTTGGGGGGCTTGTCGAGGTCATGAGCTGGGTAATGGGTTTCGGCAGACATGCCAAGGTGCTGGGGCCTGAGCATCTCAGAAAGGCTGTGGCACAGGAGCTTGCGGCAACGGCAGAAAGATACTCTGAAGAGCCCGCAGCAGTGTATGAAGAAGATTCCCAAGCAAGAATGTCTTGACACTCGGTTTTATAACAGTGATAGGGGCGAATGTCCAAATTTCATGGACCCTACTTCCGATGCCATATCGTTGGATTGGTGTGTGAAGCTTCAAATGGCTAAAAAAGTGGCAATAAAATACAATAGTTATAGAATGGACGTCCCGGTTCTCCGGTTCCGGTGTCATTTCGAACGAAAGTGAGAAATCTTGATCGGAAAGTGACAGAAAAAGCAACGGGTGGTGAACTGTTACCCTAATTCATGTGCAGTATTGGATATGAAGAAGCGAATAAAAAACGTAAAGAGAAAAAAGTCACAGCCTAAACATGACAACTACTTACTGCGGATAAGGAAGGGTGAACGATTGTATAAATTCTACTATTTTCGTCCCGTCGCTGGGCGTAGTGAGCATTTTGAATATCGA
Organism: Deltaproteobacteria bacterium; assembly: GCA_019307135.1. Lineage (GTDB taxonomy): Bacteria > Desulfobacterota > Desulfobacteria > Desulfobacterales. Next base: position 29,893 of record JAFDKF010000067.1, read on the forward strand.
ATATTAACAAAAGAAAAGATCAATGGGATGTTGGAAATGGTAAGCTATAATTTCAAGATCGTGAAACGTGTCCCGCAGAAAAGCTCTATCACCAGGGTTCATGAAATTTCAAAAGACCAATTAGATGATATTATTAAAAATGTCGTCAGAAAAACAAATACCGGTCCTCATGAGTTCGAAGAATTGGATCTTTCTATGTTTTCGACAATTGATGAACAACTTGAATTTCTAAAACAACAGGACAGGGTGGATACAATGTACATTATGTAGATAAGGAAAGACATGAGGGTGACATGTCAAATATTCCGATAAGGCCGGGACATTCTTGACCCCAGTTAAATAGAAGCAAACATGATTTCACAGGGCAGGCTATGTTGAATAAGTCTGATGCGAAGATTTCCAAGGGAGTATCCATCGGCGGTAGATTTGGAAAATATGGCAATGTCAAGCGCAAGGGGCAGACTCCGAAAAACTTGCCCAAGAGGAGAAGTCACCGCTGAGGAATTGTGTACGTACTGCACGAACGTCCAGGTTGCACATGAAGCTTCAAAAGAGTAACAAAGTAGCAATAAAATGCAATAGTTATAGACTTACTTACTTATTTAGGAACGTCCCGGTTCTCGCCCAAAAATGACCAACACAGGTGGTATCTCAACATTAAAAGGAATTCGGTATGAAATCCAGGCTGTTATTTACGAAATGCCTGACCTCCTAGAGGATCGAGTTAAAAGTCTTCGATATCAGCCTGCCTCGTCATCCTTGTCGCTTGACCAACCACCTGCGGGTATCTTTGTAGATGATTATGCAACTCAGGATGGAAAGGGGCAGAAATGCTTCTTTGAGGCTAAACAAAATACAAAAGACGCTTCTTGGACTGTCAATAGGCTGCTCAACGAAGGCGTATTGCGCCAATTCTGTGACCAACACAACGTTGAACCCCAGAGCAAGTTATTTTTTGTATCGAACATTCCTGCACCGCAATTACAAACCTTGGCTGACCATGCGCGGCAGACCATTTCTCCAGATGAATTTAAGCGAACGTTAGCTCAAAACATGCAAAAA
>JAFDKF010000222.1 GCA_019307135.1 Deltaproteobacteria bacterium
CCTCAATCACCCTTGTCCACTTCATGTAACCGGCACATTCATAGAGGGCTGTGTATATTTGTCCTTTACGAGCATCCAGGACCGGGCAAATTAGATGGGGAAATGAAGGAAACTGGTAGGCCAGGGCGTCCAGTGTGGGGACACCTGCGACCGGTTTCCTGGTCGCAAACCCCAACCCCTTAACAGTACTGATCCCGATACGCAGACCTGTAAAGCTTCCCGGGCCTGTAGTCACGGCAAATCCGTCACATTCGGCAATTGTCATGCCTGCCATCTCAAGGGTAGAATCAACCACACACATTAGGCGTTTTGCATGCGTCTGTGCGCTGGTTACCGACACCTCAGCTAACACCGTATCGCCTTCCAGAACGGCAACACTCCCCGTCTGGGTAGATGTATCAATCCCAAGTACTTTCATCACTGGTATTCTGCTTACCTGATGAGCCGTAACTGATCATGGAGGTGTTGTTGTTATCTGTGGCCATACAAAATCCGAAATTCGAATATCGAAATTCGAAACAATGACCAAATTCTCAAAATCCAAATAACCGAAACAAAAAAGAATCATATTTTACTGCAATCTTTAGTGTCTTGAACATTAATAAATTCGAGTTTTGAATTTGTTTCGGATTTCGGATTTCGGATTTCGTGCTTCGGATTTATTAATGGCAATGTAAGAAATTGGGAATACACCCATTACTTTGACCCTTCAGCTTTCAGCTTCCTTGGTTCCTGACGGGTTTTTCTTTCAGGGCAATCCTCAAGACCTCGTCTACGTGACTTACCGGCAAAAAGGTAAGTTTGCGCTTAATGTTTGAGGGAATTTCGGTCAGATCCTTCTTGTTTTTCTCGGGGATAATGACCTTGCGCACATCGGCCCTGAGCGCTGCTAATGCCTTTTCCTTTAGTCCCCCCACTGGAAGTATACGCCCACGGAGGGTGATCTCTCCGGTCATGGCCACATCCCTACTCACCGGTCGCCCACTCAAGGTGGAAGCCAACGCCGTGGCCATAGTGGCCCCAGCCGAAGGCCCGTCCTTGGGAATCGACCCTGCAGGAACGTGTATGTGAATGTCGATGTCCTGGAAAAAATTGTCGCTAATTCCAACGGCCTTTGCATTAGAGCGGACATAAGTCAGAGCGGCCTTTGCAGACTCCTGCATCACCTCTCCGAGTTGGCCTGTAAGGATCAAGTCACCCTTTCCTTTCATCGTAGATGCCTCTACATACAGTACCTCTCCCCCGGCTTGTGTCCACGCCAGCCCTGTAGCAACTCCGATCTCATGTAATTCCTGCTCCAATTCCTGGAGGTATTTCGGTACACCCAGGTAGCGGTGAAGATTGGTGCAGGTGATGGTGAACGGTCCCTTCTCGCCTTCAGCCACTTTGCGGGCCACCTTGCGGCATATGGTGCCGATCTCGCGTTCCAGGTTCCTGAGGCCAGCCTCTAAGGTATACTGTGATATGATATTCCGCAGCGCCCCTGGGCCAATCCTTACATGTTTTGAGGTGATCCCGTTTTCCTTGATCTGGCGCGGGATCAAAAACTGTTGGGCAATGGCAAGTTTCTCTTCTTCTGTATATCCGGCAAGCTCTATAGTCTCCATCCGATCTTTCAAGGCCGGGTGGATGGGGTCGGCCAGGTTGGCCGTGGTGATAAACATAACCTTTGACAAATCAAAGGGGGTGTTCAGATAGTGATCGCTGAAACTGACATTTTGTTCCGGATCGAGGACTTCGAGCAGGGCAGCGGCTGGGTCCCCGCGGAAATCAGCACCAATCTTATCCACTTCATCCATCATGAATACAGGGTTGTTCGTACCAGACTGCTTCAAGCCCTGAATGATCCGTCCCGGCATCGCTCCGATGTATGTGCGCCGGTGCCCCCGGATTTCGGCCTCGTCCCGAATACCACCCAGGGACATGCGAAAGAACTTCCGGTTCATAGCCCTTGCAATCGATCGCCCGAGAGAGGTCTTGCCCACTCCGGGAGGGCCCACAAAACAGAGTATGGGGCCCTTCATTTGTTTGTTGAGCTTCCGCACACTCAGGTATTCCAGGATACGATCCTTTACCTTCTCGAGATCATAATGGTCCTTATCCAGGACTTGCTGAGCCTTCCTTATATCCAGGACTTCTTTGGTCGATTTGCTCCACGGGACCTCAACCAGCCAATCCAGGTAGGTGCGCACAATGGATGCCTCCGCAGCATCGGGGTGCATCTGCTCGAGGCGCTTTAGTTGCTTAAATGACTCTTTCTCAGCCTCCTTTGACATCTTGGCTTTCTTGATCTTTTTGGTATATTCTGAAATCTCTTGGGCCTTTTCGTCAATATCTCCCAATTCCTTGTGGATGGCTCGCATCTGCTCCCTGAGAAAATATTCTCGCTGGGTCTTCGAGATCTCTTCCCTGGCATCTGACTGGATTTTGGCCTGCATGGAAGAAACTTCCAATTCCTTGCTCAGGAGTTCATTCACTCGATGAAGCTTCTGAATGGAATCAGTCATCTCCAGAATGCCCTGGGCTTGTTCTACCTTCAACTTGAGGTTTGAAGCCACCAAATCTGCCAATCGCCCCGGCTCATCAATTCCGCTCAAAATGGCGCTCACATCACTGGTCAGCTCGCCTCGCAAGTCAAGTATCTTTTCTGTCTGTTCACAGGCATTACGCATGAGCGCTTCGGCCTCAACGCTCGTTTTCTCCTCTTCCTGTTCGGAAATCTGTCCGATTCTGACCTGGTAGAAAGGCTTTGTTTCTGTATAATCTATTATCCGAGCCTTGCCCAAGCCCTGGACCAGGACCTTTACCCTGCCGTCCGGAAGCTTGAACATACGTATGATCATAGCCACCGTGCCCACCCTGTAAATCTCCTTGGGTGTGGGGTTTTCAGCCGTAACGTTACTTTGGGTGACCAGAAGAAGGAGGCGATCTTTAGCCATAGCTGCATCCACGGCGCGAATCGACTTGTCTCTACCCACAAATAGGGGAAGGATCATATACGTGAAGACAACAACGTCACGCACGGGAAGAAGGGGGAGTATATCCGGAATGTCTATGGGTTCACCATCTTCTTGTATGATGTCAATGGAATCGACCATATCTGTTTGTGCCATGCAGGTTCCTCCGTTTCCGTTTAGCCGGTTTGCCCGTTTAGCCCCTAAACACAAACATATAATATAAGAGATGGTATCCTAATGACAACAAAAATCTTGCTTTTTTGACCTATTCTCTATACTTATCCCTTAAATATTTGTAACTACTCAGGTTCAAAGTTCCAAGGTTCACGGTTCAGTTAAAAGAATAGAGGTCAGAGATCAGAGGTCTGACTTCTGATCTCTGACTTCTGATCTCTGACTTCTGAACCGTGAACCTGACAACCCGAGTAGTTACGAATAGTTATCATATTTCGCTTTTGCAAAACCAGCGTTCGTGGGGTAGCCCTTGATTCTTAGGCTTTTCATCTTCTTGTTCGGTATGGCGGTGGGGAGTTTTTTGAATGTGTGTATTTACCGCCTTCCCCGATCCATTTCTTTGATACGGCCACGCTCTATGTGTCCAGGCTGCAAGGCTAAGATCGCCTTTTATGATAACGTGCCCGTGGCAAGCTATCTTTGGCTTCGAGGGCGATGTCGGCATTGCGGAACCGCAATCTCCTTGAGATATCCCCTGGTTGAACTTGTATCGGGTCTGTTTGCAGTTGCCGTCTTTATACGTTATGGCCTCTCTTGGGAAGGCATTTTTCTGTACGCACTGGTCGCGGCCCTTCTGGTGATCACGTTCATTGACATTGATCATAAGATCATCCCTGATGTTATTACCTACCCTGGTATCGTGGTCGGATTCCTCACGTCGCTGGTCCTCGGTCGCATCACGTACAAAGAATCCTTGTTTGGGATTATCCTGGGCGGAGGTGTTCTGCTTTTGATTGCCTTGGGTTACTATTTGCTGACCAAAAGGGAAGGGATGGGTGGCGGTGATATTAAGTTACTGGCCATGATTGGCGCGTTTTTGGGCTGGAAAGGCGTCATATTTACGGTTTTTGTTGGATCAGCTATTGGAACAGTAGTGGGCATAGCTTTGGCCCTTCGCACGGAAGAGGGACGAAAGCTGGCGATTCCTTTTGGTCCCTTTCTCAGCCTTGGTGCCCTGCTTTTCCTGTTTTTCGGGCCGCAAATAATGGGGTGGTATGTACA
>JAFDKF010000068.1 GCA_019307135.1 Deltaproteobacteria bacterium
AAAGCTATCCCGAACTACACCCGTATGATCGATACCGGAAAACAGATACTGGAGTCAGTATTGGGGGCGCAATTACAGGAGAAAAATTATCTTTTATACCACCAGAAGGACGCATTAGACAATGTAAAAGATAAAGTAGGCAACTTAAGAAAATTACTCTCCTTTTATGAAAAATCAAGATTTGCCGAAAAGCGAGCAGAGCTTTTCAAACTTGCCGACTGGGAAGAGGCTATGAACCTTTATGAGCGACTGTTTGATCAGTTTGTCGTTTATCATGAAGCCGTTGAAAAGAACATTGCTGCCATAAGAGATCTGGAAAAAAGTATTCTGGCGGTCATATACTCAAAAATGAATCCTGAGCGTGGCATCATTGGCTTGCAGGAGATTCGCATACATGAAAAGGGGTACTTGATTTACCGAAACTATCCCGAACCTCCGGATGAACGTCCTTTTAAGGATAAGCGCAAGGAAGCAGTTTCAAATCTCCTGATGTGGGCACACAAGGACAAAAGGATTGAAGAATTGATGGACAAAGACAATCAACTGTTCAACGAGATTATAAAGAACTACGAAAGTCAGGATCAGACCCTCGTTGCGCTAAAAAGGGAAAATGGAAAAATAGAAAAAATAGGCGAAAGGTTTTTGGAAGAAGGAAAGAAAGAACTGTATATCATCTATCGCCGTTGTGTGTTTCTATGTATAATCCTTTTGATTATGTGGGTGATCATGGCCATTGCCATCGTATCTGCCCGGTTTCGCTGATAAACTCGGGATGAAAGACACAAGGTAACCGTTCATGGAGTGTTGGACTTTTGCGGGCGGCGTAAAGCCGCCCCTACGTCTGTGTGTGATACGTAGGGGCGGGTTTATCCCGCCCGACTCAACACCGAATATCATGTCTTCGATACCGGGTCTGGGCCAGGGATGAAAAATTTAGAATAGAACGAAAGAGACCGTGAACGGGTGCGACATAAGAAGGCGTGACATATGCTGTCTATAAAAGATAGGAGCATCAGGACCAAGATCATTCTGGCTATGGTTGTTTTGCTTATCTTTATTGGCTTAATCTCATTCTGGGTCAGCTATATGCACGAGAAAAAGAGTCTCCTGACCAACATGCAGGACAGTGCCATTACCTTAAACCGTGGCCTGATTATCAGCATCAGGAACCAGAACAGCATTGCCGAAAAGGTAAACCTGCAAACGCTGGTGGAAGAGTTGTCACTAACCGAAGGAGTTTTCGGCGTATGGGTTATAGATAATAATTCTCGTATTACATCCGCTACATTCAGGGAGCAGGTGGGGGAGGTCGCATCTTGCTGTTTTGTTTCGGAAGCCTTACAAGAGGGTTATTATGTTAGCGGATTTGACACCAAGATGGGAGAGGAGGTTTATTCAGCAGTTTATCCCCTTAAGAAAGGGGATAAGATTTTTGGCGTGCTGGAGGTTGCCTTTGAATTGCGGGAATATCTGCGAGCCGGCTCCAAACATCGAAGTCGTCTCCTTGATCAGATGAAGAGAGACAGCCGGATCATGGCCGAATCACTCAGTTACAGTATCAAAAACATGCGGGATGTAAATGAACTGATCCATATTCAAAAACTAGTAGACAGGTTAAGCGCTGAATCCGGGATTATTTCGCAGATCACGATTGTCGACGATGACAGTCGCATCATCGCCTCCAATGACTTGAATAGAGTTGGCATGATTGCCGATGACAAAGGGGTCAGAGCGATCATCAATGGAGCGGAGATCTATTCCCGGCTATTCCCTCGTGAAAAAATATATATGGTTGATATACCATTAAGAATCGGTGATGAATTTAAAGGTGTCGTAAATATTGGTTATGACGCAACAAATTATTACACACATTTGTCTGAGATCTTTCAGTTCGGTTTGCTGATCTCCTGTATGGGTGTCATGATGGGGATATTGCTTTCTTTTCAAGTGGCCAACCCCATTATTAAGCCCGTTGAGCGCCTGATAGAGGTTACCAAGAGACTGGCGGCAGGAGATCTTTCCCAAAGAGCAACAGTAAGTTCCAGGGATGAGGTCGGCACTTTAGCAGGGGCCTTTAACCAGATGGCTTTAGATCTGACACGCTCCAAGGAAGAGATAGATCAATATAGCAAAACCCTTGAGGAAAAGGTGCGGCAACGCACACGGGAATTGGAAACAAGTAACCAGGAATTGAGATCCATTCAAAATGAGCTGATGGAAGCCAACATGGTCAAATCAGAATTTATGAGTATAGCTTCTCATGAGCTTCGTACGCCCCTGACCACCCTGTTAGGATACAGCGAGCTTCTGTTGACAAGATCCTTGACTGAGAGCCAGAAAAAGGAGTTTTTGGGCTTTATTAACGAGGAGTCGATCCGTCTGAGCAAGATTGTGGATGACCTGCTGGATATTTCCCGTATAGAATCACAAAAGGATTTTGGGTTTACGAAAAAGCCTGTGGAGTTGGCTGAGGTCCTGGTAAAAAATATCAAGTTCTATTCCCGGGCAGAGACTGGCCACCGCATAATTACACAGATAGAAAAAGATTTACCCCTGGTAAATGCAGATGGCGATAAGATTGGTCAAGTCATAACGAACTTCCTTGATAATGCAATTAAATACTCTCGAGGTGGGGATATTGTGTGTAGGGCATTTGTAAAGGATAACATGGTTTGGATTAGTGTTCAGGACCAGGGGATTGGGATATCGCAAGAGGATTTTCCCCGTATCTTTAATAAGTTCTACCGGATAGAGCGGGACGAGACAGCTCATATTGGCGGCACGGGTCTTGGACTCTCTATTGCAAAATATATCGTGGAGTCTCACGATGGCAAGATAGATTTGGAAAGCGAGCTGGCCAAGGGAACAACAATCGGTTTTGGGCTCCCCATTTTCCAGGCGTAGGCTCTATGAGCCGGAAGCCAAGAACATTTTTTTGTAACCGTTCACGTAACCGTTCAGAGGTTCAGGGTTCAGAGGTTCAGGGTTCAAAGGTTGAAAGGTTCAGGGTTGACCGAAAATCTGAAGTCTCCTACGAGCAAGGTCAACGAAAGAAAGGTAACCCTGAACGGTGAACTCTGAACCTGTGAACGGTTACCATTTTTTAAGAGCTATAAAATGAAAAAGATATTGATAGTCGATGACGAGGAAAAGGTAAGAAAGCTGGTTGAAGTCACGCTTTCCGTAGGGGACCTTGAGATTCTGCATGCATGTTCTGGCGACGAGGCATTGAAGATAGCCCGGGAGACCAGGCCGGACATCATTTTGTTGGACATCATGATGCCAGGTAAATTGGATGGTTTTGATGTGTGCAGGGTTCTCAAGAAAGATCCTGATACAAAGGATATTTATATTATTATGCTTACGGCTAAAGGGCAACAAGACGACAAACAAAGGGGGCTTGCTGTAGGCGCTGATGATTACTTTGTAAAGCCATTTAGCCCCATGGAGTTAATGGATAAGATAGACAAGGTCCTGGTTTAATTGGTCGAGTAGTTAATTGGTCGAGTAGTTGAGTAGTTAACCACTTGACCACTCGACGACTCGACCACTTGACCAATTGCAAGGAGGGAACACGCTTTGCAAAAGATATGGCTCGGCGTTATCCTCATTTTGATCAGCCTTGGTGTTTATAGTCTGTATGGCTATCTTCGCCTGGAATCGGCGCCGATCGAAGAAGAAAGGATTTTGAAGCCAGCACCCCCTGCATCCGCTGTTTTTAGCCCCGGGGTAAGTCCCAATGAGATAGTAATCGGTTCATCTTTGGCCCTTGGGGGACATGCCAGCTTCCTGGGAACCCAATACCTGCACGGCGCAATGTGCTTGATCAAGGAAATAAACAGTGGGGGCGGCATCCACCACCGCAGGATCAGGGTGATTGCCTATGATGACGGATACGACCCGCCACGATGTGTGGCCAACACAAACAGGTTAATTCATAAGGACAAGGTATTTTGCCTTTTCTGCTATGTGGGAACACCGACCACCCTGAAGATCATAGATATTGTGGAAGAGAACAAGATCCCCCTTCTGGGTAATTTTACCGGGGCTGATAAACTACGCTTTCCCTTCCGGCACTATATCTTTAATGTCCGATCTTCTTATTATCAGGAAACCAACGCCGTGGTCCGCTACTTTGTGGAAGAAAAGGGCCTGCGCCGCATAGCGGTATTCTATCAATATGACGACTATGGTTTTGATGGCCTGAGGGGAACACAGATTGCCCTGCAAAAATATGGTCTTTCTCCGGTGGCTATGGGGAGTTTTGTAAGGGGGACACTCGATATTGAGGATGCCCTTGGTAAGATCCGGGCATCTCAGGCCCAGGCGGTCATTATGATAGGTACATATAGCCCCTGTGCCAAGTTTATAAAGGAAGCCAGGACCAGGAAATATAATCCTCTATTTCATAATGTCTCCTTTGTGGGGGCAGATAAACTGGTTCAGGAGCTTGGTGATGCCGGTGAGGGGGTCTTGATCACCCAGGTGGTACCCCCGCCTACTGAACGGATTCTTTTACCGGCCTGTGAGCAATATTCCCGCCTTTTAACTCAATATTATCCGGAGGATGAACCGAACTTTGTAAGTTTTGAGGGCTTTATTAACGCCAGAATTTTGATTGAAGTCCTGAGGCGGGCAGGACGGGATATTTCTCGGGAAGGTTTTATCAGGGCATTAGAGTCTATTAAGGAACATTACGTAGGGATTGGAGCCGTTATTAATTTCGGTCCGCGGGATCACCAGGGGATAGACGACGTCTACCTTACTCAGGTCAGGAACGGAAAGCTCCAGCTTTTTCGAGTGGGGAAATGGTCAAGTGGTTAACGACTCGACTACTCAACTACTTGACTACTCGACAAATTCAAGCTACCGGCAGGCAAATCTTGAACTGTGTGCCCTTATCAGGCGTACTCGCTACATCTATCGTCCCTCCGTGTTTTTCTATGATTCCATGACATATGAATAGGCCGAGGCCAGTGCCGCCGCCTTTCTCTTTTGTTGTGTAAAACGGTTCAAAGACGTGCGCCAAGATCTCAGGGGGCATGCCGCACCCTGTATCTTCAAACAGGATTTGCACGTATGGCTGTTTTGTTGCTGAGTTTTTCGGATGATAACTGATGGAAATGCGCAAGGTATCTCCCCGCTCCATGGCATTGATGGCATTGATGGTAAGATTGGTGAAGACCTGTTCAATTTGGGCATCATCTACCTGAAGTTCTGGTAGGTCAGGTTGTAGGTTTTTTTCGACCTTTATCTGGTTTTTTATGAACTTATGTTTCAACAAAGAGAGGCTCTGTTCCAGAATGGCATTGATATCCCTATGTTCTCTTTTTTCAGGCTTCTTACGCGACAAATCGAGAACCTGTTGCAACATGTGAGAGGCTTTCGTCAAGCTTTGTTCTATTAACTCCAGGCGTTCAACCACCTTTTGCGAAAGATTATTTCGATCCATGAGTAAGATAGATATATTACCCGTGGCAGGGGTTAGTATGTTGTTAATCTCATGCGCAATACCGGCTGCCAGTTCCCCCAGGACGGCTATCCTGGCGGAACGTATCAGTTGTTGTCTGGTTAATTCTAACTGCCTCTCTTTTTCCTTTCTTTCTGCAAAAATCCTGGCCAGATCTTTAGCATAAAGCAAGACCTGATCCTCGATGGCCTTCAATTCCCTTTCTAATTTCTTGCCTGGGGGTTGCTCTCTTTTTTCGTTTTCCGCCATATAACAGACCTCGTTAAGTGGTTGAGTAGTTGATTAGTTAAGTGGTTATCATTATTTGAATTTATATGGTTTGCATAAAAAATGGACACTTGATGTAGTTGAAGCTCTAATATGCTGATTTAACATGCTTATTTTCCGACTCAACGACTCAACTATTTGACGATCTCTGTATAAAAGGTTTCCTTTCAAGGCCTGCTGTTTTCCAACATGTTATCCTTTCAGGAGCCGTACTTTTAAGGAGAGTTCCTCAAGCTGGGCCGCAGAAGCCTCACAAGGCGCTCCCGTAAGCAGGCAGGTCGCCTTTTGGGTCTTTGGAAAGGCGATGACATCCCGTATGGAGGTCTGATTGGCCATGAGCATAACGAGCCTGTCAAACCCAAGGGCAATGCCCCCGTGGGGAGGGGCGCCAAAATCAAGGGCCTCCAGAAGAAAGCCGAACTTCCTTTCATAGGTACCGCGATCAATATTTAATGCCTCGAATACCTTTTCCTGGACCGTGCGCTGATGGTTGCGGATGCTTCCCCCGCCAATCTCGGCTCCGTTGAGCACAATGTCATAGGCCCTGGAGCGGACAGCAAGCGGATCCTGGGTGAGCCGACCTATATGCTTCTCAAGAGGGGCCGTGAAAGGATGGTGCACAGCCACATACCGTTTTTCCTCCTTGTCGTATTCCATGAGGGGAAACTCAGTCACCCACACAAAGTCGTACCGGTCTTGCTTGATCGACCCCAGTTTTTCAGCCAGGTGCCTTCTGAGGTGGCCCAGTGCCTCATTTACCACCTTGGATTGATCGGCTATGAAGAAAACAAGGTCGTTGGGCTCTATGTCGAGCCTTTGGCGAAGGGCTTCCCTTTCCCCATCGTTAAAGAATTTTACGATGGGCGATTGCCAGGCATCGGGTCGCACTTTGATCCAGGCCAGGCCTTTGGCCTTGTATATCGCCACGAATTCCGTCAGGTCATCGATCTCCTTTCGGGAAAGATCAATGCAGCCCTTTGCATTGATGGCCTTGACCAGACCGCCGGATTTCACCACCTCTGCAAATGCCCTAAATTCAGAAGTGCCAACAATGTCAGACACATCTTTTAGCTCCAGGCCGAATCGAAGGTCAGGTCTATCCAGACCGAATCGGCCGGTTGCCTCTTCGTAGGTCAAACGCTTAAACGGACGTTCAATCTCTATTCCGAGGACGTCTTTAAATAGGGCGGCCATCATCCCCTCGGTGACAGCCATCACATCATCTTCTGTTACAAAGGACATCTCCAGGTCAATCTGGGTAAACTCCGGCTGTCGATCTGCCCGAAGGTCTTCGTCCCGAAAGCAGCGAACAATCTGGTAATATTTGTCAAACCCGGCCAGCATTAGAAGTTGCTTAAAGATCTGAGGGGATTGCGGCAACGCATAGAATTCGCCGGGATTCATTCGGCTTGGCACAAGGTAGTCCCGGGCGCCCTCTGGTGTGCTCCTGGTCAAGAACGGCGTTTCGATGTCAAGAAATCCAAGGTTGTTTAGATAAGCACGAATGGCCGCGGCTGCTCTGTGCCGGAGCATGAGGTTTTTCTGGAGCACCGGACGGCGCATATCAAGGTAACGGTATTGCAGACAGATGCTTTCGGATACCTGCGTGTCATCTTCCAGGACAAACGGCGGTGTCCGGGACGTGTTAAGGATCCTCAGTTCTGAGGCCATCACGTCAATCTCACCGGTTTTCAGCTTTGGGTTGATCATCCCCTCGGGTCGTAGTACCACGGTTCCCCGAGCTGCCAGCACAAACTCGTTTCGGATAGGGCGGGCCTTCCGGTGAATCTCTTTGTTGAGCTCCGGGTTGAAGACTACCTGAGTGATCCCCTCGCGGTCCCGAAGGTCCACAAATATTACCCCTCCATGGTCACGCCTGCGATGGACCCACCCCATCAGTACCACTTCTTTACCTGCGTCTTTAGCCGTCAACTCCGAACAGTTATGGGTCCGTCTCATGTCCCCAAGGGAGTCAAGCAAGGTTTTCTCTTCTCCGGTCTTCATCATTTATCCATACAGCTATTCGGCATCCTTCATTTTCGCCACAAAGTAGTTTACACTTTTTTTCACCGCTCCAGGTTTCAGGTTTCAGGTTTCAGGTTTCAGTGTTTCTTGCACCTGACACCTGAAACCTGACACCCGACACCAAAAAGTACACCTGACACCAAAAAGTACGAACAAAAGAATTTATCTCTTGGCGCCCGCATTCTTGAAAAGTGTAAACCGAGGACAACAAGTTCCACAAGGTCTTGCACGGGCACATTTTCCTGCTCCTTGGTCGTCATATTCCTGAACACCACAGCCCCGTCATCCAATTCACGGTCGCCCACAATAAGTGTATATGACACCCCAAGTTTATCCGCCCGGCGCATCTGGCTCTTAAGGCTCCTATTCTCAAAATCCATCTCTGCGCGAACCCTTTGTATTCTGAAGTCCTGCACCCATTGGAAGGCCGTATCCCGGGCTCTCAGACCCAGAGCGGCAATAAACAGATGGGGCCGCTTTTCAAAACTCTGGGCTCTGGCCGCCAAAAGTTCCATTAATCGATCCACACCAATGGCAAAGCCCACGGCCGGTTGATCAGGGCCGCCCAATGCCTTCACAAGGCCGTCATATCGTCCGCCCCCTGCCACTGCGTCCTGGGCGCCCAGGGCCTGGGCCAGCACTTCGAATGTCGTCCGGGTGTAGTAGTCCAATCCCCTCACCAGGCGGTGATTGATCTGGTAAGGTATTTGAAACCTGTCCAGGGATCTCTTCACGGTCTCAAAGTGGGACTGGCATGTCTCGCAAAGATAGTCCAGGATGGAAGGGGCATCCAGCATGGCTTTCTTACAGGTTGGGACTTTGCAGTCAAATATCCGCATGGGATTTTTGTCCCGTCTCCTGAGGCAGTTTGAACATAGCTCATGGACTTTTCCTGTCAAGAAGGGTTTTAATGCCCCCTTAAATTTCGAACGGCACTCAGGGCAGCCCAGGGAGTTGATGTGAAGCACGATGCCAGGAAGCTCAAGGCGGCCCATGCATGTCATCAACACAAGAATCAATTCGGCATCTGCCCTGGGGTCGTGTAGCCCGAAGACCTCGGCGTTGATCTGGTAAAACTGCCGGTACCGGCCTTTCTGGGGACGCTCCCTGCGAAACATCGGGCCGGTTGTGTATAATTTGCATACAGGGTTTTTTGCATATAACCCGTGCTCAATGTAGGCCCTGACCACCGAGGCCGTGGCCTCGGGCCGCAGTGTAAGTGAATCTCCACTCCGGTCGGTGAAGGTATACATCTCTTTTTCCACAATGTCAGTGCTGGTCCCAATACTGCGGGCAAATAGATCGGTTTGTTCAAGGATAGGGATGCGGAGTTCCGCAAAACCAAAGTCTTCAAGCAACTCCCGCACCATGGCTTCAACGTGCTGCCAGAGTGCAGTGTCTGCCGGAAGGATATCCTTAAAGCCCCTGACCAGTGTGATCATTCTAAGAATGTCTCTCTTTGGGAACTTAGCTCCGCTCCGCTCCGCAATTGGAGTACCCGCCTGCCACTGCGAGGCCCGTCCGCCAACCCGCCTGCCACTGCGAGGCACGAGCGGGCAGGTCGTCGAAGCCGGGCGGGCACGAGCGGGCAGGTTGGAGCAATGGAGTGATGCAATGCGGTCGGCTACGTAGGGGCGGGTTTACCCCGCCCTCTTGGATGACTCCAACACGGGTGTAAATCAAGATTGTTGGTTATTGAGTTCAATGGCCAGGTGTCAGTGTTCAGGTTTGCGGCTTACGCCTTGAGAACAGTACAGCTCTTTAAGTTTCTCAATCCTGACACCTGAATACGCAGCAGACGGACACGGATTTTCTCATTGCCAACAGCCGTGATTTACACTCCTCCAACACTCGATGTGAATGGTATGAATTGGCTGTCGCCAAAAGCTTCCTGATTTCAATAAGCTTTTACACTTAACGCAGAGAAAACCGCGAAGTCAACACAATAATGGAGCCTCCAATAAGTTGACCCGTTTGATTCCTTTATGCTATGAGTAGTTGCGTTAGTCCAACAGCAAGAAGCGGGCTAATCATCCAAGATCGGACGGGAAGGGCATGTCGTGTCCAAGAAATACGAATTCATAGAGCATACAGCCGATTTGGGATTCAAGGCATACGGTGCCAGCCTGGAGGAGCTGTTTGCCCATGCGGCCGAGGCCTTCTTTGAAGCCGTGGTGGCACTTGAAGGCGTTAAAGAGAGGACGGAAAGATCCATAGAGGTGGAGGCCGACGCCCCGGACGATCTGATGGTCACCTGGCTGAGTGAACTTCTTTACCTGTTCGATACCGAGAGGCTGGTCTTTAAGAGTTTTCAGGTCAAACGGATCGAGAATAACCAACTGGAGGCGAACGCACGGGGAGAAATCTTAGATCCTGCACGCCATGAAATCAAGTCAGTAATCAAAGCCGTTACCTATCATCAACTGTACGTAAAGGAAAGAGGAGGAGTTTGGGAAGCCCAGGTCATATTTGATATTTAGACCTAACCCGAATCCGCCATAGGCGAAGAACCAAATCCGAAATCCGAAATCCGAAATCCGAATATCGAAACTCGAAACAAATCCGAATACCAAATGTCCAAATGTTCTAAACTGCAGGTGGGCCTTGCCAGTGCGTGGTCGTACACGGACAGGATTTCTCTTGCATTAAGAAATGATAGAATTCCCTGTGGTTTTCAATTTTGAATTTTAGTCATTCGATATTGTTTCGGATTTCGATATTCGGATTTCGGATTTATTTTCTGCCAGAAAAAACACAAATCTTAGAACTAAGCGCCTAAAATTTACGGAGGTGCGCTCCATGCCAATCGATATACAGGTAAAAAAACTGGATGATTGTCGTTGGCTTATTCCCAAGAAGGGGAAGATGAGGACCGAGGGGCTGGTCTATGCCGATGAGAAGATGTTCGCTGTTATCAGAAATGACCCATGCCTTGAGCAGGTGGCGAATGTGGCCTGTCTCCCGGGTATCGTGGGCCGGTCTATGGCCATGCCTGACATACACTGGGGATATGGGTTTCCTATTGGCGGGGTTGCGGCCTTTGACATGGAGGATGGCATCGTATCTCCTGGCGGGGTTGGCTACGACATCAATTGTGGTGTTCGTCTTTTGCGCTCGGAGCTGGATGTCACAGAGATAAGGGACCAGATACCAACCCTGGTGGGGGCGTTATTCAGGAATATCCCTTCAGGTGTTGGGTCCCGGCGCAAAGACCTTAAACTGTCGGCTCATGAGATGGACAGTGTGCTCGTAAAGGGAGCCGCGTGGACTGTTTCTCATGGGTATGGAAGCCAACAGGACGTTGAACATATTGAAGAAGGTGGTTGTATTGCCGGCGGCAATCCAGAGTATGTTTCTCAGAGGGCATACACCCGGGGCAAGGATCAACTGGGAACCCTGGGCTCAGGCAATCATTTTGTGGAAATCGGCTACGTCGAAGAGGTATATGACGAGGCTGCTGCCAGGGCTTTATCCTTACGCAAAGGGCAGGTCACCGTGATGGTGCATACGGGTTCAAGGGGGCTGGGACACCAGGTCTGTGACGACTACATCAAGGTGCTGCTAAAGGCATCAGCCAAGTACAAGATAGACTTGCCGGATAAACAATTGTGCTGCGCTCCCATTGCATCTAAGGAAAGCAAGCAATACCTTTCGGCCATGGCCTGCGCGGCTAATTTTGCCTTTTGCAATCGCCAACTGATAACCCACTGGGTTCGAGAGACCTTTCAAGAAGTGCTTCGGATGGGCCCCCGGCAACTTGGGCTCGATCTCGTTTATGATGTCTGCCACAACATAGCCAAAGTGGAGACTCACAAGGTGGACGGCAAAGCGCGCAAGTTATGTGTACACCGAAAAGGGGCCACCAGGGCCTTTCCACCTCATTCTCCTTTCATACCGGAAGACTACAAAGAAGTGGGGCAACCTGTGTTGATTCCCGGAGACATGGGCCGCTATTCTTATGTATTGGTGGGTACCGACACCGCGCTCAAAGAAACCTTTGGAAGCACGTGCCATGGGGCCGGCCGCATGCTGAGCAGGCGCCAGGCACAAAAGGCTGCTAAGGGACGTGCGATTATCCGTGAGCTTGAAGACCAAGGGATCTATGTTCGAGGTGCTGGCAAAGGAACAATCAGGGAAGAGATATCTGAAGCCTATAAGGATGTGAGCGATGTTGTAAACGTGGTGCACCAGGCAGGCATCGGCAAAAAAGTGGCCAGGTTGAAACCGATGGGAGTGATCAAAGGATAAAGATTGAGAATCCGGTGACCTCTTCACGCCGACACATCACCTATATCATCCTCGTGATAGCAGCAGCAGTGATTAGCGGGGCCGTTGGCGGCTTCTTTTTGGCCATCACGCACGATTTGCCCCAGATTCGAACCCTGGAGACCTTTAGACCCGCAGCCGTCACCCGTATCTATTCGGCAGATAAGGAGTTGCTGGCCGAACTTTTCACCCAGAAGCGTGTGCCCGTGCCGTTGCACATGACCCCTGACTATCTCAGGCAGGCAGTTGTTGCGACAGAAGACCGCCAGTTCTACGAGCATACCGGAGTCGATCTGAGAGGAATCCTCCGGGCCATTATAAGGGACATAAGGGCCGGTGAGTTCGTGGAAGGAGCCAGCACTATTACCCAGCAGCTTGCAAAAACCCTCTTCCTCACCCCCCGAAAGAGTATCACGCGCAAGCTCAAGGAGGCTTTTCTGGCCTTTCAGATTGAACGCCGCTATACTAAAGACGAGATCCTGGAACTCTATCTTAACCAGGTTTATTTTGGAAGCGGGGCCTACGGGGTACAAGCCGCAGCCCGGACATTTTTCGGAAAACCGGCCAATGAGTTGACCCTGGCTGAGTGTGCGCTTATTGCGGGTATGCCCAAGTCGCCGTCCCGCTACTCCCCTCTGGTCAACAGCTCCCTGGCACTTAAACGACGGGCAGTCGTCTTGAAACAGATGGCTCGAAATGGCATGATCTCACGGGAACAGCTTACAGCGGCCGGGTCTTCCCCGCTTAATCTTGCAAAGAGCCAGAACATCTCGATGAAGGCACCCTACTTTGTGGCCTATGTGCGGAATCTCCTCGAGAAAGAGTTCGGGGGTGCCCGCTTGTATCGCACGGGCTTTACAGTATATACGACGCTCAACTATGAGATGCAGCAGGCCGCTGAAAAGGCTGTGGCAAAGGGCCTTGAGCAGCTTTCCTGCCGAATGCAAAAACACGGCTTACTCACACTGCAAAGCGACGCGGCCAGGGACACGAGCGGGCAGGAAAGCCCGCAGGCAGCCCTGATCAGTCTGGATGCAAGGCAGGGGGCAATTCTGGCCATGGTGGGAGGGAGAGATTTCCAGGAGAGTCCATTCAACCGTGCCACCATGGCCAGAAGACAGCCGGGTTCGGCATTCAAGCCCCTGGTCTACGCCTGTGCCATGGAAAACGGTTTTGCTCAAAACTATGTGACGTGGGATGCCCCGGTTGTCTTCAAGGGCGCCAAAGAAGGTCTGGACTGGACTCCGGAAAACTTTTCCGGCAAGTTTAAGGGTGAAATGACACTCAGGCAGGCCCTAAGTGTGTCACAGAATATCCCGGCTGTGAAACTCCTCGGCAAGCTCGGTCCATCTACTGCCGTGCAGTGGGCATACAGGATGGGCATAGAGTCTCCTTTACAGCCAAATCTCTCCCTGGTGCTCGGAACATCAGAGGTAACGCTCCTGGAATTAACAGCGGCCTATGCCGTCTTCCCGAACGGGGGGGTGTGGACAAGACCCCTTGCGATCACAGAGGTTCTGGACCGGGAAGGGCGATCCATCTGGAGGGCAAGGCCGCAGCGGTGTGCCGCGGTCAGTCCCGAGACCGCAGCCATTATGACCGATATGCTGCAGGCGGTGGTGCAGTCAGGGACCGGCAGGGCAGCAAGGCGTATTGGTCGCCTCCTTGCGGGCAAGACCGGAACGACCGACAGTTACAGGGATGCCCTTTTTGTAGGATTTTCTCCGACTGTTGTTGCAGGGGTGTGGGTTGGTCTGGACCACTATGGCATACTGGGCAACAAGGAAACAGGCTCTAGAGCCGCCCTTCCCATATGGGTTGATTTCATGGACCAAGCGCTGGCGGGCCGACCTTATCGTGATTTTTCTGTGCCAGAAGGGGTCGTGAAGGTCCGAGTCGATGTCGAATCCGGGCTCCTTGCATCAGAGAATTGCCCGAATGCAGTGACTGTGGTATTCAAGAAAGGAACCGAACCCAAGCAATATTGCAGGCATGCAGCAGGGATCGGTCTGGGAGGACTGTAGGATTGCGGATTGCGGATTTTGGATTGCGGAATGAGACGAATCCGGCATCCAGTATCAAGTATCGTTTTCGGGGATATGGCCTGTCAAAATTTGAAACTGTTTATCTGAAAAGCTACATAACCTATCCAGCCAGCTCTTTTATTTCGAATAGATTTCCATCGTAATCCTTAATGAAAGTGAGCAAGGCATCCCCTTTGGGAATGCGGTTCACTTCCACATGCATGGCTTCACACCTCTTTACAAATTCCTCTCTGTCTTCTACTTCCAGGCAAAGGTGTACAAAAGGAGTAACCTTGCCCGGAGCCGGATTCGCCACAAAGACCTCGGCCGCAAAGTAGTCGTTCCCATAGAGGATGACCCGGCATTCACGTGGAACCTCAAATATCTGTTCTGCCAGGTCTTTGCCAAGCATAAAGCTTTTGATCTTTCTTAGTCCCAGGATGCCCTCATAGAATCGATCTGCATTTTCCTGGGAACGACAGACCAAAGCAACGTGATGCAGTTTCATGGCTACTCCTTCGGACCGCTTTGCTCCGTCCGCCTGAGGCGGAGATTCCTCCCCCACCGTGTTGCTGGGAACAGAAATGCCTTGCTACTGAGATTTTCAGGAAGGTGTTGGCATCAGAAGATAATCTGGTTTGACGTGGCTCATGGCGCGAAAGATGTTCCCCTTTATTTTCTTATTCGTCTGGTACAGGCCGTCGAGCATCTTCTTGATTTCACGGCGCTTTGAGATCCTCGCGGTGGGACACGGATTCTTGAACTCAGGAAACCCGTGATTTTCTGCGAACCGGTTGATTGTTGACTTATCCAGGAACGCGAGTGGCCTGATCACCGTGAGTTTTCCTTTGAAAAAGGACTGGCACGGCACCATGGTGCTGATCTCACCGCTGTAACACATATTCAAAAACAAGGTTTCGATGATGTCGTCCATGTGGTGACCAAGGGCCAGTTTGTTGCAGTCAAGCTCATCGGCAAGTTCAAACAGTCGCTTTCTTCTAAGACGGGCGCAAAGAAAGCAAGGATTTTCGCGATTTTCCTCGCTGTGGCCTTGTCTTCCATAATTGGTATGCTCGACACGCAACTCGTAGCCCATCTTCTTGCAGTAATCTTCAATAAGGTGGGCCGGATCTCCTTCAAAGCCCAGATCTATATAAATGGCAACAAGTGAATAATGAATGGGAATGCGGGATAAGCGCTCGTGGAGGGCCCACATAAGGGTAAGGCTGTCTTTTCCACCAGACATGCCTACCGCAATCCGGTCCCTGTCTGATATCATCTCGTACTGATGTATGGCCCGGCCAACCGCCCGCAACACAGCTTTGTCTTTGTAGGTAGACATATGGCTATTCTAATTCGACAGTTCAGAAATTAGTACCCGTTCACGACATTCTATAGATTTTCAGAAATTAAATTTCACAGAAACAACAGGGCAAATTCGAAATTCGAAGCACGAAATTCGAAACAATATCAAATGACCAAAATACAAAATTCAAAACAAACTCGAATAGCTCAATAATAGCACACATCGTAAATAGAGTTTTGAACATTTAAGCATTTGAATTTCGGATTTGTTTCGGATTTGCGGCTGACGCCTTGAGAACAGTACGATATTCAGATTTCGGATTTATTTTTTGAAATTATTTATCTGAATAACTATATTTATCGCTGAGAACGCGGACCCACCTGCCATCGCCAGGCATACCCGGCATCTTCAATGCTGGCATGTGTGGCCTACGAAAGCCCCTAAATTTTGTCTGGGGCCTCAGATTCTTTTTGTTGAATACGGATTTTCCCCGCTGCAATTTCTCGCAGGGCGATTACGATATCCTCGTTCTTCGGCGAGTACACCAGATAATCGGCACCTTCTCGCGTTTGCCGGACCCGTTTAGCCACAATGTGAACCAACGAGTAGCGGTTGGGAACCCGAATTAAACAATCTTCCACAGTTACACGAGCCACGTTAAAACCTCCTTTGCATGTTATCCGGCCAAAATGTCTACCAACTCATAGCGCCGTTGCCCTCCAGGGGCCTGTACGACGATCTCATCGCCCACCTCTTTTCCGATCATCGCCTTCCCGAGGGGCGAGGATACCGAGATACGTCCCTGGCTCACGTCCGATTCGTCCGGCCCCACGAGTTGATACTTAACCTCATCTTCTGTACTCAGATTCTGCAGCACCACCGCGCAACCAAACATAACCCGGTCGGTCTTCACTTCACTCGGATCGATCACGTCAGCCCACGCGATCTTGTGTTCAAGTTCGCTGATTTCTCGTTCAATAAAGGCCTGCCGTTCTTTGGCAGCCTCAAATTCTGCATTTTCCGTGATATCTCCGTGGGCCCGGGCCTCCTCAATCGCCCTTATGACGTCTGGTCTTTCAACCCTTTTGAGTTCTCTTATTTTTTCTTTAAGGCCGTCATAGCCAGCTGGCGTTATGGGTATGCTGTTCACTGTGTTACTCCTTCCAAAATCACTTGCTCAGATAATCGTGTGCCAAAATCTCTGCTATTTGGACCGCATTGGTCGCCGCGCCCTTGCGAATGTTGTCTGATACCACCCATAGATTGATCCCGTTTGGAATAGACTCATCGGCCCTGATACGACCCACAAAGGTTTCATCCCGGCCTGCCCCATCAATAGCCATGGGATAAAGATTTTTTGACGGATCATCCACAACTGTCACCCCCGAAGCGTTCTCCAGCAAGGCCCGTACCTCATCCGGGCTGATGGGTTGGCGTGTTTCTACGTTAACCGATTCTGAGTGGCTGAAAAAGACCGGCACGCGCACAGTGGTCGCTGTAATCCCGATGGAATCGTCTTCCAGGATTTTCCGGGTCTCGTCAACCATCTTCATCTCTTCTTTGGTATATCCATTGTCAAGGAAGACATCAATGTGGGGGAGACAATTGAAGGCGATTCTGTGGGGATAGACCTTTTTTTCAGGCTCAAGAAAATTCAGAATAGCCTTCGTCTGGTTGTAGAGTTCGTCTATGGCCTTCTTGCCTGTGCCGGAGACAGCTTGATAGGTAGAAACCACAATTCGCTTGATTCCAACCTTTTTGTGAATGGGGGCCAGGGCTACCACCATCTGAATGGTAGAACAATTTGGATTTGCAATGATCCCCTTGTTCGAATACCTGGCCACAGCGTGCGGGTTGACCTCGGGGACGACCAAGGGCACATCAGGGTCCATGCGCCAGGCTGCAGAGTTGTCAACGACCACACACCCGTCCTTGGCCGCAAAGGGAGCATACTTTTTGCTGGTTGCCCCACCAGCCGAAAAAATGCCGATGTCAATCCCCCTGAATGAGGTCTGGGTCAATTCCTCAACCGGAATCTCCTCAGCCTTAAACCTGAGTTTCCGGCCTGCGGATTTGCTTGTTGCCAGCAATTTCAAATTCTTTACCGGAAAATCCCTCTCTTCCAGGCAGGCTATCATCTGATTTCCCACCGCCCCGGTCGCTCCGGCCACTGCCACGTTGAATGAGTTAGCCATTGTTTGTCTCCTCTAACAGTGAAAGTGCCTAAAGTGAACTAAAGTGAACTAAAGTGCCTAAAGTTAAGGTATTTTGTCAATTATCATTGTTCTTGCCGAAGGCAAGTTCCACAACTTTAGCTCACTTTAGACACTTTAGGCACTTTAGCTCACTTTAGATTGAATTATGAATTCCACAATCAAATCTCCGACCTCGGACGTAGAATATCCCATCTGGCCTGCTGCCACTCCTTTCAGGTCTTGTGCCAGGACCTTTATCACGGCCTTTTCGATCATCTCTGCTGCGTCAGTTTCCCCAAGTGTGTCGAGCATAAGCTGTACGGCCAAGATGGATGCAACGGGGTTAACGATGTTTTGCCCTGCGTATTTTGGTGCCGAACCACCAATAGGTTCAAACATGGAGATCCCCTCAGGGTTAATGTTCGCCCCTGCTGCCATGCCCATTCCACCCTGGAGAATGGCTCCCAGGTCGGTAATAATGTCACCGAACATGTTATCGGTGACAATGACATCAAACCTTTCCGGGTTTTTGATCATCCACATACACAGGGCATCCACATGTGCATAGTCAGTCTCAATATCCGGGTATGCCTGTGCTACTTCCTTGAACGTGCGTTTCCACAGATCAAAGGCATATGTTAAGACATTGGTCTTGCCGCACAGGGTCAGCTTCTTAGCCTGATTACGCCGCCTGCACAGATCAAAGGCATACCTGATGCAGCGTTCCACCCCCATTTTGGTATTGATCGATTCCTGGATAGCCACCTCATGGGGCGTGCCACGCCTCAAATATCCCCCTGCTCCTGCATACAGGCCTTCGGTATTTTCCCTGACGACCACAAAGTCAATGTCCTCAGACCCCTTATCCTTCAAGGGAATCTCCACACCGGGATAGAGCTTTATAGGGCGCAAATTGACGTACTGATCCAGCTCAAACCGAAGCCTTAAGAGAATCCCTTTTTCCAGCACACCGGGCGGCACATCAGGATGACCTATTGCACCAAGATAGATTGCCTGGCATTTCTTTATCGACTCAAACACCTCATCGGGAAGCGCTTCTCCCGTCTTCTTGTAGAGTTCGCCACCCAGATCATAACGATGAAAAGAAAGCTGAAAGCCGTATTTGCCCGAGACTGCATCAAGGACCTTCAGTCCCTCGGCGATCACCTCCGGGCCTGTGCCGTCGCCCGGAATCACGGCCATGTCGTATTGCCTCTGTGTCATTGTGTTTCACAGTTTGTTGTGTTTGTTGTGTTTATTGTGCCCGCCCTGGCGCTACGTGCTCGAATCAGTCTGCCAAGCCTATAGGCCAGGTCTGGGCCAGGGTTAACTCAAAGAACCCAATAAACTCAATAAACCCAATAAACATTTATGCTTGTCTTTTATTCAGTATATAGGCCATGAGCCCGCCAGCCTCAATAAGCTCCTGCATGAACGGCGGTATCGGGTTTGCAAGAAATCGCTTTCCATTTGTGTGGTCCGTAATCTCGCCTGTATCCTGGTTGACCGAAACCCGGTCCCCCTCCTGGACTCCTTGGAAGACCCCCGGGCATTCAAAAATCGCAAGGCCCATGTTGAAGGCATTTCTGAAAAATATGCGGGCAAAGCCTTCTGCTATCACACATGATATACCAGCCCCTTTTATGGCCATAGGGGCATGCTCACGCGAGGAGCCACAGCCGAAGTTTTTTCCTGCTACTATTATATCTCCCGGCCCGACCTTTTCAGCAAACGTGGCATCTACCCCTTCCATGCAATGCTTGCCCAGCTCGCCCATGTCTGTCGTAACCAGATAAATGGCAGGGATAATCACATCCGTATCTATGTTGTCGCCAAACGTCCAGACTCTTCCTTCTATTTTCATTCCTTAGTTCATCTTCCTTTCTCATCGTTCGCCTAATAAATTCGTACTTAGATTAATTCTTATATGGACCTAAATCTTTATCCCGTTTTGGTTTCAGGTTTCAGGTTTCAGGTTTCAGGTGTCAGGGCACATGTAGGTGTCAGGTGTCAGTGTTCAGGTGTCAGGAAAGAGAAACGCAAAAACTGAAACCTGACACCTGACACCTGAAACCTGAAACCTGAAACCTGAAAACAGATTCTCAAAATTAACAAAAGTCTATCCCTATTAAGCGAATGATAAGTCCTTTTCATTCCGCACTCCGCACTCCGCACTCCGCACTCCGCATTCCTTACAGCTCATCCGGTCCACCAATCCGTCCTAATACAGCGGATGCGGCTGCTACAGCAGGGTTGGCAAGATAGACCTCGCTTGAGGGGTGCCCCATGCGGCCCACAAAGTTGCGGTTGGTGGTAGATACGGCCCGCTCCCCTGGCCCCAGGATTCCCATAAAGCCTCCTAAGCAGGGGCCACAGGTGGGTGGACTCACAATTCCCCTGGCTGCCAGAAAAATCTCTAATAGGCCCTCGGCCATCGCTTGCCGGTAAACGGCAGGAGTGGCAGGGATTATGATGAGACGCACATTCTTGTCAATGGTCCGGCCATTCAGGATACGGGCTGCCAGGCGAAGGTCCTCAATACGCCCGTTGGTACAAGATCCGATCACGGCCTGATCAATGGGAATCGTGTCTACCGCTGAGATACCCCGGGTATTCTCGGGAAGGTAGGGGAAGGCGACCTGTGGTTCGATATTAGAAACATCATACGTCCTTACCTCTGTGTAAGTAGCGTCCGGATCACTCGTATAACATTCAAAGGGACGTTTTGCTCTTGGCCTTATGTAATCAAGTGTCGCTTCATCCGGGGAAATGATCCCGCTCTTGGCGCCTGCCTCAATCGCCATGTTGGCCATGGTCATTCGATCTGCCACGGGCAATGCCCTGATCACATCGCCCGTAAATTCCATGGCTTTATACGTGGCGCCATCGACTCCGATGTCGCCAATCGTGTAAAGGATCAGGTCCTTTCCGACCACCCATTCCCTCCGCTGGCCATGATATACGAGCTTGATCGATTCGGGAACCTTAAACCAGGCATCACCCGTAATCATGGTCGCTGCAATGTCTGTGCTCCCAACTCCTGTTGCAAAGGCTCCCAACGCCCCGTATGTACACGTATGACTGTCGGCGCCAATCACCACATCTCCGGGCAGAACCAGGCCCTGTTCTGGCAGGAGTACATGCTCAATCCCCATTTCACCAAGTTCAAAAAAATACTTGATATGATATTTTCTGGCAAAAGCGCGCATGGCCTGCACCTGAATAGCGGACCGGACGTCCTTATTGGGCACAAAGTGATCCGGCACCAGGGCAATTCTTTCCGGATCAAACACGGCGTCAACGCGTGATTTTTCAAACAGATCAATAGCAATGGGGGCCGTAATATCATTGGCCAAAGCCATATCGATGCGAACGTTGATGAGTTCGCCAGGTGTCACTGTGTCACGCCCTGCATGGGCAGCCAATATTTTTTCTGTAATCGTTTGGGGCATGTCTATACGGGCTCTTCGTGCGGGGTAATGAGTTTTTCGTCAGCAGCCCCTTCACTCTGGGGCTTCTGGCGAAGCCAGAGAGTGGTGAAGGGGCCTGAAAGGACATAGCACAGTATCATAAGGAAGCAGGCAATACTTGGCTCTGCTGCAATGACGATGAACAACAGGACAACGATCACCAGCATGTTGAACTTCATCTTTTTAAATAACTCCATTTGCTTGAAGCTATAATATTTGATTGTGCTGACCATCAAGAAGGACAAAACGTAGATCATGATCAAGATCGTCACGTGTTTTGTGGTCCCTGTCCCGCCAAAACGATAGAGGAGGAGAACCGTGGTCGCAATCATGAAGGCGGCCGCCGGAATCGGAAGTCCGTTAAAGTAATCACTGCGAACGACATGGACCTGGGTGTTGAACCGTGCCAGCCGAAGCGTACCGCAGGCCACAAAAAGAAGTGCTGCCAACCATCCCAATCTTCCAAAGGGCTGAAGGGCCCACAGATAGACCAGGATGCCGGGTGCCACACCAAAGGATATGGCATCACTCAGGGAGTCATATTCAAGGCCGAACCTGCTCACGGTCCGTGTTACCCGCGCGATCTTGCCGTCCAACCCGTCAAAGATGGCCGCTATCATGATAGCAATGGCTCCCTTCAAGTACTGGCCCTGGGTCGTGGCCACAATGGCATAAAAGCCACAAAAGAGGTTGGCAGATGTAAGAAGGTTCGGCAGGACATAGATCCCGCGCTGTAATCTTCTTCTATTTGAACGTTTTTTTCTCTTCATGATAGATGCCCCAAAACCGATGTCCCGGCCAGGACCTTATCTCCTACAGACACAGCCGGTGCAGTGTCTGGCGGAAGATAGACATCCAGGCGAGACCCAAAACAGATCATACCAAACCGCTCCCCACGGCTCAAACGGTCTCCCTTGCGTATCTTGCAGATGATCCGTCTTGCAATGAGCCCGGCAACCTGGACCACTATGAGTTTGCGACCTCGGCCTATCTCCAGACTCACCGCGTTTCGTTCATTGTCCCTGGAGGCCTTGTCCAGGTTGGCCGAAAAGAACTTGCCAGGATAGTAAACAACATCAGTGACCGTGCCATTGTCAGGTGTTCGGTTGACGTGAACGTTGAAAATTGACATAAAAATGCTGATTTTAAGCATTTTTTCAGGAGCGAAATCTGTCTCCTGCACGACACTTACCTCTACGACCTTGCCATCTGCCGGGGAGACCACGGCCTTTTCGTCCTCTGGAATGACCCGTTCCGGATCCCTGAAGAAGAAACATACAAAGAAGGTAACTGCCAAAAAAAACAGGGCCAGCACGTATAGCCCCAAAATGGCAACGATAGCTGTCGCAAAGGCCGATCCAAGTATGAACGGATACCCCTCCCGGGCAACCGCACGGACTTTTTGGTTGATCGGCCCAGAACGCTCAGAACGAATCATCGAACCCTCGGTTGTTGCTACGAACCCGTATCTTCAGACTCTTGTCTTTTTTGAGCTCCACGATGTTCAGCCAGGATACGCTCTATCTTGTCCCTGCCGGCAAGCTTCAGCTTTTGGATTCTCTTACGTTCCATGGACTCTTCGGCTGTAAGATGAATTCGCTTGTTATATTCTTCCAACTGCCTTTCGTATTTCTTGTGTCGTTCCACACATTCTCTCAGGGTTCTGTTCTCTTTGATCAACCGGGCAATGAGCTTCTCATCCTTCTCTTCCATAGGCAATCCTCCAGGAATCCGTCTGCTCAATGCAGATTCGCGGTAACTGTCGTTCGCAATTGAAACTGTCTTTATATATCTCTTAGGGTTTCCTTGTCAATAGGCGGGCCATTTTTCGAGCTTTATCTCAGCTTCCGATTTTCGGATGTAATGGGGTGTCAGACGGGCAACATCCGCAATCTGACCATCAAGAATCTGATCCATCCCCACCATCGCCCACAAAGAGACACAAACGTTGTATCTGCTTCAGCCATTGCGTCGGTTCTGCTGCACAGTCCTCAATCACCCTTGTCCACTTCATGTAACCGGCACATTCATAGAGGGCTGTGTATATTTGTCCTTTACGAGCATCCAGGACCGGGCAAATTAGATGGGGAAATGAAGGAAACT
>JAFDKF010000223.1 GCA_019307135.1 Deltaproteobacteria bacterium
TCTGTGTGAGCGATTCCCTTTTATGGTTATCGATCAAGCCGTGGATGGAACGGAGGCCATGCAAAAGATCAAAACTTATCTGCCTGATCTTGTCTTTATGGATATCCGATTGCCCGGGGAAAGCGGCCTTGAGCTTACCAAAAGAATCAAAGCAAGTCATCCCGAAATAGCCATTATCATTCTTACAGCTTATGATTTGCCGGAATACAGAGAGGCGGCTTACGATGGCGGAGCCGATGCCTTTATTCCAAAGAGCTCATTGAACCTGGCGGATATTGCCGCATTGATCGAATCCATTTTTTCACACAGAAACCTTGGCCTTGATGGTCCTACCAAGGAGGGATGTTGGTGAAAGAGGTGGCGGGGCTGGGGAGGGAATACAACAAGGAGGTAATTTGTATGGATTTCTGACAACTTTTTTCAACACATTAGGCATGCAAATCAATGACGAAAGGTGAATCTCGCTATGGAAGAAAGGGACCATGCCACCAATAGCTTTCTTCAGTGGTTTGTGACCGAGCAGGTGGAAGAAGAAACGAGTGCCACTGAGATTTTCAATAAGATAAAACTCATAGGCGATGCGCCAGGCGGGCTGTTCATGCTTGATCGAGAACTGGGAGCGCAGGTTTTTACCATGCCTGCGGCAGCGGGTCAGAAGTGAGAAGAAGTAATTCCTTATGTTAGGAGTTCGTGCTCCTGACTTCATGCTCCCGGCTGTTTCTGGGGAATCGGAGAAAGAGAAAAGGCCTTTGAGCAAGGAGCCATTGATACCATGGAGGCGCTGTCGGATTCGACCGGTTTTCTGGGATACATGATCCTTAAACAGATCGGCGTTTGCGCTTTGGGGAGCTTCATGATGGATCCGAAATCGATGGTACAATCCCTACAAACCTTGGGTGCAAATCCGCCGAAGGATCCCAAGCCTTTGTTCAAAACACCCGATGCCATGCCCAGCCCCCCGGAATATCTCATCCACAGCGAGTGGGATGCAGCAGAAATGGCCCAACTGGGCTTTGCCAAGGTGTTGGTCAATCACAGGATAAGAAAAATTCATGATGATGGCGTTATGGCACATCTAATGAGAGGCCCTTACATTATGTTTTTCCAGCCCATGATGGAAGAGCCGGGTTGGAGATTCATGGTGACCTAGCCAATGAGACGAACCGAAGATCGGGCCAAGGGGTCCCGAACCGGAAAAGATGCCTTATTTGCCTTCAATGGTGGACTTTGTCTCCGGGTGTGTGCAAGTCTGAATTAAGGTAGAAGGAGGGAAAAATGGAATACAAACCAGAAGTAACCGAATCAACGGCAATGCAGTTTGTCCTTGTGAAAGACAAGGTAGGAAACGAGTTCATATGTAAACTGGGTGACTTAAAGGATCCATCCAATCTTTCTGAAGAAGAAAAAAAGAAATGCATCGAAAATGTCAGAGAGTACTGGGATTCCTCCATTTGACGGCACCATGGGAGGGGCACCGAGGGCAAAATATACCGTAAGAAATTATCGAGTGACCTCCAAAGTGAAGTGTAGGCTATAAGCCTGATAGCCGGTATCATGTATTGATTCGACGTGAAGCAACTGAAAGATGAATGATGAATAATGTCTTGAAGCAAAAGAGCTGGTCCGTTTATGTGGCCGGGGGACTGGCTGGCATTCTCTTGTGCCTGTCGGTCCTGATAACCGGAAAATATGTGGGAGCATCCACAACCTTTGTCCGTTCAGCCGGTCTGATCGAGAAAATATTTGCACCTGAACGGGTGGCAAAGATGGACTATTTTGTAAAGACAAAAGTCAAAATAGACTGGCAGTGGATGTTTGTGGCAGGCATATTCTTTGGTTCCCTCCTCGCCTCCAAGCTCTCGAGGGATTACAGGCTTACGGCATTACCGCCCATGTGGGAGAGAAGATTTGGGCCGGATAGGCTAAAGAGGTGGATTGCGGCCTTTGTCGGCGGTATGGTCGCCATGTTCGGGGCCCGCATGACCGGCGGTTGCCCAAGCGGTCACGGACTGGCCGGTTCGAGTCAATTGGCTGCAAGCGGCTATGTTTCCCTGATCTGCTTCTTTATTGCAGGAATGATCATGGCAAGGTTTCTTTATGGTGGAGGGGAAAGTCGATAAGCCTGCTCGTTTGGGGATTTTTTACCGGGATTATTTTCGGCTTTCTCCTCGAGAAAGGCCAGGTCTTACGATACGACAGGCAATTGGGCGCCCTTCGCCTTAAAGATCTTGCCATTGTTAAGTTCATGCTCTCCACAGTGCTTGTGGCCATGGTCGGTATCTATCTGCTCCATGATTTGGGCTTGGTAGAGTTGAGACTGAAACCAACCATGCTCGGAGCCAACATTGTTGGGGGCTTGATTTTTGGTGCTGGCTGGGGCCTTCTGGGATATTGCCCGGGGACAGCCGTTGGCGCGTTGGGTGAAGGAAGATGGGACAGCCTTTTTGGCATTGTTGGCATGCTGTGTGGCGCTGCCATATATGCCGAGGTCTATCCTGCCCTGAAAACAAATGTGCTTGCGTGGGGCGAGTTCGGTAAAATTACCCTCCCCGGCCTATTGGGGATCAACCACTGGATCGTCATAGTTTTTCTCATAATGGTCATTATTCCTTTGTTTTTCTGGTTTGAGAGGAAGAGCCTTTGATGATTGTAAGAGGGAATAATCATGACCACACCGCAACACCGCCCTGGTTTTGAACAGTTTAAGCACTTGCGGTCTTTCATCCTCAAGGGAAAGGAGACAAGAAATGCGAAAATTAATCAACGGCAGATGGGCAATTCTGGGAGCGCTTTGCGCTTCGCTTATCGCACTGGGTGCGGCCTATGCCAAAGAGGCGGCAAAGAGCAGTTACAGCCCCGTGGTCATTAAAGAACCTTTCGAAAAGACCATGGCTCGCATGAAGGCCGCCAAGCAGGAAGTGATGAAACGGCAGATGGATTTAGTCAATGAGCGATATGACTTGAACAACCGGCTGGCTAAGGGCGTGATGATGTCTGGAGGAAGAGAAGAAGGACCTGCTGAATTTTATGAGAACTCTTTAGGTATTTGTGGGGTGGAGCGGAAGGCCTATGTCACGGCTTTTTTGGGTCACCTGGTCAATTGGGACTTCGCTGGGGAAAACCTTGACAAGATCGAAGCAGGCTGTGGCTAACATCATGGCTTTTTGCTGAGATTCTGTTGCCGCTTGTGACGAGGGGGTGAAAATCATGACAGAAGAAAAAGAGACAACATCCAAAGACGAGACGAAAAAAGGGAAGAAGAAAGCTGACGAGCCTCTCCCGTTCTGTACCACAGCGCCCAGTGCAGAGCATGCAAGGGGAGCCAATGAAGACGAACCCTGTGACGACTCTCGTGGAGCAGAATAGCATCGAAGCGTTTTGCAGTTTTTTTACAGGTGTGAGAAGAAGAGGGTTTGAGGAATTGTACGAGGAGGTTATTATGACTACACCACAACACTGCCCTGGTTTTCAACAGTTTAAGCATTTGCAGTCATTCATCTGCAAATGTCCCAATTGTGGGAAGGAAAGAGAGATCTTTTCAGACGAGTTTGACAAAAAACATATCTGCAAGGGGTGCGGAAAAGAGATTGATTTTACACAGTGTACTCTCGATGGTGAGGCGTGAACTTACGGGCTTCGCCTCATTGACTCCGCTTGCATGAATTAAAATAGGTTCAACTATTAAGGGAGAAGCCTTTGTTTCCTTGGCTTCAATGGGGTCTGCCGTGCTTGTGATTCATCCGATCATTCAATTTTTTGCCGTACTGTTGACCCTGTATGTGTTCTACCTCGGGGTTCAGCGCTTTCGCTTCCTTCATCTTTATCAGAACACGGTTTTCAGATGGAAGCGGCATGTCCTATTGGGAGAGATTGCTCTGGGGACATTACTGGGTGGCATGACAGGGGGCGTGACCATGGTGTATTTTTACTGGCATGGATTCTTCATAACCGGAGCCCATGGTGCGGTCGCCTTTGTAATGACTCCCTTTATCATCTTTGGTAGCGCGTCCGGTCTATACATGAACCGTGACAAAAAGAAACGAAAGGCCCTTCCCTTGATTCATGGCCTGAGCAATCTCATTCTTTTGATTCTCGCTTTGACTCAGGTGGTGAGTGGCTGGGGAGTCTACAGGGACTTGATTT
>JAFDKF010000069.1 GCA_019307135.1 Deltaproteobacteria bacterium
TTAAGGGGCTTGATGTAAAAGGTCTTTGTTCTTTCTGCCGTGAGCCTGCGGTAGTTGATCTTGCAGATTTTGTGTTTTTCCATGGCCTCTATGATCGTGCGGATGGTGTTCTGGCCTCAAAAAACCTCAAAAGCGTTCCGTCTAATGGAATATTACCATTCGATACTATGATTAAGCAAGAAAAAAGGTGGCCGTTCACCGGAGGCAAAATACTTGACAGGATAGACATGATTAAAATCCAGTTAATCAAAATTATCTATCACAACCCTGGCCCAGACCTCACTTGGAAGGGTTTGAATTCCATAAGTTCTGTCTCCGAAATATCAGTACCAACAACGTATATCAGGTAAGTCGCACCAAGGCCGGCCTCAAGGAGGTAATATGGAATATAAATTGGTTGCAATTAATCGAATAAGGTTGTTATTTTCTTAATGGAGGTGTTTCGTGCAAAAATACAGTTATAAGTGCAGTCACTGTAGGTACTCCATTCAAACTAAAGGTCCTTTTCCCTTTTACATTAAAAACGGAAAAAGGGTTCAGGTGGATACTTTTCACGAAGCCACGACTCATCCAATAACTGGTTTAATGGCAGATATTTACTGTGCTGAATGCGATAAAGAAAAAAGATACATTATTAGAAAATACAAAAAGCCTGTTTCAAATATTCTTGATATATGGTCAGGCAATATAGCAGGGACAGAAAAACGATTTTGCTATAAATGCAAAAAGCCAATTTATCTTATTCTTCCTGACAACAAAATAAAATGCCCTCGCTGTAGGAAAGGCACATTTTCTATAAATACCTATGATAGAGATACTGAAGAGGATTTTTTGAATCATATTCCAGTATCTGCACCAAAAGGGCCGCTAAAAATTATCCAGAATAAAAAATCAATCAAAGTTCCAAAACCAACAGTGATAATCGATTCATCTGAGCGCATGGGTTACACATTTTGCAGGTTTTCAAATTGGTTTGCTGGAACAGTAAAGAAAAGGTTGAAACATGGAGATTATTCTATCCAAGGCATGGAAGAACAAATCTCCATAGAAAGAAAGACACTTCCGGATTTGGTTGGCTCCATAATTTTCAAAAGAAAACAGTTTATTAAAAATATGGAACAATTTTCTAACTTGAAAAAGAAATGCGTTGTAATTGAGGCGTCATTCTCTGAAGTAAAATCTCTTTATTCGGAAAGCAATGCTCACCCCAATGCTGTAGTCGGCAGCCTGATTGCTATTCAGGAAAAATGGGATATTCCCTTTTATTTTCTTGATAGCTTCGAACTGTCAGAGGAGTTTGTTGCGAGCATGTTAAGTAAATATCATGCATTATGGTGGCTTCAGAAGAATGGATTTGGCAAATATTTTATCCAAGGTGATATATAGTTAGGCCCCGAGTATTGCCGTGATTTTCTTGTTTCACTAAGGACTTCGTATTTATCTTTAATCTGATCTCCGCAGGCAATTCTTGACTTTGTGATATTCACCCTTCGACTTGTGGGTGGAAAGGGGAGAAACCATTGCCCACCCACACCCATTGCCCACCCGGCAACCTGGTGTTCTGGAATGATAAGTTTTAAGCAAAAGTCGGGATTGGATGGCGGGGGAGTTGGAGCGGCGTTGGTCAGTGTCGCACTGCCGCTGTACCGGGGGTGCCGGCCATCGCCTGCTTACGCCGCTTTGGATGTTGGGGATGTTTCTTTTCAAACCTTTTGTGCACTTGATCTCTGGCCCTCGAGCTTCTCGGAGGTGGTATCAGCCACGAGAGCCGGTTCATCAACAGATGTCTTTATTGCCTCTGCCTGAAAATCCGTATTTTCTGGAGCATTAATTGGCTCTTCTGTATCATAGGCTTGAGTAAGAATCTCATTTGATTGTTCAACTCCTCCAAATTGAGATGCCAACTCAGCTATACTTGGTAAGTCTTCGGAATCGAAAGCCTCATTCGCATAACCGTCGCCTCCTGATGATATTTGGACAAGATCCTTTGTCAAATCAGTTTCTACTTCATTAACTCTTACAGCTTCAGCTATTGTATCATCATCTTCTCTTTTGATCTCAAGACCTGTAAATGGTGTAACCAGGCCCTCCAATAAACCATATTTCTCCACAAAATCTTTTTCAATGTAATGTTTTTCGTTGTTAATTTCCACATAGAGCTTCATCCAGTTTTGCCTCC
Source organism: Deltaproteobacteria bacterium (assembly GCA_019307135.1). Taxonomy (GTDB): domain Bacteria; phylum Desulfobacterota; class Desulfobacteria; order Desulfobacterales. Next base: position 2,180 of record JAFDKF010000069.1, read on the forward strand.
TTATGAAATATTCACCGCCGTTTGTCCTCCTAAAAAAGAATAGGAATTTGCTTTTTTGAAGGCAGAAAAGGCGGCGGAAATGCCTTTATTTTTTGCTTCTAAACCCGTTCGGGATATTTGTAGACCCCAGTAAACGCAGTGATGAAAAGGCTTACAGAATGAAGGGTTTTCGGAAGCTATCCTATTCTAGAATCGAGGATGACAAGCTCATATAATGTTTTTGAAAAAAATACAATGCTTTTCCTGGTTAGAAAGAAGAGAGAGGCCACAGCTGGTATTCCCGCGAGTCCGGTTTGTTGATTTCTTTGTACTGTGTTTTATTCTGGATAGACTGCAACTGGTTTTATGACGGCATATCTTCCAATCGCCGCAAAGCGGAGAGGACCGATCGTACAGCTACGGCAATCATCAAGGGATTTTCTTCGAGAGGCGTTCCTTGCAAGAGTTTCCGCGCAACGACAAAAAAATCCTGCCAGGGCAATGGATTACGGTCTTTGCAGGATCTCGCCCATAATGCCATCCAGAGGAGGCGTTCACCCCACACGTCACGCTTTTTCTCAAGGATTTCTTCAATAATCAGCGTGCTGGCCTGTGCCAGCATTTCCCGGCTGCGCAAAGGGTAGTCCGTTCTCTTCTTCAAAAGATCATCCACACGTGCATCATCTTCAAACCAGGAGCTTGCAAACTGCGTCTTCACCGGCCAGTCCTCGCTCTCGTTCAGTATCCTGGCGATATCTGCGGAAGTCAATGATTGTATATCAGGGGCCTCCTCCAGTGCGGCAAGCTCTTTCTTGAACACCAATGGTTTCGGGGGCCAGTCTGCACTACCCATGGTTTCAGCCACCTGCAACAGTTCGGGTGAAGGGGGGTTGCCCTGCTGTTGTCCAAGCCAGATAAAATGTGAAACCAGGCGTTTCATGTACGCCGGCTCAACCGGCTTTGCCATTGCGCCCCCGCTTATTTCCCGCACCATGGATTTTACTTCCCCTTTGCTCATGCTACCCAGTCCCCAGGCATTGCGAATCCCCTGCCCCTGACGCACCATCACGGCGCCCAGTTGATAACGGCTCTTTTGCCGAGCGAACACCCACACCCCCTGAATACCGGAACCATCAAAGGGAGTAGCATAGGCTTCAATGGACTGGACCGGTGCCATTGGAGCACATTCCACACGGGCAAGGCGTACTTCTTTTATGACTTGATCAAGGGCAGAGCGCTCTGCTTCAGGCAGCCAGTTACGCAGAACAATCATGCGCCGCAAGGTCACAGGGGCAATAGCGCTGGGACGGACCAGTTGGCTGAATATGGTGGGCACGTGGGTGCGCACTTCACGATTTGGGTGGAGCAACATAAACGCCGCAAGCTCACGGATCAGCGGATTCCGTCATTTTTTCCTCGGGAGTAACAGGTTGAATGGAATTTCAGAATTGCGTAAGAGGGGACGAGTATTGATATATTGATAACGGAAGAATTGCAAAAATGAGGTTACGTGATAGCTCAAGCATTGTCGCCGTCGATCAAACCCCCCAACCTGCCTAGGATGGAGCCCTCGCCTTTGCGGCTGCCACCGGCTGAAGGGGCGCTTTGAAAAATTCGGTCCGCCATACGAGAAAACGGCAGGCTCTGAAGCAGCACAGTCCCAGTACCACTTAAGGTCGCAAGGAAAAATCCTTCTCCGCCAAAAAACATGGATTTGAGGCTGCCTGCGCGTTGAATGTCGTAATCGATCCCTGATGTGAATGCCGCAATGCAGCCTGTGTCAACGCGAATGACTTCACTGTTCAGCTTCTTCTTTATAACTGTACCACCAGCATGAATAAAAGCCATTCCATCGCCGCGCAGACGCTGGAGAATAAACCCTTCACCACCGAAAAAGCCTGCGCCCAGGCGTTTTGTGAAGGCGATACCCAGCTCGGTGCCATAGGCTGCGCAAAGGAAAGCGTCTTTCTGACAAATGAGTTCCCCCCTGACCCTGGCCATATTGATGGCGAAGATTTTACCTGGATAGGGGCCGGCAAATGCGACTCGTCTCTTTCCGCTGCCCGTATTTGTAAAATGGGTCATGAAGATCGACTCGCCCGTAAGTACCCGCTTACCAACATTCATGAGCTTACCAAAAACACCCTCTTCTGGTTTTGACCCATCGCCCATCTTTGCATCAAAGGTTATGCCATCGTCCATGTAGTTCATGGCACCAGCCTCGGCGATTACTGTTTCACCAGGGTCGAGTTCTATCTCGACGATTTGCATATCATCGCCAATAATCTTATAGTCGAGTTCGTGACATTGCGTAGTCTGTCCGGGCCTGTTCATACTCTCTTGAACCGCATAGTATTTAGAAAAGACAATCCCACATTGCTTGCACTCTTGATCCGACAAATCTCTGGGCTGTCCACATTTAGGGCATTTTGTTTCGTCCATTTTATGTGTCTCCTTTCAGTCCTTTCTGTAAATGAGACTCTTGGAAAACGAGCATAGGAGAATTGGCCTTGTGTGTCAGAGATACCCGTTTTACACAAATCCACCACACTCAATAGATCAAGATGTTGTAGTGCATGGCAGCACCATCAGCAATGAAGATAGCTTGCACGATCTATAATCGCCCACCAGACGATTTTGTCATAGATTCGTAATGGATATCGCAAATCGTGTCAAGCTCTTTGGCCAAATTGCAGCAAATACCTGCTATAAACAACCCCGTCCCCCATATTAAAATTGCAGGGAGTACGACAGCCAAAGGGGGCTCTCGGGAGGTTCTCAATATTTAAACTTTGGGTTGCTATTAGGGAATCTTGCTTTATTTTGCTGATGATTGATAACTTTAGATGTTGAGAATGTCCCTTATGTTTTACGTTCTTGAAAACGAGAAATGGTGAGGATATTGGAAAGACTGAGGGACGCGACTTAACAGAGAGATAGTCCAAAGCGATGCTTTTGTTTCAAGCTGCTTGCACGGGGTTCTGTGGAAGTGGACAGCAGATTGGAGATGGGAAACGTTTTGTCATGCCAAAAAACTTCGTCTCTAAAACCTTTGGAATTGCGCAGATCTTGAGGCCATCAGCCCGGAGACATCCAAATCACGACGTGCAGACCTTAACGCCAAACTGCTTGAATATTGCAAAATGGACACGCTGTGGCTTGTAAAGCTGGCAGAGTTTTTTCAGGAGAAAGGTGGATAGTAGAACCACGATTTGTTCCTAGAATTAGCCGCAGACACACGCAGACCCACCTTGCGATTATCGTGAACGTGTTGGGACCACTTTGAATTTGTCCTTCCCGCCCTTCAAAATCTCCCTCACATGAACTCTCCACACATCGATGCAGAAAATCTCAATATTTTCTCGTTGGCAAGCTGAAAGCGACAACGGTTGTCAATGAAGAGGCCGTAAAATAGGCCAACATGGTGAGCAGAGAATGAAAAGACCATTACATAGGGAGATGATCACATGAACGCAAGGCAAGAAGCACAACAAAATGGATTTGAGGAAATGTGGGAGAAAGTTCAGGAAATCCTTGGAGAACACGTTATGCCAAGGATCATGGTTGGAGGAAAAACAGGCGTTGGGAAATCGTCGACTTTAAATGCCTTAATGGGGAAACACGTTTATGAAACAGGGGTCCTGCCAACAACCCGAACCATTGATGAGAGCGTATGGGAAACCAGAGACGGTGACATCGTTGTTGTTGAGGTGCCGGGCCTGGGTGAGGCAAAGGCATCTGAGTTGGAAGACGAGGGTTATAAGGAGTGCATCAAAAACCTGGCCCTGCTGAAGGCCCATCTCTTTATTCTTGTCTTGAAATGTGACGACCGCGCCCTCGAACTTGAAAATACCTTCATGGATAAACTGAAAATCGAACCGCTACTGAGTGAGCTGCCTGTCATCGTGGTAATCAACCAGATCGACAAAATAACGCCAGTCAGGGATTGGGAGCCGGATAAGCTCAACCTGAAAACCCCGAAAACCGAGAAGGAGAAAAACATCAGGTTATTTGTCGATTATGTTGCGACACTTCCGAACTTCCAGCAAGTTCATGACAAGGGGCGCATAGTTCCTGTATGCGCCGGGGAATCTTATGATGACCCCCTACAGTATGGCATCGAAGACTTGAAGGATAAGATCTATTCAACGCTTCCTGACTCAGCAAAGACAATCTTTGCCAGGGCCACGGAATTGAAAAAGGAGGAAGGTGATAGGATAACAAAAAGATATTCACTGGCATGCGCCGGGGCTGTGGCTGCTAACTTTACCCCGGGTTCTGATGCATTGCTAATCGCGCCCATCCAGGTCGCAATGATCATTCACCTTGGCAAGCTGCACAACATTGATGTCAGCACAAGCACGGCGTCTGGCTTGCTATCTTCCATAGGCTTGACATTAACAGGCCGCTTTATTGCCCAGGAGGCCGTATCTTTCATCCCGGGGCTAAAGAATATTGTGGGTCCTCCACTTGCCTTTGGTCTTACCTATACCCTTGGCAAGGTTGTCAACGGCCTCTTTGCCCAAGGCAAGCTTGATGCAACAAAGGAAGACATAAAAGAGTGTCTTGATAAATGTGAATGCGAGGGAAACTTTGTTTAAAGTGCCATCCCGCTGGACATGTTCACTGACAAATGCTCGTATCTTTGGTCACAACAGACATTCTAGGGTGATAAGCGCCACGACAGTGGCTGAGTGCTTTGTCGGATTTTTCCTCTCAAAAAATCCGACAAATTTTACTTATCTCTGAGATCTCTGTAGGCTCAAGCGAGGAAATGGAGCGGGCGAGAGAATTCCATCTCAAAAGGAGGATGAATAATCATGACACAGATAATAGGACCACCATATCCGCCGTTTCCCTACATGCTCTATGAACTCTTGAAAAAACTCTGCAAAAAAAGGAAATCAACAAAGGAACGCGAAAGCCTTGAAGAAAAGATAAAGACCATTAAGGAATTGCGCGACGAGGGGCTCATAACGGAAGATCAGTGCAAGAAGGCAATAGAAAAGATGTTGGAGGGGTATTCAAAGCAGTCCACCGAGTAAAAAACCGGGGCTATGTAAAGTGGATGATATGCAAGGGAGCATTGAGAGTTCACTATGGGCACTTTTATAAAGGCATTTGCCGGCGTGGCAATCATGTGGAACGCCGCAGTAGGCATATTTGCGAGCGACTTAGCATGCTTAGCGCTCGCAGTCTTTGTGCTTTTTGTTAGAATAGTAATAGTTAAAACGATAGATGAAGAGACGATACTCTAAAATATCACTTATTTCTTTTCCCCATCCCGACCCAGTATCAACCTCCACAATAACTCTTTAAGGGCCTTTACAAAGATAACACCCACAATTACTTCAACCCACCTCTTTTTCTGATGTGACTTTGTGGACTGACAAGCTGGACATAATTTTTTTTCGTTACCTTCTAATGATCTCCCACACTTTTCACATTTTCTCATGTTTATTCTCCAATAATTCTTTAGGCTTAAATTCAATTTCGATACAATCAAACTCTTTATTTGCTAAGCTATTGCACGATTGAATGTCATGCATAAATTGTGCTTCGTATTTTAAAAAATGTTTCCATGATGCTTCAGGTGGAGCACTTGCTTTGAATTCAATTAATCTGGCTTTGCGAACAGCCATCTCAATTCCACTTGCTTTCAAGTCAGACATATTCTTAGTCAGAACCGATACTGCAGTAACTGGTTCGTTTAAAATTGCATAGCATTCCGATAACGTTTTAATACCTATAAGAGATGCTTGAAATGACTCCTCAGCCATTTTCATCTTTTCTTCAGCAATTTTTGATTTATTTGTACGCCAGTTATCAAGAAATCCAATTTGGGGATTTGGTGCATCTGCTATTTGCACTTTAAGGGAGCGAATTGTTTTTTCTATGCCAATATTTAAAGTTTGAATAGCATGCTCAATCAGACGTGACTGTCTATTAATATCTTGCACAGTTATGGCCTGGTGATATTGATTACAACCTGAAAATATTTCGGAAATTCTATCATTATGAAATTCATTTATAATTCTGGATATTCCCTTTTCAATACGATTTAATTGCATTGCAATGCTTACTAACAGAATCTGAGAACCAATAGCCGTTGCCGCTTTTACAAGAGAAGGATGGACTGCTTTTAATTTTGCATGCTCTACGATTTTACCATCTCTATAAAAAACACCTTTAATATTTCCCGCCGCGTCTTTATAAAGGTTTGCCCCTTCAGGTGCTGCAACAATTTTATATACAGTATCTTGATTAAATTGGCTTATTATTTCCGGAACACCAGATAAACATCTAAGCTCGTTCAAAAGAATATGTCTGTTTTTCTTGAAAATGCTTTTCTGGATACCTAAATTATTTTTTTCCAGCTCACCAAAAGGGGGGCAGTATGGAATTAATGCTTTTGTCATTTTTTTCTTTTCCCTTTTAAAGCCGAACAATACTTTCCACAGGCTATCTTTCTTTAAAGATATGTTTGAATATGGGCCATACTTATCATTCAGCTCTTGAAAGTTATCTGGAACTATGATTTTGCGCTCTTTCCAAAATATTTCAAAATGTTATCTAGTGTCCATCGTGGAAGGTTAATAATTTGAAATAGATACAAAGCCACGGATGTTCCGGTCACCGTCATAGTACTGATAGCCCCCAGATCTAAGGGCTTCTTCTACTTTTCGGTAAAATGTCTTCTTGCCTTGGACGGCTTCCATACGAATACTCCTCCTCCAATGCAACATCAGCGATCATTTATGGTAAGATACGTTGTTGGTCCCTAAGTGATCCAATCCTTGGTTCTAAACAATTCATGACCCTTATCACACAAAAAAATAGTCCCTCCTGATGCAGGAAACCTGATACGCCCTTTAAGTCCAAGTTCCTTCTTTAGGATATTACGCGTTTTTTTATCCAATCCATCGTGTGCGTCAAAGGGGGTGGTCTGCTTCTTCTTGATATTTGAAGCGGGAATGTTTCGGTCACATTGTTTGCAGTGTACGGTCCCTTTTCCCTGAATGAGCAGGTTTCTGATCAGGTACACGATGCGGCCAACGTAGTCTTCCATTTCAAACGTAGCCTCGGCATTGATCGCAATATCCTGCTGTCCGTTGCTCGAATTGCCCAGCAACCACGTCAGGAGCATGGAATCGTCTTCCACCTGGTATTCTTTGATGTTTGAGGACAAGACGTCGACTGCGTCCTGGTAAGGAAATGTGAAGGTGGCCTCATCGGTCTCGTAGGTGAATTGCGGCATGGTGTTTGTCCTTGCTCTGAACGGATAAGACCCTAAATGCAGCTTAGATGATTCGCGGGCTTAGAGTGTCTTTCGTCGCTGCTCAGAAAACTCTCCAAGTTGCCATTATGTATATTGTCGGCAAACGATTCAAAAACTTGAGGTCATATTTGATGTATGAATTCACTATGTTACAAAGTGCTATCAGCCTTATCCTGATTGCTGGATCTTTCTCATGAACAACCAAGATTGATTTGATGACACGTCAAAAATGTGACAAAGAGAGTTAGCCGCAGACACACACAGACTCCCGCTGACGAATCCCTATCCGACCCCGTTAAATGGGCTTCGCATTTAAGGGGCATGCCTTGCCAGAAATTCACGTCATGCCCTTTGTCTTTTGTATCTGAACCAAAGAATGATCAAAGTCCCGGTTGACAACACCGAGAGGGTGTTGCCGAAGATAAAAACGAAATCTTTGATATACATAGAGTACGCCTGGAGCAGGGACATGCCGAACAACAGTATGCCCAGGTAGATTATGCTCAGGTCGCCCGAACTCTTTGTTCTGTATGTTTTTATTATCTGGGGAACTGCGCTGGCGCACATGATCAAAGAGCCTGTCGTTCCCAGCATTTCGAACATGAATGGTGTTGTCATATCTTTTGCCTCAGATGAATTAGCCCCAAGTCTGAGATTCTCTCGCTCGCTCCCTTTGGTCGCTTGAGCCCCCAGAGTTCTCAGAGACAATTTCTTTGGCCTGATTTTTTGAGCGGAAAAATCAGGCCAACCAGTCAGCTCCTTCGGAGCAAGCAGACTGGGCATAGCCCTGATATAGTTTGTCATACCCTGTCGAAGGATTTGGGCATTGCGCTTTATACATATTACGGACGACAATACGACAACCGTTGACATTAAGGCCGTGCTAGGATATTTTTTACAAAAAAAGTAGAGGAGGCTGCCATGGAAAGGAGAAAACCCACATATGGTTCCGGGGTAAGGCTAGCGGAGCTTATACTGTTGCTTTCAAAGGCATGGAGGCCGGTGCCGGTGAACCAGATTTGTGAGCGCTTCGGCATCTCCCACAGAACGGCTCAAAGATACCGCAAGGCACTCAATGAAAATCTTATGGCAGGCGATGGAGGGACATTTTTGAGGGTGATCAGGGAGGGTGGGGTTGAGAAGTGGTACCTTGCAGACCAGGAAGAGATCGTGAGCGCCACTTTTTTCCGTATTATGTCCGTGTATGTGGCCACGGTGCTTCTCAAGTCACTGGAAGGGACGCCTCTTGGAGATGGCATGAAGCATGTCTGGGAAATGGTCGCAGGGCAACTGAAGCCGTCAATAAGAACACGGCTTGAACTCTTTGACAGGAAAATCAGGTATTCCGGTTTTGGGAGAAAAAGCTACACCGAAAAAAACACAGTGCTCACAGAAATCCTAAAGGGGCTCATTCACCAGAGCAAACTTCAGATACTACATTATTCTCACGATGCCTCAAAAGAGAAATACCATATCATTAAACCCTACACGCTTTTGCTTCACAGAGACTCATTGTATGTTCATGCATACGTGGAAGGCTACAGGCAGGTCAGAACCTTTTCTGTGGATAGGATAAAAAACGTAGTAAACACGAATGAACCCTTCAAATATCCTGCCAATTATGACCCTGACAAGCTAACCGATGGGTCGTTTGGTATTTTTGAAACGCCTGGCGCCCGTCCGTTCAAGGTGTCTGTTTCTTTCAAAGAATCCCTCCGGGAATATATAACGGCCAGGCTCTGGCATCCCACACAGAGATTTTCAGCGGTAAAAAACGGCATTTTCACCATGGAGGTTCATCTCACAAACACCAGGGAATTTGTCCCGTGGGTTTTACAATTTGGAGGTGATGCCAAGGTCTTGGAGCCGAAATCGCTGTGGGACGAAATCAAGAAAGAGCTGCTTTCTGCTTGTGAGAATTATTGATAGGTATGCATTTTTTCTGAGTGAATGGACTCGTTTCAAGAGGAGTATGCGGACAAACCGCGAAGGCGATAGCAGTCATAAACCACCGCTTCCACGTGTTGCTGAAAAAGCAAAATAGAGCGGCACAAATACGATACTCTTTTCTGGCAGTTCTGCATAAAGGCGTGTGGAAAAGACAATACCCTTTGGAGTGTTTTGATACGTTTCTAAGAACAGATGCAAGCTTTTCAGCCTGCCGGAAGCTCCGCTTTTCACCTCTACAGGATGTATCCTGCCGTCAATAACTGCCACGTAATCTACCTCTGCTGAACTGCTCTTTGCCCGTCTCGACCAGTAGTAAAGATCCTCTTTCTGAGACAATACCATCTCCTGGCCGACAAACTGCTCTGCCATGGCTCCGCGGTAAATGTTGAGCAAGTCTGCCTTCCCGTATTCAACATCTACCGGCATGCCCGTAAGATGCCTCATGAGACCAATGTCTACCATCAATGCCTTAAAGATGTTTGCAGCGGCAGTGGCCCCGAGGGGCAGTCCGGACGGATCAACCGAAGGCACTTTCCTTATAACGTTTGCCAGGCACAGCAAGTTAAAGGCTTTTTTCAGGGTTGGATTTGAGTAGCCATCGGCAAGCCTGGAATATTTTATCTGTTGTCCAACACTTCTCGCTACTGTTGTAAGTACGGCATTCAGACAATGCTTGTTGGAATGTGCGCTATATTTCGAAAAATCCAACCGGTAAGTATCACAGATCTCAGCCTGCACCTCGAATGATTCCCGCATTGACCCGGTTTCCACATAGGCCGCTACACTTCCGGGCATCCCTCCCACAAAAAAATACCGGCGGAGTTCCTCGCAAAGAAATTCGTGGATTGTTTGCGAAACAGTTTCCGGGGAGCCAAGAATGATGTTTGCGGCTTCATCGTTGCCGGTTGCCTGAAGGTATTCTGCAAAACAGAGTGGGTGAAGGCGGGAAAACTGCACTCTGCCCACTGGAAAAGAAATATCTTTCATGGCAAATTCAAGGAGTGAACCGGCTGCAACCACATGCAACTCGGGCAATTCCTCATAAAAATAGCGAAGGGCCGTAATCGCTCCGGGGCATGCCTGGATTTCGTCGATAAAAAGCAGCGTTTTCCCTGGGAGTATCTTCTGTTGAAGCACGATTTCCAGATCCGCACAGATACGTTTCGGGTGTAGGTTGCCGTCGAAAACGCGATGCCAGTCCGGATTACGTTCCAGATTCACAACCGCAACAGCATCAAAGCAATCTTGTCCGAACCGCTTCACCGAATAGGTCTTTCCGACCTGCCTTGCCCCACGGACAATGAGGGGTTTTCGACGCCTGGCTTCCTTCCATTTCCTAAGTTCCTGATCAATGAATCGTTTCACAATTCAATACCAACAGATATTCGTTTAAGTTTTTTTCAAAACACAAGGTTAAATTAAACGATATTCTTTAAAAAAGCAAGGGTTTTGTTCGTTAGATCCAGAGGGGCGTCATGGGCAGTGCCTTGGATAACGTTACCAAGGTCATGATCAGGCGGGGTTGTGTGGGAGTTGTTACGTTTTTACGTATTCTCCAAGTAAAGCCTTTGCAATTGTTCAACAGTTTGGCCTACCTCATCCACCAACCATTTTGGCTTTAGAAGCTTTCCTTCATCCCCGAATGACAGCAGCCAGGAGATCAGCTCCGGCTTTGACGAGGCCGTGAACGTTAGCACTATGTTCCCACCCTTTTTGTTTGTGATCTTCTGATCCGGGCTCCAGATCCGCTCTGGCACATATTTGGCCGCCCAGCCGGTAAATTCCACCCTCACCTTGAAGGACTCTTCCTTGATGATGCCAAACTCCCGATTAAAGAGCTTTTCAAAGTCATAGTTCTTCGGGAACTCAAAGTCCCTGTCTGTTATCTCCACTTTTTTGATCCTGTGAACGACCAGGAGCGGATCGAAATCCGGCGTCTTGTATACTTTGCCGGGAGTTCTGGCCATTCGGGAATGCAGGTAGACTGTGTCCTGATGAGAGAAGAGTTTAAGGGGCTTGATGTAAAAGGTCTTTGTTCTTTCTGCCGTGAGCCTGCGGTAGTTGATCTTGCAGATTTTGTGTTTTTCCATGTGTTGAGGGGTTCGCGCTTTTTTCTCGGGGAGCAAGTCACGGCTCTTCAAGAGGGCACGTGTGGCCTCCTCGAATTGCTCATGGCCGAGGAGGTGCTCGGCAAAGGTGCGGCACATGTAAAGGACGTTTACCTCTGTCTCCGTAAGAGAGAGAGAAGGCAAAAAGCGCCTCTTTATGCGGTAATACCTCCTGTTTCCCTTGAAGTTGTGCTCAATGTCTACGAGATAGGCCCTTTCGATGTCCTGAACCAGGCGCAGGACAGTCTGTTTAGAACACTTGAGCATCCGGGCAAGATCTGTAAGTGAGTGGCTTTCCATGGAAAACAGGAGTCTTGCAAAAAGGCTGAGCAATTTCTGCCCGTAACTGCTGAAATCGTCTATTTTTTTAGGCATTTATCCCTCCTCAAAAATCTCAAAAAGCGTTCCGCCTAATGGAATATTACCATTCGATACTATGATTAAGCAAGAAAAAAAAAGGAGGGTACCAATGAAAAGAAAACAGCGTACACGGTTTCTGATAGATCCATCATCTGTAGCCTGTGATCAGGATAAGAATGAGCGCTTTGTTGCCCGAAAATGCGGGATCTATCTGGAACGGTTTCTGGAGCGTTATCCTGTGATCAACGATGAGAGCACGGCAATGCTCCACTGGATACTGGGACCGGAAATAGAAAAGGTCGCTGAGTATCTGGCAGGCCAGGCAAAAAATAGCCACACGGATGCCTTTGAGGATGAGGATGAGGATGAGGACGAGGACGACGAAGAATATGCTTTTTCATGGCGGTATGACGATTATGAATATTCGGACAAAATCATGGAATTTGTGCGAAAGCTTCCCCCAAAACGGTATCCGAGGTTGCTTCGCTTCATACTGAAAGTGTTGAGACAGAGGGTATCTGACCTCAAAAACCGCGCAAAGAGCGATATTGAAAAGAATGTGGCGGCAACAAAGCATATGTTCAGGCTCACAGACCAGGAAACAGAGTATTGCCTTTTTCACTTCATCATGACCGCATGGAGGGCCCCAAGGGACTTTTTTGATTGCGCCCTGGAGTGCAAGAGCTTTGCCGGCAGGCGGTATGTAAAGGCAATACTGAAAATGACCACCAAGGGATTTAATGACATCCTCAACGGCACACTGGTAAAAATCGGGCTGATCGAATCTGACAGCGGGTTTGAGCTTAGCATCTCCGACGATTTTCTTGATCTGTTCCAGGGGCCTTCCACAAGGGCAATTTCCACAAGGTTCTTTTCCCGAATGACCGCAAAAGGCATCCCCTTAGAGCGGCACATGGTGGACAGGGAAGAGATAGACCACATTCTTGCCCTCCTAAAAGACAAACCCAAAGGCTCGACCCATATTCTTCTTTACGGCCCGCAGGGCACGGGAAAGACCACGTTTGCCCACGGGATCGTTCGGGAACTCGGCTTGCCCGGCTATGAGATCATTCGCGGCGATGAGAAAAATGTCGGCTCAAAGCGCCGGGCCGCGATTGTCGCATGTCTGAACATGACAAATACCGGCTATGGGGCTCCATCCTTTCCCAGAACAGGGCAAAACGCCTCCTGACCGGCCCACAGATCGATCACCTTGCCTCACACTACAAGGTGAGCGCGGGCGCAATCGACCTGGCGGTCAACAAGGCAAAAGAGACGGGCAGGGATGAAAAAAAGGGCTTTTACAAGGCAGTAACCCTTGCCCTAAATTCCCATCGAACCTTGCTCAACAACGGGGAAAAGCCGAGAGACAAAGACAGGCTTGAAAGGGAGTATTCTCTGGAGGGGCTAAACGTTCGTGGCAACCTCCAGTCCATGATGGATCAGTTAGAGGCATTTGACCGCTACCTGCGGAAGCCCAAGCAAGAGAGGAACCTGAATATGAATCTTCTCTTTTACGGGCCTCCGGGGTGCGGCAAAAGCGAGCTTGCACGATACATAGCCCATGAATTGGACAGGGAGATACTCTGTAAACGGGCGAGTGATCTCCTGGATCCCTATGTTGGAGTGACCGAGCAAAGCGTCAAGGAGGCTTTCGAAGAAGCTGAGGCAGAAGAGGCGGTACTTGTCATTGACGAGGCAGACTCCATGCTTTTTAGCCGCGACAGAGCTCATCGTTCGTGGGAGATCAGCTTTACCAATGAGTTTTTGGCACAAATGGAGAGGTTCAAGGGTATCCTGATTTGTACCACCAATCGCCTGCGTGATCTGGATGAGGCATCGATTCGGAGATTCAACCACAAGATAGAGTTCAGACATTTAACACCTGACGGAAATATAGCCTTTTACCGGAAGCTTCTCGAAGGATTAGTGGATGTGTCAATGGATCAGAAGTCTCTTAATGCGTTGAAAGGGATGTCTGATCTTTCGCCCGGAGACTTCAAGGTGGTTAGGGACAGGTACTCTTTTTATCCCGGAGAGCAAGTCAATCACAGGGCTCTCGTGCGAGCCTTACAGGATGAGGCCAAGACCAAAAAGATTCACAGTGGTGCAAAAGAAATCGGGTTCTAAAGCACAGCACTTCCAAGAACGAACGCCCAAATTGGGCAATTTTCGGAAAGGAGGTATGGCCATGTTAGATTCTGGTTATAACGGATTTAGGGGAGCTTGGTTGAAGCCGTGTTCGTGGCCACACCCAAGCAGTTGTGGGCAAGAACACGAGTAACCACAACATATTGATATTACAGGGAATA
>JAFDKF010000224.1 GCA_019307135.1 Deltaproteobacteria bacterium
TGAACCCTGAACCTCATAACCCAGACCGACCTGATGTCCAATTTTTGAGCAAGGCCCTAAAAACTATGGGGATTGCAGTCACTAAATAAATAGTTTTTACGAGGTCTGTACTTAGATTAATTCTTATATCGACCTAAATTTTTATCCCGTTTTGGTTTCAGGTTTCAGGTTTCAGGTTTCAGGGCACATGTAGGTTTGCGGCTTACGCCTTGAAAACAGTACAGGTGTCAGTGTTCAGGTGTCAGGGAAAAATCGCGCAAGACCTTAAACACGCCCGCGGAGCGCAAACCTGAAACCTGACACCTGACACCCGAAACCTGAAAACAGATTCTCAAAATCAACAAAAGTCTATCCCTATCAAGCGAATGATAAGTGCACGTAGCACAAAAAATATCGAAGCGTCAAGACATTCGCTCGCCTATGTGCCTCAATCGTCATTTGTCATTCGGGCTTGGTCATCATTTGGGCCAATCTGTGGGAACGGCTTTCCAGCCGCGAGAGTCGCGGCAAGAATGCCGCTCCCACACAGGTGTTGAGCTGGCCGAAGTCATGACTAGTCCCTCTCATTCATTGTCCGCTTACACGATTCACTAATGACCAATGACCAATAACGATTCACGATTTCCGATCCTATCCCAGGCGACAATGCACGACATCCCCCGCTACGACCCTGTGCAGGCAACCCCTTTTGTCTCGAACCAGGAGTGTGCCATCTGACTCCAAAGTTTCGGCCACACCGACAAGCCTTCTTTCCGGGAGGAACACCTTAACCATTCTTCCCAGGGTGTTGTCAAATTGACACCATGCCTCAAGGATGGTCTCAAAGTCCCCTGTGCAGAAAAACTCGTACCATTGCTCGAGCTGGTGCAGCAAGGTTTGAAGGAGATGAATCCGCGACACCGGTTTGTCAAGGCTGAGTCGAAGGGAGGTGACCAGGTTTCGGACAGAAATTGGAAACTCGTCCTGTTCCGTATTCACATTTATGCCGATGCCAAGAATAGCAGAGCCGATTTGCCTATTGTCGAAGACAGCCTCTATCAAGATACCCCCAACCTTTCGACCGGCAATCAGAATGTCATTTGGCCATTTGAGCTGAGGTCTCATCCCTGTTTCCTGAATTGCCGAAGCCACGGCCACGCCTGCGGTTAATGTGAGCCTTGGAAACCAGTCCGGGGGGCACCCAGGCCTCAATATGATGGAAAGGTATAGCCCGTTTCCTGGAGGCGAGACCCAGGAGCGCCCCAGGCGGCCCCGCCCCCTGGTTTGGGCATTAGCCACTATCACCGTCCCTTCCGGAGCCCCTTCTCGAACCAGACGATTCGCTTCTATATTAGTGGATTCAACTACATCAAAGCAACAGACTGCCCGTTGGCCAAGCCATCGAGTCCTGAGGTGTTCTTTGATGACACGGGAGGAAAGCCCGTTCGGCAATCTTTGATCGTATCTGCTCAGGTTGTCAGGTTCACGGTTCACGGTTCCGCGGTTCCACGGTTCCACAGCTCCACGGTTCACGGTTCCACGATTCACCGTTGACAGGCTAATATCTGAACCGTGGAACCTTGAACCTGAATAGTTGCTCTTCATCGCTCTCTAACCTTGAACCGTGAACCGTGAACCTTGAACCTGAGTAGTTACGATCTTTGAACCCATTGTGTGGCCTGTTATTTCCTTGACACTGTAAGGGATTTAATTATATTTAGTTTATATATCATATCTCAATATTTCATTCTATGCTTCTCCAGCAGAGGATCACTAGATGCCTGAAACCGACTATTATAAAATCTTAGGCCTTGCCAGAAACGCTAGCGAGGGCGACATCAAGAAGGCTTATCGCAAGCTCGCCATGAAATATCATCCTGATCGCACCAAAGGCGATAAATCGGCCGAAGAGATGTTCAAGAAAATCAGCGAGGCCTATGCCGTTTTGGGTGACAAGGAGAAGCGTAAGGAGTACGATACATTTGGTGCATCTGGTTTCCGCCAGCGTTACTCACAGGAAGACATATTCAGGGGCTTCAATTTCGGTGACATCTTCAAGGAGTTTGGCTTCGACGACAGCAGTTTCACAAATATATTTATGGGCGGTGGTGGCAGTGGTCGAAGATGTGGATTTAGTTTTGGCGGAGACCCTTTCAGTGCCTATACAGCAAGCCAAAGGGCTCAAGTCAAAGGATCGGACCTTGTATATGAGCTCCCCCTGACCCTCCAGGAGGTATTCCGCGGGACGACCAAAACCATAGCGCTGGAGCAAGGTGGTCAACGGCAAAAGATCGATGTCAAGATCCCCAAAGGAATGGCGACCGGGAAAAAACTTCGACTGGCTGGCAAAGGGCAGCCCGGGACCTTTGGCGGACCACCCGGAGACCTGTACATCCAGGCCAGGGTACTTGATGATCCCGTCTTTAGTCTGGTAGGTCATGACCTCTATATCGACCGAGAAATCAAGTTGACCGAGGCCCTTTTGGGGACGCAGATACAGATTCCAACTGTGGATGGAAAGAACCTGAACCTGAAGATACCCCCCGGGACACAGCATCAAAGCAAGCTGCGCATGAAGGGATATGGCCTTCCTGAAATGAAAAAGAGTCAAAGGGGGAACCTATACGCACGCATTCTCGTCAAGACTCCTAAACGCCTGAACAAGAAACAGAAGGCCCTGATTGAGGAGCTGTCAGAGACCGGGCTCTAGTGCCCCGTCTCAAAAATTCTGCATATTAGATTGGCAATGTGAAATCTCCGTTGAACACTTGGTATTTAGTACGTTTTTAGAGGCGGGGAAATCCGAAATCCGAATATCGAAATCCGAAACAAATTCAAATGACCAAAATATCAATGACCAAAACTGAAATTCGCTGTAGCCGACCGGTTTTGTTTTGAATTTTGAACATTCGGATTTTGGTATTGTTTCGAATTTCGGATTTCGATATTCGGATTTTGACAATGCCGTCGCGCTTGTCTTCTGCTGGGGAGGGATTGAATTGCCAAAATCGAACTTAGAACTTATGAGACACGGCACTATGGTGGCTCTATGCCGGAAGAAATGATCCCGGTCTTAACGAGGGCTGAAATAGCGAAGAAGGTCAAATCCCTGGCAGAATGCATTTCAGAAGATTACGCGGGAAAGGAACTTATTGCCATTGGCGTCCTAAAGGGCGCCTTTATTTTTATGGCCGACCTGGTCCGCGAGCTTACCATTCCAGTCCGGGTTGATTTTGTCCGCCTGGCAAGTTACGGTTCCAATACAACATCCTCCGGGACCATCCGGATCACCAAAGAAGTTGAGCTTGACATAAGGGATCGGGATGTTCTGATTGTTGAAGATATTGTCGATTCTGGCCTGACTATTGCATACCTTCTGGAGCACCTCAAATCATTTTCTCCAAAATCGGTTAAGGTATGTGGGTTTATCGACAAGAGAGAACGACGTGAGGTGCAAGTTCCCATCGATTATACAGGTCTTGTGGTTGAGCATGGATTTCTGGTGGGATATGGGCTCGATTTTGATGAAAAATATCGCACCTTGCCGGCTATTTACCGGATAGGATCATAGATGAAAGGAGTTCACCATGATCGTAACCTGTGAAAACTGCAACACAGGGTTCAATCTTGATGAAAACCTGATCAAGGAATCAGGCTCCAAGGTCAGATGTTCCAAGTGCCATCACATATTTACTGCCTACAAACCAGTCCCTGTTGAAGAACCTGAGCCTGCACTCGAACCCGAAGAAGCTCCTACTGAGATCCCTGAGTCAGCAGAAGCACCCCTGGCTTTCTTAGAAGCCGAGGAAGCTCCTGAAGAACCTGCAACGGTTTCAGAGGAAGTTCCTGAAGAGGCTCTTGATCTTGATGTGTCAGAGGAGGTTGAAGAAGGACCGGCCGAAGAAGAGATTGCACTCGAAGCGCTTGGTTTTGAAGAGGAGCCTGCTGCTGAAGAGCCTACCCTGGTAGAAGAAGAGGCTGCTGTTGAGGAAACAGCCGCAGTTGCGGAGGAAGTTCCTGAAGAGGCTCTTGATCTTGATGTGTCAGAGGAGGTTGAGGAAAAGCCGGCCGAAGAGGAGATTGCACTCGAAGCGCTTGGTTTTGAAGAGGAGCCTGCTGCTGAAGAGCCCACCCTGGTAGAAGAAGAGGCTGCTG
>JAFDKF010000225.1 GCA_019307135.1 Deltaproteobacteria bacterium
TGAGGGAGACGTCGTAGGGGCGGCTTTACGCCGCCCGCCAAATCGATTCGGGCGAGGTAAACTCGCCCCTACGGGAAGCCGCCGATCAGAATTAGCTCATTCGGAAGGGCTCAGCAATCACCTTAACCGCACAGGTCGAAAAGTTTCAATTTCACATTGGAGAGGCTTATGGCGGAAACGTTGGAAGGAATCAGCAGCAAGGTCTACCGGGCCATTGTAACTGTTGTTGATCACCGGATGCTGGAAATCAAGGTTACTCGCCAGGATTTCGACGAGCTCAAAGGAGTGGTCAGGGAACTCGCTGAAGCGCAAAAACGCACTGAAGCATGTGTCGAAGAACTCGCTGAAGCACAAAAACGCACTGAGACTGAAGGGGTGTGAATCACAGCTGTTGGCAATGAGAAAATCCATGTCCGTCTGCTACGTATTTAGCTTTGGGGAAAAGGTGTCAGGTTTCGGGTTTCAGGTGTCAGGATCGAGAAACTTACAATCTTGATTTACACCCAGACTGAAGTAAGGGAGCTTGCCAAAGACATACGCGGCCTGACACGGAGTCACAAGGACCTTCAGCGACAGGTTGGAGGGATTTCTAACACCATTGGTTATGAACTGGAAGATAAGTCCTACCCTATTCTTCCTGCCCTGTTGAAGCGTGATTTTGGGGCTGAAGTCGGCAGGCTCTACCGGCGTTTTCTCCTCTATCCGGATGGCAGGGATGACGAGATCAATATTTATGGAGAAGGCAAGCGCAATGGTCAGAAGGTCTACGTGATCGGCGAAGCCAAAGCCCGGTTAGGCCGGCGGGATGTGGACCGTTTCGTTCGCATGTTGAAAAGGGTCCAGGCGTTCTTGGACGCCGAGTTGATTCCTCTGGTGCTGACATACGCGGTTCATCCCAAGGTGGAGGAGTATGCTGCAACCAAGGGTTTGAAGATTTACTGGTCCTACGATCTGCAGCAGGCAGCCATGTAGCCTAAAACGGGTTCTACCCATTCTATAGGTTTCCACATAAACAATTTCACGGCGTTATCGGTCGAAATCCTCGACAACGTACCCCATGTACGCCTTACTCGGATTTTTCCCTCTGGCCTTGTGAAATTAATTATCTGAAAACCTATTCCATTCCATCATCCCATGTGAATGGCATAAGATATGCGTTCTAAATCCAAAATCCGCAATCTGAAATCTGAAATCCTATAATGTATCTCTCTCACTACAATCTGGTCGAAAAGCCATTTCAGATAACCACAGATCCAAAGTTCCTGTGGCTTGGCGAAAAGTATCAAGAGGCCCTGGCCATGCTAAAGTATGGGGTGCTCGATAATAGAGGGTTTCTCCTGCTTACCGGCGATGTGGGCACAGGTAAAACCACCCT
The DNA here is from genome assembly GCA_019307135.1 of Deltaproteobacteria bacterium. Lineage (GTDB taxonomy): Bacteria > Desulfobacterota > Desulfobacteria > Desulfobacterales. Next base: position 1,376 of record JAFDKF010000225.1, read on the forward strand.
GATCAATGCCCTGCACGGGGCCCTTGGTAGCAATGTGATCGTTGCAAACGTTGTGGACCCGAATTTGGAGATATTGGAATTCTTTATTTTGCTTGCAACCGCCTTTGACATCGAAGCCAAGTTCACAAAGAAGGTAGACTTTCTCACAAATTTCACTCAGTTTTTGAATAATGCTCACACAAGGGACAAACAGGTATTGCTAATCATTGATGAGGCCCAGAAGCTTTCAAAAGAACTCCTTGAGGAAATACGAGTGCTGTCCAACATAGAAAAGGAAAATAGGAAACTTTTAAACATATTCTTTGTGGGACAGAATGAATTCAACAAGACATTACTGGAAAAAGAGTGCAGGGCTCTCAGGCAGAGGATTACGATAACACACCAAATTCGGCCCTTAACGGAAAGCGAAACAAGGGAATATATCAAATACCGATTGAACGTCGCCGGTACCGATCAAGAAATCTTTACCGGAAAGGCGATTCGTAAAATACACGTTTTTTCTAGCGGCTACCCTCGTCTCATCAATATTATCTGCGATCAAGCCCTGTTGACCGGCTATGTGAGAGGCCTCCAAACCATCAACCCTGCAATTGTAAAGGAGTGCGCACAGGAACTCAGCATCCCCGGTGAAACCGGGCCGAACCGGCTTCAAGGGCAGCCCTCCACGGCAAAACAGGGAAATAAAACCTTGCGAAGGGCAGCTCTGTACGCCTGCTTGCTGCCGGTTATCGCCTTTTCCGGATACCTCTTTATTGCTGTCGGGTACAACGATTATATCCAAAATATTGCGAATTATTACGGCCATAAAATCGCTCCGCGATTTTATACGACGCGGCTTCCCCGCTCAAAAGAGGCACATGAGGGAGCCGTCCTGCCCGTCGCCGGTGATCTCAAGAGTCAAGAATCGGTTGACGATAGCGACAGACCAGAAGTATACCGGGCCAGTGTAGCTGTGTTAGAAGCAGGCCGTGGCGATGCGGTTGCCTCAGAAGAAAATATGACTGATGCGGCGGGGCGAGATTCATCCACCCCCACCCCCGTATCCAGTACGGGGCAGGCTCTGCCCTCCTCCGTCAAGGGGGAGGATTTGAGTGAGGGTGATCTTAAGCTGATCATTCCCTTTCACTATGATAAGTGTGAGCTCTCGGAGAAGGCGCTCGATACCATTGACAGGCTTGCTGCTGTCATGATCAAAAACCCTGAAATGGAAATCGTTGTGAAGGGTTACACGGACACGATAGGCCCACCCCCTTACAACAAGAATCTTTCTGAATTGAGGGCGAAGACTGTGAAAAAATACCTTGTGGCAAGGGGAATCAGTCCGTTGAGAATTCAGGCGGTTGGCATGGGAGAGGAAAACCCACTCAAGCCGAATACGACTGTAGTGGGCCGCGTGGCAAACCGGCGAGTTGAGATTGAGTTGGGGCGATAACTACTCAGGTTCAAAGTTCCAAGATTCACGGTTCACGGTTCCAGGTTCACGGTTCCAGGTTCACGGTTAACCCCTGAACCGCTGAACCCTTGAACCGTTGAACCTTTTTATCTTGAACCGTGAACCTGACAACCTGAGTAGTTACGAATTGTCTTTCAATCCGCATTCCGAAATCCGCATTCCGAAATTGGAAATGGAGGTGCACATGAGATTTTTTTGCCATAATTTCTGCCGAATGTTTTTGTTCCAGTTTTTGTTGCTCGTGTTGCTGTCGTGCAGTGGGGACCCAGCAGAAAAACGCGCAAAGCACATGAAGCGGGGAGATGAGTATGCTGAAAAACAGGAGTTCAAGAAAGCGATCATTGAATACAAGAACGCGATTCAGGCAGAACCAAAATTCGCCCGAGCACATTACCAGCTTGCCCTGGCATATCTGAGAACAGGACAACCGAAACAGGCGTTTGGAGAACTTTACAGGACCGTTGATCTTGATCCCGAAAATTTGGATGCTCAACTTAAATTGGGCCAGTTCTATCTTCTTGGGAAAAAGACTAACGAGGCCGGCGAAAGGGCTGCTCTTGTCCTAAAAAAAGAACCGGAAAACATTGATGGCTTGTTTTTGCAGATGGGGGTGCTCTTGCAAGAGGGTAAACCTGAAGAAGCCACCGAAGTCCTCAAAAAGGTAACGTCCATAGACGAGAAAAATATCAAGGCGTACATCTCTCTGGCCCGCATCGCCGGCAGTCAAAGACGGTTCACTGAAGCCAGGGAGTATCTGACAAAAGGCGTTGAGGCCGACCCGGATGATCCTCTCCCCAGATTGCAACTGGCGTATTTTTACGAGGGGCAAGGCGACTTTGAGGAAGCTGAGAGAGAACTCAAGGAGGCCGTTTCTAAGAACCAGGATAGCATAGCCCTGCTCGGTCAACTGGGCAGCTTTTACGTGCGCCGCGGCGACCTGAAGGCGGCCGAGACCGTCTACCTGGACATGGCTGAACGGGCGCCTAAAAGTATCGCTCCGAAGACAACTCTGGGATCTTTCTATGCTGCTCAGAGAAAATGGGATCAGGCCTTACAATGGATGCAAGAAGCGCAAAAACTGCACCCTGAAAACGTTGAAATCCGGAACGTCATTGCCGCTCTCTACATGGACATGGGCAAACCTGAGGAAACGCAAAAACTCGTTGATAAAGTACTGGAAAAAGACAGGGAAAACGTGCGCGCCCGCCTGATGAAAGCCCGTCTTCTTCTGAGGGACCGAAGAGCCGGCGAGGCAGTAGAAATCCTTGAGTCGGTCGTAAAGGATCATCCCCGCCATGCGGGTGCGTACTACTATCTAGGACTCGGCTACCTAGCTAAAGCAGAGCGGACAAAGGCAAAGGGGGCACTGATCAAGGCTGTGGAGTACAGCCCTAACAATCTAAGAGCACGAACGCTTCTTTCGGAAATCTATCTGGCGGAAAGAGATGTTGATCTGGCTATGGAACAACTCAAAGTCGTCCTTGGAAGAGAACCCGGCAACTACCGGGCTCATGTGCTCAAGGGCAACGCCCACATTTTGAAGCAGGATGCAGAAAAAGCCCGACAGGCCTACTTGAAAGCAATAGAGCTTAATCCTGAT
>JAFDKF010000311.1 GCA_019307135.1 Deltaproteobacteria bacterium
ATGCCGGATGGTGTAGAAAAACAGCTTGATACCAAGGGTTTTGACCATTTTATCCGCCCGTGATCAGTACGTACCGTGCTGTACTTTAAATTTCTGAACAGCCCGGTCCACGAAATCCTTCAACCGAATGGCGTCTTCCCGATCAATTCTCGACATACCGACCAATAACCTCAGGTAATCCAGAAACTGGGTATCAAGCCCTAAGAGGTGAGTGTATGGTGCCTCCGAACCAGGTTGTGACGCCTTTCTCAGTTGTCCTGAAAGGCGGGCCGAAAATGCCTCAAACCGGGTACAAAATGATTCGGTCTTCAGTATATGGACATTGTCCTTTGTCACAAGCTGTCTGAGGAGATATGCGTTCGCCCGAGGGCTTAACAGGGTAGAAAAAAATGGATAGGCCTTGAAAAAAGATTCGCTCGTCAGGACCCTTCCCTTTTCATGTACGGCGATCAGGTTCAGAAGATCAGCGCCCCAGCCCATCATTTTAAAGAGCGGGTTAACCTTTCTGCTGGAGTAGGAAAAGGAGTCAAGACCATCTGTTAGGTGGAGCCAGAATCCCCGTTTATTGATCCCCAATTCAAGGAAGGCCCTTGCCTCCGGGCAGCTCTCTCTTGCGCACTTTTCCCCATAATCAATACGAAACCGGAGGTCCACCCCCTCATTTCGGACAGGATGGAGCAGGCATCCCAAACACCTTTTCCCTTTGTATTATAATCAAAAGTATTTTCCCGCAACGTTCTCTTGACCATGTTCTGATACTGGATATGTTCATAACCTGCCGGACGTATGGGCGGACAACAGGCAAAACAGCTCCTTCCGGTTCCCGGAAAACAGAGGGTGGGGGTGGAATTGCTAATCATCGTTGTGCTGGGCCTCAGCAACATACAAAATGTCCCGCTTGTGAGCCATACTCCTAATTGACGATTTTCGATTTTCCAACAAGCCTCTCTCGTCTACTCCTCGCAAGCTCCCGTTTGTCAGCCACTTCATCCGATTCATCCACAATTTCCCGCCCAAGGATTTCTTCAAGTATATCTTCCAGGGAACTCAGGCCAGCAAGGCCCCCATATTCATCAAGGACCACAAAAAGATGTTGCCTCAATTCCAGGTACTCCATCAACACCGTATTCAATCTGGCCGTTTCAACAACAAAGTGAACGGGGCGCATGAGTTCAGTGAGATGCATGTCCTTTTTGCCTTCTGTAAGCGCCATAAAGAGTTCTTTTGTAAATACAACCCCAACAACATCCTCCATGTCCTGGTCATACACGGGAAACCTGCTGTGCTCCCAGTTTGTGGCAACCTTGCTGGCCTCCTCAACCGTAAGATGTTCGCTGAGCGAAAAAATGACGGTTCGTGGTGTCATCACATCCTTGACCTGCTTATTTTGCAGGGTCAGGATATTTTCAATCGCCTGCTCCTGGTAAAGCTTAATTCCCCCGGTCTGAAGGCTTAGACGAGCCATCACTCTTATCTCTTCCGCTGTTATTGCTTCTTCGGATTTATCCCCTGTAAACAAGCGCGTGATCAGACCGCTTAACCATATGGCCGGCGTCATAAACCACACGAGCCCTCTCAACGGGTAGGCCACCTTAGGTACTAAGGACCGGCAATAGACAACTCCGGCGACCAAAACCGCTACGGTAAAAAATGCCGAAAAGAATCCGAGCCACTGATAACCGAAAACGGCACTTGCCGCTGATCCGGCAACCGCCGCACCTGCGGTATTGGCAATGGTGTTAAGGGACAGTATGGCCGCTATGGGCCTGTCTATATCCCTTCGCATCTTCTTAAAGAGCTTTCCGGTTGATTTTCCTGCCTGAACCATCGTCTCAATGTGTCTTGTGGGCACGGAATAAAGAACCGATTCAAAGAGCGAACATCCGGCGGAAATAATAATGGCGAAACTTGCGGCAATTATCAATTCTGTCATTTGTCATTCAACCTCGTTTAATCTCCCCCCATGCATTATGGGATTTATCCCGAATTTCGCAAAGGTTTGAAAAACGTAATTAATACTGTCATTGTGAGTGACAGCGAAGCAATGAAATAGGCCTTTGCTAAATTCGTATTTATTTATTGATACCGTTTAGCTGTTGCGGCTCATTAATATTGTAAAAGCATCTTATTTCCGGATCAAAGCGACGAATAAGATCTTCATCAACATATTTCACTGAAACCTCGGAAAAAAACCGGAAGATCTGATA
>JAFDKF010000226.1 GCA_019307135.1 Deltaproteobacteria bacterium
ACTCGCAAACGCAGTCATCTGAAAGCCATCAAATAAGGATAATTTCTTAAATGGATCCGGATACCATATGCCAAAAATTGCTTCTCAAGGTCGTCCTAAAAGAGCCGCACCCATTTCATTTTGCCAATTTGGAATACGGAATTTATGAGAGGGGGCACTAGCATATGGTCGCGGTCAGTCACAAGCCCTGTATTCTCATCCTCCATTCGTTGACACGCGGCCCCATTCCTTCTATACTCTACCTGGGTTGAGCGGTTCAACGTTCACGGTTCCCGGTTGAAGAGCCCCTGGGCCAGGGGTTGTCAACCCTGAACCCTGAACCTGGAACCCTTGTAAAGTAGACTATAACCTTTGAACCTTGAACCCTGAACCTGGAACCGATCACTTTAGGCTCTACTTACTGAATCAAAGAGCCAGCTCACTGGTTTGAAAGATTGAAAGGAGGTACATGGCCGTGACATGGGCTGTTCGACTTGTTGGTATCTGCCTCGTTTCGCTTATGCTTGGCTGCGCAACAGGCATTTCCCGGGAGGCGCGCTCCCAGGTCACATACTACGGCTCATTCGCGGCATTGCAAACGGCTCCCGATGAACATATGGGAAAGATCGTCATGCTCGGCGGGAAGATCATAGAAACTACGGGTTCTGAGACCTTCTCGGAAATTACCGTTTTGCAACTGCCGCTCGGCAGGAGGGATCGGCCCCAGGATGGCGACCGATCCAGGGGCCGTTACCTTGTTCGATCAGAGGAATTTCTCGATCCTGCCATCTATGAAAAAGGAAGCCTCCTGACGGTAGTGGGGAGGCTAAGCAGCAGTGAGGTTAGATCTATCGGAGGTTTTCAGTATGCCTATCCCCTGGTGGAGGCAATTGAGATCAAGCTATGGCCCCGAGCACGAGAGGCGTACCCGAGGGTTCATTTCGGCATTGGTGTCGGAGCCTCGTTCTAACGGCACTCCGGTCACGAGGGCTCCGGAGGATAAGCCGAGGCGTGGGTGCAAGCTCGTTTTGCTCCTCCTGTTATCGCTGGCCCACGCCTGCATGACCGGTTGCGCCTCTGTGCCCTCCAGGCAATTTCAGCAGCAGGTCGGACCACCTATCCCATTCCAGGAACTGCTCGAAGAAAGAGAGATTCACAAGGGCGAAATGGTGATTCTGGGGGGCTATATTCTGGAGACAGTAAACGAGCCGCATGGGAGCCTGCTGACCATATTGCAAGCACCGCTTGATTCTCGAAACAAACCAAAGTCACAGGACCTCTCTGAGGGTCGTTTTTTGCTGCGAACTGAGAAATTCCTCGATCCGGAGATTTACACCAAAGGCCGTAAGCTTACCGTGGGAGGCAAAGTTTCGGAGGTGTTGCCACAGCCATTGGGCAATCGCATGTACCGGTATCCGGTCATCGAGGCTGAGGAACTCTATCTGTGGTCCAAGGAAACACGTTACATCAGGCCTTACGATCCTTATTATGACTACTGGCACTACCCCTGGCACTGGTATCGGTATCGTCCGTATCCGTAAACACATCATCCAGCCTTCCCAGAATCGTTACATGTCATCACGTAAAATTCTCTGTGTTTTTGAGATCCTGTAAAGCGTTGTCATTTTTCTCTTGACTTTCAGCAAGACCTACAGCACTTAGTGGGCAACCATGAAATTGACGGACAAACAGAAGGACTTCCTGGCTTATGTTTCCCGCTACATAAAAGAGTGGGGGATCTCTCCCAGTTTTGACGAAATCTGTTCCCATTTCGGCTTTAGGTCTTACAACACGGTAACCACCTATCTCAAGGCATTGGAACAGAAAGGCTATGTCCGCCGTCCAAGGAAAAAGAACCAGAAGCGGGCCATTGAGGTGATTAGTCCTGTGGAAACCAGGCGATTCGAATTTCCCCTCCTGGGAAGGGTGGCAGCCGGAAAACCGATCGAGGCAATCGAGGACGTGGATGTCATTGAAGTGCCTCCCTCAATGATAGGCAGTGGTGACTACTTTGTCTTGCAAGTTAAAGGAGACTCCATGAAAGAGGATGGGATACTGGACGGGGATTTCGTGGTGGTCAGAAAACAGCCAACAGCCCAAAAGGGAGAGACCGTGGTGGCCCTAGTCAACAATGAGGCGACTGTAAAAAAATACTACAAAAGAAAAAATTATGTGGAACTCCGGCCTGCCCATACGGGGATGAAATCCATCCGGGTCAAAAAAGGAGATCTCAGGATTGAAGGAAAAGTCACAGGGGTGATTAGACACTATAGATAAAACCGTAAGGATTCACAGGATTGAAATCTCTCGCCCCGTTAAGTAGGACTCGTTTCACTAACCAGCAAGACAAAAAGGTTATTACTTATCAAGGCGAGCCCGCTCCCTTTGGTCGCTTGAGTTCTCAGAGATCACAGAAATGATTTCTCAGTGTCTCCGTGTTATATAAAATCCCGCAGGGATTTTATGGCTTGACCATCCTAACCTTTATCATGTATATCTCCTACAAATTGTTGTAGATATTCCTTGGCCTGGAAATGGCTGTATATCTCACAACAAAGATTTTATGAAACCCTATCTAACACCTTCAAAGGTTTCGACACTTGGCGGCCGATTTGACTTTCAGTCGGACTTACAGTCTTTCTGTCATAATGTCAAGACTTTTTATTCGGCAAAATCGCACGATAAAACCCTCAGTAGGGGGTTTTATCGTGCAAAATTGCCCTATTATTCTTTTTCGCATGCAATAATGCACGAAAACAAATCGGGCTTATAGGCCCGCTACATCAAAGTTATGCGTCATAGGAACATGCTATGAGTCCGACGATATTCCGAGAAAAAGGCTATCGATTTTTCTTCTTTTCTCGTGAAGAATCGAGAATGCATGTTCACGTTTATTGCGGAGGTGGAGAAGCCAAGTTTTGGTTAGAGCCAGAAATTGAATTGGCTCGGAACTATCGGTTGTCTCGTCTTCAATTAAAACAGATCGAGAAAATTATCGAGGCACACTACGATGAACTCACAAGCGCTTGGAAAACTCACTTCGGTCGTTGAAGTAACGAATGTCTCAAGCCACGGAGTATGGTTATTGGCGGGAGACAAAGAGCTATTCATGCCCTACGAAGATTTCCCGTGGTTTAAGGATGCCCCTATCGGAAAGATACTCAATGTTGAAGAACCGACTCCGGGACATTTCTATTGGCCTGATTTGGATGTGGATCTTGGAATAGAGTCAATTGAGCATCCCGAGAGGTTTCCGTTGAAGGCAAAGTAACGCATAACAATAGCTTCATCGTGTCCAGATAAATCCGAATCGTTGGGATTGGATGTAGGTCCATGAAATTCGATGGTGTTACCCAGTGGGTGATCGCATATGATGTTGAATCATATACCCCTTTGCAGGGCTTGCTCTGGCACTGAGAAATGAGGCGTATGGTACTGCGAGAGTCCCACTTGATTAAAGTTTAGCCAACAGGTCAATAGTGACGCCTGAGGGTAAGCCCTGTGAGGGGAGTCCGAAGCCAGGCGGAGCAAGAATACAGGCTGTGTGATTGAGCCCCGAAAAACCTGTGGTGGTCATTGGATAGCCTTCGGGAAACCGAGAGTGAAAGCCGACGGTTTTGATGCGCCGGAAGGCAGCAGACGTGGATACGATATGGCGAGTGTTCAGGTCACCACCCCTGCCCGCCATCGCTCTCGCCGTCCGCCACCTGCCCGCTCGTGCCCTGTCCGCCTCGCTCCGCTTGGCAGGAGGACGGGCCTCGCAGTGGCAGGCGGGTCGGCTTTGCTTCAGGCGAATGCCGGGCGGGCTCAGGCGAGGCAGGCGGGGGAGTCTGAGACCAGAGCCTGCCCCGGACTTGATCCGGGGGCATGTGCTCAAAGGGGTAGCTCGGGAACTTGGGAGATCCAAATGTTTCCTTGTGTAAGAGAACGGTATTAGGAGATCCAGCCGAGGGCGAAATCCTGGCGCTGATGAGGAGTGTCCTGCCCATCAGCGAGTTCCGTTTCGAATGATGCGGAAGACACAAACAATAAAGATGGGCGATACAAGGTATTG
>JAFDKF010000070.1 GCA_019307135.1 Deltaproteobacteria bacterium
TACGCACAGGCCTGATCCAGGAATCTCATCAGATAGGTAAATTTATAGGTCATTGGCTGTTGAGAAATCCCGATGTAGGCAAAAAGAACTGCCGCGCCAGCGGCTTACTTGAACGCTCAATTGCTCTGTCCTCAACTTTCTTGCCATCATGAACCGGCTTTAAAAGGATTACTTAGAAACTGTAAAAGAGGTCCCCAAACCCGCTCTTTCAAAACACATTCAACCCCCTAAAAGGCTTCCGCCCTTCCACAGGCATATGGTCCTCCAAATAAAGAGTGTAACGCATCTCCAAAGGCTGCGATTTGGTCATGGCCCAGATCTCATCATCGAACTCATATTCCAATTTGGATAGAGATTCTGGTCCGATGATTCTTCTAGACTCCCCCGGAAAGATTCTTTCTTGGCTCTCCAGGCGAAGTTTCCTATATTCAAGGCTTTCTATGTGTTGTTTTTCAATTTCGTCCAGATTCTCTTTAGTTGAAATTCGAACCCTAAAAGGCCACAAAATCTCAAGTCGAAAACGTCCTTGGTCTGGCGGCTGCTTCAGCGTCAGATTCACAACCAGAGAATAACGGTGAAGCTCACTCGAAATGGTCACATTCCTGTAGGTGATTTGGAGCTCTGCCGGCAAAGTTGTATCGTTGGTGTCGGAGGATATGGAGATAGGTGCGTCTGTTGACCCCTCTCGTATAGCATGCATCAACTCATTAGCCAGCTGGGGGATGCCTATTCTTGTAGATCCAGCCATTCTATCCGCAAGCGGAAGAGAATAGGAAGCGACATCGCTGTAATTCACATTATGCCAAATTGGAAGGATTACTTTTTGCCCGCTCATCTCGCGCTGCACAAGTCCATCAAGCTCTCTCTCAGGCCAGAGCTTGCCAAAGAAGTTAGGGCTCAGCACAACAACCCCATATTTGCATTGAGAAAGCCCTTCATCAATTTTTCGGCGAAGGCTGTCCCCAATCCTCAATAGCCAACGGTCATACCACACCCGAAGTCCACGATTCCTGAACTCCTGTGCAAGCGGCTCGACAACAGCCTCTTTATCCTCGCCCGCATGACATATAAAAACATCATATTCTGCCGTCATTCTGGTTGTGGTATGTGCTTCGGCTTCGACAGCGGAATTGCGTGAGTTAGCCTTGCCTCCTGTATCAATCATAGAATCGTCCTCTTCTGAAGCAACGAAGTCAATGCTAATCCCGTCTTCTGCCAACCTGCTCACGGCATCTGAAGTATCACCCCCTTGACTGTTCAACAGACGCACGAGGTCAATCAGAACTTCATTTGCCCTATCTTTGTCATAATCAGTAAATATAGGATCAAACATTCGGGTAATGAGCTCTTCCTTTGAGAGGTACTTGGGAGACCTGGTGTTGCCAACGACAGGTACCTTTAATATGTTCTCGGAATCTGCCCCAGCTTCAAGCAACAATTGCTTTATACTACTTCGAGATTGAGACTGTAGCAATTTCCTTATAGCTCCAATGCTCTTTGAGCTCAAAGTGACATTCTTGGCCTTGAGTTCTCGAAGTACCATTCTCCCTCGGGCAGTAAGCCAAATGCTATAGGTTGGGCCAGAAGCCCTTGCCAGTTGGACATATCCATCCTCTTCCAAAATATCGAGGTGGTCCTGAACCTCTTGCGGATCGATATCCAGTCTCGCGGCAATTCGACTGTCTCGTACTCCGTAAGCCCCGGACGGTCCTTGTATGTCAAGGACTACTTTCAAGATACTTAGTTGAACTTCGCTCAGATTCATTATGTGCAATGTCCGGGACGTCCGTGAAATTTCAACATTTGGCTCCCTTCAAGAGCCTCCTCTCTCAACACCGTGTCGCACTTTGATCTTTCGAAACCCTTTCAAGTGTTTGTCCTTTGTCGGTTGCTGAGGGGCAGGTGGCCTTAGGCGGTTCTTGCGAATCTTTGCCTTGCGCTTGGCATCGCCGTATTTTCCAAATCTACCGCCCATGGACATTTCCTTGAAAATCTTGCGTCAGACTTATTCAACCTAGTCAATTACGTCCCCAATCTTCCACAACTTGTCCCCTGGCAACGTCAGGAGCAAGTAAACCAATAATCCAATGGACGTCCCCAACTTGTCCCCCGTTCCCAGAACAACCCCTTGAACTGTTATGGAGGGATACTTCTTGTCCTCAAGACCGATCATCGAGTCACCCCCGTCTCCTTGAGCTGATTCTGTTTAGCGATCCTTTGATGTTGTCAACGTGAACGTACACTCAGCCTTCGTTGCAGTTGAAGGGCCGAGTAGATCTCGGAGAACTTCTGGACGAGAACTTGGAATTTGAACCTGTAGAAAGAAAGGGGTCGCCCTTCAGTTTTGCAGGTTTCAGTTTGAGGTTCCATGGGTCCGCTACAACGCTCAATTCCTCTATCCTCAACTTTCGTGCCATCATGAACCGGCTCTGAAAGGATTACTTAGAAACTGTAAAAAGAGCGCACCCAAACTTTCTTATTTAGTTATGAACGTCCCTGTTGTCCTGTTGTCTCGAAGTTCTCCCCTCTTGAAACTGAGGAGCCTGAAGATTATGTTTCGGTGGGATATGCCTCTTTGACCAAAGATCGTGCTGTTTGCAAGTCCTCATCTTCTATCCCGGAAATACAATAGAGGAACATGGCCACAAAAAGGTCGAAAACCTCTCCATAAAGGCAAATATTCATCGGGCTAATAGCAGAGGGATCACGGCCTATAACCACCTGTATCCTATCAAATCTTGCAATGCCTTGTTCAATCTGACTGTTACCAGGGAGATAAAAGAACTGCCTGTATAATAGACACCTGATTCTTGAAACCATCTCCGGGGGGAATCCTGTCGGCCTATCTCTTGTTTCAGTACCATAGACTGGAATTATGAAAATGGAGTCTTCCTGAAGGTGCCTCTTGCCCTTTTGGGGAAGTATGCGAGCGATCTCTTGGTAAAGATCCAGTCTGGGTGAAACAATAATCCCCTGCCTTTTTTTAGCTCGGTGTACAAGCAACTCTTCATGTGATCGAAGATTCAGATTCTTGAGGGGAAGCACCCGATCACGCGTCCTGAAATCTTCGCTTCTGTTTGCGTTCCTGAGAAAAAACCTTACTTCCTCGTGTTCTGTTGGCGCACTTCTTTCCACATCCAGAATCATCGGAACGGGACTAAGATAGGGTACGGGCAACCAGCAAAATTGACCTGGTCGGAATTCGCGGGGATCTATGGATGTGTAATACTCTTCCTTGGAATAAAGTTGCAGAATTCCCATTATTTGATAATTCGAGCTGTACCTTCTAATCCTGGTTTCAAATCTTCACCATCCATGTAATCAAGTGCGCGGAAATATGCGTCATCAACTAACTCCTTCATCTGTGCATTTTCCTGTTGGAGCCTCTTCATACCTGTGTCCAATTTTTTCCCAAGATTCTTGATGTGCTTTCGTGCAAGTTCAATTCTTTCGCGGGAAAGCTTCTTAAGTTCTACGGGCTTTGATCGCTGCATAGGCTTTGCTTTTGTAAAATCCAAAAGTTCACCCTTCTTAGCGTCAAACATAGGCTCCGTTTCGAAGTAAACATGATCCAGCAACGCGGCAGTATCGTCTCCCCATTTAACTATTGCCCGTTGAAGCTGCCCAATAACATATACCGGCAACCGTCCCCCAATTGGGAATTCGCGTTCATCATCACAAGAAAACAGGAAAAATTCGTCTCTGAACTTACTGTCGTAGGCCCTTTTTGCTATTAGTTCATTTGAAGCAGCGCTTTCAAGCGCCTGGTATGCCTCGCTACAGTATGGCCCATAATGAACGAAGGCCCACGGCCAACCAGTCATCGTCTGGCCGTCCTGCTCTCTGGCATAATATAAGTCCGCAAGATACATAAACTTCATAACACGTATGGTTGTGAGCCGCATACCTCTTTGGGTGGCATACCAAACGATGTATCTTATGATTTGTTCAGGATCGAAACGCATGGGAAAGATTGAATCAGGGATTTTCAGTTAGTTTCTAGCATCCTATACCGTACTTGGATCTTGTTCACAATAGAGAATCGGTTACCAACAATTATCCATTAACATATAGTCTAATGATCGGTAATTTCATAATAAATCTTTAACTTACCGTACTGTGCCCGCACTGTGCCCATGCTGTGCTAGGGCACGAAGAAACAAAAAAAGCAAAAAATGAAATAAGCTATGGATAACATTACCAAAAGGAACCAAAAAAACAGAATGGGGCTTTTCTTTGAAAATTATACCCAGTCCCTCCCCAAAAAACACCCTCGGGCACAATTCTCGGCACAAAAGCACCACAAGGCACACCTGCATACCTTGCAATAACACGGGTGCTGGCTATCCCATTCACTCAAGCCAACGACCTTTAAGTTTTTGAATTCAAAGAGTATTTGGTCGTTGTCGAAAGAAGAACAACAAATTAGAAAAATAGCAATATAATCATCTGGATATCTGTTTTCAACTTGAGTAAAGGGAATACCCAACTTATAATTTTGCAATGTTATACGGAAATCGGATAATTTCATATGATAAAGATTCCATGGGTCCGCTACAACGCTCAATTGCTCTATCCTCGACTTTCTTGCCATCATGAACCGGCTCTAAAAGGATTACTTAGAAACTACGTGATTACTAGGGCCAGGTCTCAATATTTGGCAACTATGTTGAATGTTGAGACCTGACCCCTATGTTTTTCTGTTTACCAACGCCTTTTTCAAAGTCTCCAGTCATAATTCTTTTTCCATTGTAGAAAATGTTGATGGCTGACTTCCATTTATCACTACTTGTATCATTATTGACGAGAAATATCAGATATTTATTATTCCTGCTGAGTAGTTCAAACCTTTTTATTAGCTTAGGCCAATTTCCCATAGTTGTATGACTCTGATTTATGAGTACATCGTAACAACTTGTATCAAATTTATATTCGTGCCTAACAATTGCCTTATTTGAACAATTTTGAATATTCTTTAGAAAATTGTTTTCTCCACACAGTAAAACAGAAAATGTTGTTCCAGAAATATTAAAACTGCGTTTACCGCTTTTCAATAAACGGATTAGATTTTTAACAAGTAAAGGAGATTTTTCTACCTCATCAGATAAATGGAATAATTGATTAAAAGGACCGATTAAATTTTTGTTTGAGTATATAATATATGCTTTTCCAAGTTCAGCTTCATTCATACCACGAGTATCAAATAAAATACTGATATCATTTTTTTTTGAAAGTTCTTTAATTTTGTCAATTCCCCCTTCTCTTTTTCTTAACATCGACCAACCAGGCAAAATTAAAAGCTTTGATCCTCTTTTCGATGCCATAGTTGCGGCACTTTTAAGAGCTGCCCATCGTTCTCTTTTTGTTTGGTTATATTTTCCTGTAAAAACGCTAATTTTCATTTCGACATTGAGTGCTAATGGTGCTTGGGGTCGCCCTTTACATTTCCATATTTACAGTTTTAGGCTTAAGGATCGATGAGATTATAGCCCTTTTGTTGTACTATTGTCTCTCCTCGCTTTACCAACTGACTCACCCCGGCCAATGAGAGATTCAATCGCCTTGCTATTTGAGCCATACCAATACCAAGGTCTCTTACTGCCCAATAGCACAACAGACTTTTTGCCTTAACGCGCACAAAGTCTTACCTTCATGGCATTTTATCAGAAGACACTAATAGCTCCCACCTGTCTCTTTTCAATTCCGGAATTGCGTCTTTCCCAGATATGCCTATCTCTTTTTGTTCTGTTATTCTTTCTCTATCGCATATCCTTCTGCACGCATCATTAAAGCTGTCATGGTCCAACTGAAGGGCCATCAAGCATATGTTTGTCCCAAACTCTGAGCTCAATTCGTCTAGTGTTTTTCTTAGAATCGATATTTTGTCTGTATGACATATCCCACTTGAACTAATCAGGCCATATGCCTCATAGTATGACCACGGTGCAAGAATTATCAGATTAATCTTATCGAAAACACGTATGTCTTTTATTTTCTTCTCAAGAATCACTCTGTACTCAGTAAGATTCTTCAGGCTTTCAACGATCGCATACATTGGTGAATTGCTGCTGTTCCAGGGTTTCAGTTCAACAAAGGAAAATTCCGAATCGGTCTCCTCGATGCCGATATCTATTGACTCCTTGCCGCCACCAATGGGAATCTGGTTAAAAAATTTGCCTGAATTGGTTACAATGATAAACCTCTCAAGAGCCTCTTCAGTACGGTAAGGGGTTTTGTCTGTCATAACGGTAAATCTGCATCTTGTTCTCCGGCAAAACAGCTTTTCTCCTTTCGGCATATAGTTTTTTTGATTAATAGTCTCTTCGAGTGTCCTTTTCAATTCAGACGGTGAAAAGACAAGGTCGCCATCCTCAAGGAAATCAAGCCATCCCCTCTTGTGCCTGATCTTGCAGTAGCCGTTCTTTTCAGATTTAAGCCTTGAAATAACCTCTTTCAGGATTTCTTTTTTCTTTCCGCCCAGAATGAATACCCTCCTCGAAAATCAATCGTCCGCCGAGAGCCACGATCTTAGCTCTTCAACATATCTGTCAGGTAGTCTGTGGGACTCGGCAACATAAGGAACGTTCTCAACATTTAAAGTTATCAATCAGCAGCAACATAAAGCAAGGTCCCCTAATAGTTCCCTAATAGCAACCCAAAGTTTAAATGTTGAGAACGTCCCCAATACACTAGCCGATCCGCTTGAGCAGCGTGTTAGATAAGTCCCAAATCTCACCCTCGATTAAAGGGATTTAGGTTGCTGAGGTTCTCCTTTGTTACTTTGGTTTTGCCCAAGAGGTCCTTGCGGATGGCGAAGAAAATGAGGCTGACTAGCTCACCCTCCCTGTCCAGATCGCGTTTTTCCATATCCGCATATCTAATCCATGCGTCATATGCCTTGATGACATCATCGCTGCCATAGAGCAGCAGCTGATCTCTGGCTAACATCCGGTCCCGGTCTGCATCCTTTCCGGAGACATCCTCGTCATGCATGACAGCCACTGCTGTTTCGGTGAAGTTCCTCAGGAAACTGCTGTACGCCTCACGTTTTTGGTCCGCAATTTTGAGCTTCAATTCCTTGTTCTTCTGAAGCAGGTAGGGAATCACAGCTCCGAACACGGCGATGAGGGCGATAACGATTTCCTTGTATTCAGTCATAACCAGTTAGTATATAGTTTCTATAATAATACCAAATTAAAACACTCGACAAGCGCCGTTTTGGATTTTATATAATTCCCTTTGAGGTTCCATGGGTCTGCTACAAGGCTCAATTGCTCCATCTTCGACTTTTTGTCATCATGAACCGGCTCTAAAGGGATTATTTAGAAACTGGAAAACTAAAGGATGTCCCCAAGTTTCCAACTTCATCCGGCAGTTAGGTTTGAACTCGCACCTGGTACACTTTGGGCGACAAGTAGCTTCGTGACAACAGTGATGGAACCAGCGAACGCCAAGAGAAAAAGCCCACGGATAAACATTTTTTCGGCCACCGCTAAACAATTTGCTTTCTTAGTCAAGATTGGTTCATTGAACTTCGCTTGAGAGACATACATTACAATATGTTCCGACTCTGTTAGGCGATTCTCTCGGATTGCCTTAAGAGACTCGTCAGCGCTTGGGAGAGCAAATCCAGACACACGCCTAGCCTGGATAGCATAGTAGGCAGCCATCAAGAGATGGGGTATCGCTAGGCCATAGAAACTCACTGACATCGTAGCGGCACGGCATGGAATGTTCAATTTCTCGCCAAATAGAGCAGGCAATACCGAAATGACGCTTACACAGACGCTAAAGGCAAACATGAAAGCAAGGGCTTTGTTTTCGATCGTCTCCTTTCGCTTCGACTCAGACTCAAATACAAACTTTGCCAGAGATTGAGTTTTACCTAGATCTATGCTTTCGGAAAGTGATTTCCTGATGTCTCTCTGAATCCATTCCATACGCTGCTGTGGACTTCCAGACATATTAGTGTCTATAAATTTCCGCGCAATGTATGCTTCATAAGGTGGCCAAAGAAAAAAAATCCATTTTCTCAAGAATTTGCCCATTTAGGCACCATCCTTCGTGTCATAGAAGATCAATAGGTCACACAGTGTTTCTGCAATCGGTATATTGTTCGGCTTTTGTAGCCAGCCCCATTCACCATTAGGATTAATTTCTAGAAAGAAGAATTTTTCTTCATGTTGGACTAGATCGATAGCTCCGAAGAGGAGATCACATTCGTCAACGTAGCGCTGGCATAGAATGTCCACATCAGGTGGCAAATTACATGGAAGAAAACGAAGGTCATCCTTCTCCATTCGCCAGTCTGTTTGCAATGGTTTCTCATTTAGACGTTCTATTCTTACAGCAAAAACTCTTTGTCCTACGACCGTAACTCTATAATCGATTTTTGGAACCAGAGCCTGTTGAAATATGGTCGGACTGACACGCATCTCTTCCTCTCTGAGAAGATCAACATCATTAATAATATTGGTGAACACAAAAAAATCCTCGTCAGGTTCCTCAATGAGCGGGGAATAAAGGGCCTTCGCTATAAGGTAATTATCATGTTCCTGTGCAAGTCTTATTGCATCATTTTTGTCATTAGTGATGACGGTTTCAGGAATCTCAAAACCCAGCTTCGAGGCTATGAGTAGCTGACGAGCTTTATTTTCTATTGCGTCATTCGCTTTCGGATGATTGATCCACGTAATATTAGGTATGAGCTGAATGGCCTCCAGCCAAGAGTACCATTGATCGTTCACGAAGTTCTGCGTGGCCAGTGATGGTCTTTCGCCTGTAGGAATGTCATCGAAAGGTTTTCCTGGCCTGCGGTACCAAATGACGTTGATGTCCCTAGTTAGATCATGAACTCTGCCGTGTTTTGACACGAGGATCCGCAAGTCAGGCAAACATATAGTTGCACGTCCAGAGGCCAAGTCCTCAGTGTTGAATCGTATGAAGTTGGACCCTCGTGAACGAAGCTCAGCGACGACGAAGTCAACCGTAAGATCCCACTTATTTGATAGGATCAGGATCATGGGTTCTCACCGTTACCTCCACATGCGTCGATCTTTGGTGTCGTCGCCCTTTTCGACGTCTGATTTCTTAGTCATGGGGCCGGATTTACCATGAGCCTGTATTGCAGGCGGATTATCCGGCGAGCCCAACCAACGCACCATGTCTATAGATTCATCATA
Source organism: Deltaproteobacteria bacterium (assembly GCA_019307135.1). GTDB lineage: Bacteria > Desulfobacterota > Desulfobacteria > Desulfobacterales. The sequence continues at coordinate 9,183 of JAFDKF010000070.1, forward strand.
CACGTACTCTGGGTCCGGCATTGCCCGTCCGGGAGATACGCAAGAATGTGCGAAGCGAAGTAAAAACGGTTTGTTCATAGTGGCCTCCTTTCCAAAGGGATTGAAGATTAATATCAAATAATTGATAACGCTGCCGTACCAGGAACCTAACCAGTTGGTATATAGTTTCCGGCTAAATATCAGATTCAAAAACACTTGACCAGCGCCGTTTTGGATTTTATATAATTCCCTTTGAGGTTCCATGGGTCCCCTACAACGCTCAATTGCTCCATCCTCCACTTTCTTGCCATCATGAACCGGCTCTAAAAGGATTTCTTAGAAACTGTAAAACTAAAGATGTCCCCAAACTTCCTCCCTGCCCGCGTCCTAAACCCGATTTGTCAAGAGGAAAGATTTGACCCCAATCTCTGCCGAAAGAACAAAACTGACCAGGTTATCGAGGGTTTGCCTTGTTGCTCCCCGAATATCCTCAACATCCGGTGCTCCTTCGTATTGGAATAAGCCTTTAAGTGGCGAATCTAGATGTATGTCAGCAGCATGAACAAACGTAAGCACAATCAGCCTCCCTTGTTAAGCACGACAATCCCTGTAGCTTCAGGGTAACCCACCCCAATCTTCCATTGGCCAACATTGGCGAGCTTCCTTCCTTTTTCTCAAGAACCCTATCACAAAGGTGTGACAGATACGGTCACGGTTCGGGAAGAAACATGAACACTTCCTTTGCTGAGCTTGGGACCAGTTCTTGGGTGAGGTGATGGGGTGACCCAGATCCCCACTTTTCCTACAAGGATGATTTTAGCCCCAAAAAGGCCATTCTAAGACCTTATTTGGCACGAAATCTGACGTTTTGTGTTGTAATGTCTGATAGTTGGCATGGGCGACCCGTATAAGAAATATAAGCCGTATAAGCACACCCTTGTTTTGGTCCTGAAGGCGTAGACGCAGACTGCAGAAGAATGACGACTTTGAGCGGGACGGAATGAGGCGGAAACTGGCCGCCCTATTACCGCCTTATTTTCCGCCCTATTCTTCACGGCTTCTCTCCAGGACCCACTTCGAACCACGGCCATAGCCTTCCGACCGCACGAGTCCCAGCCGCTTCAAGTACAGCAGTTCCTCACGCAGCCGCCGATCCGATGGTGGCTTAGCCATCTTGGCGCGGATTTCGCGCAACGGCATGGATGGCTTCTGGGATAGGACCTTCAGGATTTCCCGCTGCCGCTCGGTCAGATCGTGTGCCACCCGATGCGGAGCTATGTAGTCGCTGGGTAAGAAGCGGACGCCAAACGCCCCGGACTCCTCCTCAAACTCGGGCTCAGGGTGGCCCGCCTTGACGCACAGCTCGACGATCATCTGGGTCCCCCGACCCCAGCGTTCCACGAGCCGCCTGCGGAAGAAGGTGTCTGCGATGAGCGGATTCCTGGGAAGCGACCGGTGGTTTCGTTTCAGGTCTTCGACCTTCAAGCCAAATGGCAATGAGCCATCGCTCCATATCTCAAGCCGGTCGTCAAAAATGGCCACGCTGACCGTTTGTATGTGGGGTACCAGCCCTTGACATTGGACAAATGAGCTTTGTGGTCAGAGCCAAAACAGTAAGTTGCGGGATGGTTTGGGTTTTTTTGTCCTAAGTCAAGGGCTGACCCCAGTTTTTCACCATAATCTGAATAAAAACTCATTAAATGGTTTTATTTTGTAGAATGCCGGAGATAACCAACATTTGAATAGGGGAGCTGTAAACATGTCGGGTTCATTGAGTTGTTGGGCACCTTACTGGTTCTCATCCTGCAATTCTATCTTCTTCAGCGCAAGGGGATTGCTCTGGATCATTTGTCGGAACATGAGCGGCGCTGATAGCCCTAGTTGTAAAGAGAGGAGTTTGCTTAATTTCAAATTTGGAGTATCACAGACGTACACCAAGAGGGCACCAAGGAACGGCCACACGAAGTGAGGCAGCCAGTATAACCAGTCTTTGAAGTCAGGGCGATTCTCCTTTGGCTTCTTTTGCAATTCTAGGAGTTGCAAAAAGTCAAAGATCAGGCCACCCAAAAAGCCGAGGACAATCTGTTCGTTCATTGCTCACTACTCCCTGCTAGAGTTGGAACTGGATGAGCTACTGGAACTGGATGAGCTCGCACTCACAGTCTGAGTGACTCCACTAGCGAGTTTATCCCAAACGGATGTCATTTGCCTATAATGGCGCCGCGTTGTGTAAAGCTCCTCTCCAGATACTGCGGGTATCGATGATTTGATGATCTCCTCTGCGTGTTCTGCCAAAAGAGGTTGAATTACGCTCTCTGACACATGTAACTGCTTTGCCAACCCACGCACTGTGCGCCATTTGTAATTGGGATCCTCAAGTGCTCGCACGACATCTTCCCATTTAAGCATGATTCTCTCCTTACTTGAAAGTGTATGTGGGGTAAGCCATATGGGCGATCACTAACTCAGCCTTGACATTGGACAAATCAGCTTTGTGGTCAGAGCCAAAACAGTAAGTTGCGGGATGGTTTGGGTTTTGTCCTAAGTCAAGGGCTGACCCCAGTTTTTCCCTTGCCATCATGAACCGGCTCTAAAAGGATTACTTAGAAACTGTAAAACTAAGATGCGACCCTCTCGTCTTGTCTCTCGTCTTCTGTTTAAGATGCGACCCTCTCGTCTTCTGTTTTTTTCCTTGTCTCCCTAAACTCTATTTTTTTTGCTTTCTACCGTGTTCTTTCATGAACTCATCGAACTTTGTCAAGCTAATTCCAAGCCAATTATGGGTGCCTCTGGGCGACCAAAGTATGCCGCTAGGCTTGATTCTGATTTGACCAACGACCCTGTTCTTGTAGTCCACGATCTCGTAATCATAAAATTTTTGCGGTCTGAAATTATTCTTTGCCATCCTTTCCTCCTTTTGTTGCTGAAGTTTCATCCAAAATATTGAGTGTTTTCCTCATTCAATTCCCGAGCCAATCTCAACGGTAATGTGTTTTTGTGTGTCCAAGGAGATGCCCGTCAGTTTTGCAGGTTTCAGTTTGAGGTTCCATTGGTCCGCTACAACGCTCAATTCCTCACAATCTTCATCTATCTTCGTTCTTATGCCTTATGAACCGGCTCTAAAAGGATTGCTTAGAAACTGAAAATGTAGGGCGTCCCCAAACTTCCCCCAAACTCGCCTTTCCCCCTTGGATTAATCAATACCTACGGGGCTAATAGATTCTTGTCTATTTTATATAATGTGAAATTCCTTCCTGCTGTAATCTCCTTGAAGTCCGATTCACTGTTATTGAAAGAGGCCGCAACAATGACTTGAGCATCTATATATGTTTCAAGTTCCTCTAAAAAAGCAGCTATACTTACATTTGCCATTGAGTGCTGTGCAGGTTCATCAAAAACAAGTAGATACGGATGGTTACCAACCTGAGATTTAGAAACTTTGAATAGAGCACAGGTAAAAGCCCAAATGGACCTAATGAAATCACTTGCAGAGGAATCAAATCGTATGTTGTAGTCATGAGTACCAGTTTTAACGTTCAAGGGCTCTACAGAGGGTAGATAAGTATCCCTTGAAATCGACACGTAATCTTGACTTTTGCTTCTATACCCAAACTTTGAAAGAAGGGCCTTAAATTCCTCCTCCAATTCGGAGAGTTTAGTGCTGTCAAGTTCAGAAAAGTAATTTTTAGGGAGCTTTGCTTCCTCTTCTAATACTTCCTTCCATTGTCGTGATAATTCCGTGAGTTCTATAAGTTCTTCTGAGAGCAACTCGTCGGCATGAGTTAATTCAGCAATTTGCTGCCGTAGATTGACTTTTTTCTCTATTTCTGCTTCAGAAGGCTGGCGCTCATCGGAAACAAGTTCCTTCCTTAGGAGTCTACTTCGCTTACGGATGCCATGAATCTCGTTTCGAATGGCATTCAGAAGACGTTGTTTATTTTCTATTGTATTTTTCTGGCCAGCAATATAGGTAATGACCATCTTTCTCTGTTCTTCGAGGAAACTAACGTTTTGGTCTATCCTCAAAGGTTCCTGCTCAATATCTTGGGGCAACAGGAAATCCTTGATCGACTGTTGGCAGGTTGGACAAGCTTGCTCCGCGATGTTCAGCTTAAGCTGTGCCCCATAGTCTTGAACCTTTATTGCACTCTTGTTTTTTCGTAAATCCGATTCTATATCTTTGAGCTGTTTGTTAAGATTGGCCAATTTGCTTACAGCGTCACCTACCTCTGCTAGCAGTTGGTCATGACGAAGACTTTTTGTGTTTAACTCCTCTAATACTGAATTAAGCTCCGAACCAGCTTTCTCAACAGAATTGCCAACTGTCGGAATTGGGATTTTCTCAATTTTGCGTAGTTCATCATGCAGCTCTGAAACATAGTCTCCAAGCGGGATTTCTTTCTCTTCTTTAATGATATGAATATATATTTCATCAGCATTAAGAAAAGTGGTTGGCTTCCGCCCAAAACCAGCCAACAGACCACCACAACTACGCGCAGTTCGGACAGCCGCATCATAGCAGCTTCGCCACCTACCTAAGAGTTCGGCCTTTTTTTGAGCAATGGTTTGACGTTTTCTGCAATTTTCAATAACATCCATATTGAGGATAAATTCAATAGATCTGCTTTTAACGTTTCGTATCCCAAATCGGGGTATAGTTGCTAAGAAATCAGCCCATCCACTTTTTTGTTCGATGAAGAAAGTCGGAAAAAGCGTTTGCAAATAGAGCTTCGTTTCGCTGCCCGAGAAATGCTCTACTATGGGCAATTGAAGGCCAAGAAATTCCTCTAGATATGCATGAAATCCAAAATCCGCGTCTGTGGCTGCACCAGGGTCATGCAAATAGGCAAACTGAGAGGAGTATGTGTTACTAGGTGAAGTTAAGGCTGGACCATCGATAATCTCAACTAATCGCGAATCTCTGTAACTACTTTTTACAGCTCGGCGTAGCGCTATTGATTTTGCACCATTGGAGACTTCCAAAGTCAACATTGATTCAACTACAAGGTATTTTTTCCCATCGCCATATTGAAGTTCAGTTTTCAATACTGACTGCATGGTTTTTTCGTTACGGCCACCAAGCAGTTCCTCCATTCCGAGGCAATAAAGCACTGCCTCTAAACAGGTGCTCTTCCCGGTTGTGTTATCACCACGAATGATATTTAGACCGTCTGTGAAAGGCACGTCACATTTGAAAAGACCATTTGTTGTATTAACGTCTATTTGTAACTTTTTGAGTCTAAGCATCTTTATTCTCCCACCACTTTGATAGTCGCTGTAAGTGAGCCTCTGATATTTTCTTTTTCACTGTGTTAAGGAACTTCTTTTCAGAGATTAACAGCTGTTCATCCTCCAGAATAACCCGTAAAAGGTTCTCGCCTTTGCTTGCAAGATGGTATCTACCCCCATTAAGCTCTATTATCCCCTCAGCTATCGCATAGGCGAGGGCTCGATTTAGCGAAGGCTCTACATTCCATATTTTAACAGCCACGAATTCAGATCTTGTTTGTTTGGAAAACTTGATTGCTTCCGCCATGTTTTTTTCAGACCTCATTGCCCATGAGAAGAAATGAAGCTTTAACAAGGATGCCGTTTTCTTGATTGAAGCCATTCCAAGAACCATCACAATTTGGCAAACACGATACATGGGCCGGTATTCAGGTGATACTGCTATAGGTTTTTTCCTAAACGTAATCATATTTATTTATCACGTGAAATCAATTGGACACTCAAGTATCCATTTCGAAATAGCGTGTTCAGATAGGTCTTCAATCGTCAATATATCCAACTCTGGGAACTCGGTTTTTAATCGATTAGTCAACTCTTGTCTAATTTCATTTAATAACTTATCGTTGTTTGACACAGGAATAAGACATTTCTCTTCAACTCTTCTCTCAAAGTGGGACGTGACCTTCTGGAATCGTTCATATCGGTCTTGGTAAAGTTCTTCCCAGGAACGTAACTTTTCATTGCCTTCCAAGTAGTTGAAAATGGTTTTCGTTGTTAACTTGCCAACCCTTTCTTCAATATCACCCGGCTCGGGATTGAAACGGGCACGGTGCTTTCTTTGAGCATTAGATTCAAGTGAGCTCTGGGTGCTTCCCCAATTTGCAACATCAGCAGCAGAAGGCTGTATCGTGCACGTTAATTGTACCTGAATATCAACTTGCCCCAAAGCTATAGGTAATTCCTTAGCGAAGAAGTCAATGTCCATAAACATAACGTCGAAGTCTTTATGCAAGTGAGAAAGGGCTTTTTTTCTGTATTCCTCCGCTTTGGAATTACAGTGCCTAACAAGGTCCTTTTTTCTTGAGTGAGGGGTTACCAATATCCATTCCTTAATTTTCACTTTGCCAAGGTATTTTTTGAGTTCCTTTTCGTATGTTATCAGTTTTCTTAAATCGGTAGTTACTTTTTTACGCAGTTTTTTATACAACTCATCAGCGGCATAATTGTACTCAGGACAATAACACTGGAATGCCCGGCCAGTGCGAGTGAAACCCTCTATACCGAAATCGCCGGGAGATGCCTCGATTGGTTGATAACCTTCTTCCGAATATTTCAGGCGAAAACAGACTTGGCAAAGTCTTTCCCAAGAATCACCATCAAAAAGTCCGTGGTCTGTTTGATACATAGAAATAATCTATTCTCAATTTTTTAGTTCATTTATGAAATCGTATCACCAATTATAGATATAGAATGAACATTGCAAATAAGAAGATACGTTCGTGCAGAACGTGCATAATTCTTAAACGTATCTTTTTCTCTCAAGCCGGTTTTGCGGGTCTGGGCCTTGCGCTTGGCACCGCCATATTCTCGAAATCTACCACCCATGAACACTTCCTTCGAACTTTCGCATTCCCATCACTTTTCCGGTTTTAATCGGCGCATCTCAAGAAGGTAGACCTCACTGTCTTGTGTATTTTTCATGTTATTGCCATCCTCAGCATATTTCCGATGTAGGTTGTCTTGTCCTCCTGCTGAAAAAGTACGTGACACTCTTCAAACTGTTCCTTGGTCATGCCGCCATGCCACCATGACACTTCAGGCATACGCGTGTTGGAGATAATAAACGAGTTAAGAGTTATCGTTTCGTCCTGTGCCCGAAGGTCCTTCTCGATTGTCTTGATGGTTTTGTAAAATGCGATCTTGGGGTCATCAGCACCTTTTAAATTCCTTAAGCCTTTTGGGTCGACAAAGTTGACAAACTGCCTGTCACCCACGAGCAGCCATAAGATAAAATCGGGGTAGAAATTGCCTGCCTCGAGGAAGCCAATACCGCGGCCACGTGTCATGTTCCTAAGCAGATACAACTCCTTTCCGCTGAAGAAGCCCTTGCTTTCAGTGCAAAATGCCTGGAGGTCAAATACAAAATCGCGTTCGCCATCGTTCAGCGGAACCGGCTTCACTTCGATCAAGTCGTTATTCACATAGATCAAGGGCTGATAGAGGTGCTGGCCGAACATGATCGAGGAAAGTCCCTGGAATTCGACGTTGCGCAGTTCGCCGCTCTGAATAATCTCCTTTATCTCCTCCAGCTTTGTAGCAATGTCCTTCCGCGACTGGTCAATTAGGAAGAGGTAGTCCTCGATGAAGTTCCCATCATCCTCCCGGAGAGCACGGTACTCCAGGTGGTCTTTCTCATATTCGGCTTTGCGGACCTTGTAGAACCGGTCGCAGTATTTGCGTAGCAGGGTTGCTGCGATCTCCTGCCATTGGCGTACCTGGGAAAAGGAGCGGACCTCCATTTCTTCCTTGGGAATATAAAGCACATACCACCTTGAATCCGCCAGGAGACGCAGCACCTCATTTTTGGCGAGGTTCAGGTTGTACCAGGCCCTCTCGTTCTTGAAACGTTGTAAGCCAAAATAGATCTCATTGATATCGAGAAACGCCAGGTGTTTTTCCGTGAAATGCCCCTCATCCGGTTTGGTTACTTGAAGCGGCCCTTGGCCGCGAGAACTGGCCATCGCCTGGATCTTGGGGTACCAATCAAGAACGATCCGGTTTTTCATGAGGTGCTCATCGGGAAGGCCGAGCGTGGGCCTTGGCCCCTGCTTCTTGAAATCAACACCTTCCTTGAGCCGGATCGTTTTAAGATCCTTCTTGCCGAGGTTCTTGACCACTGGCAAGACAAACTCTATACGATCCTCGTTAGCAGGCAGGCCCTCATCTTCCAGATATTCTTTAAACTGCTTCATGTAGTCGGCGTGAACGCCAAAGACATTCAACGTTTCCAGACGCTCGATATCCTTCGGCGCTTGCAGACCGACAATCCGATGGCTACGTTTCAGGCAAAAGTCCAACCCTTTCAAGCGAACACCTCGGCCAAAGAGTTGTATGATCTGCGAACCTTCCTTTTTACCGATATTCATCAGTCCCATGGTGCTTACGCGCCAGCTACTCCAGCCTTCAGAGAATTTCTTCGAGCCTATAAGGACGTTAATACGAGAGTCTGCTTCGTTTAGCTGCCGGAACAGGGACTCGGAAAATTCGCTGTCTGAAACAACCAGATCTTGGGGATGTTCCGCGCACAGCTTGCACAGCCCGGAAGGATCACCAACGTTGATTACACCGAAAGGATCGTTTTCCTCGCCAAGGCGAAGCGCCACTTCGCCTTCTGATTCACTGCTTCCTTTGAGTTGACGGACGTGAAGCGCCCCTGAGACTTTAGCGTTGAAGAGTACCTGCAAGATATCATTAAAGGCATCTTGTCCTGAGAGTCCTTTCTGGCCGAGATAGGTGAACGCTCCGGCAAAAAGCTCACGGCCATTTGAATCGTGAAGTCCTGAATGCCCACTCAGGAGCATTTCAAGATACCGCACGCTTTCCTCGCGATTCTTCGCGAAACCGGCAAGAAACAGGAGTATGTCCACAACGTCCGATACGTCTTTTTTCCTGGGCTTCTTGGTGACGCTTCCGCCCACGAAAATCCAGAGCGGTTTTTCGACCAGGAATCGGCGAAGTTCGCTTTTCTTCTCATGGAAAAGCTTCCTCTGCTGATAAAAAGCAAGAAGACAAGCGGTTAAATATCGGCGTCGATGGTCCTCGTTGGAATCGTCCTCAAGATTCAAGATTCGGTACTCTTTTCCATAACCGTCGCCGTAAAAGTACTTATACGAGTAGTCAAAGAGAATGCATTTCGCATATTCATGCGCCATGTCCTTATTGCCGCTGGCCTTCATGGCCTGACCGAAAGTAGCTGAGTATTCAAAGGAAAACCCTTTCTCACAGAGCTGGCCGCGCATTCGCATCCAGTGACCGACTTCCGCACCGCTTGTGCCTCGGTGCCCTTCATCAACCAGGACAAGGTTGTTTCCTTCAAAGGCGTCAATGGCTACGGTTTTGTCTCCGGAAGTCTCCTTGAGTTTATGGATGTCGAGAATCTCAATCTGCTGTCCGGCAAATAGCGATGCAGCTTCCTTGGCAAACATAGTGCCGGTACTGCAGGATATTGACGTGCATCAGTAGCGTCTTTCCTGAACCGGTCGCACTCCAGAAAGCCAGCTTCTTGAGGTCATCTTTTGTGTAGGGCGCTATTTGGGCATTTTTTGACAAGCCGGTGGCGAAAAGGTTGCCGAGCATCTTCTGCTGTAAGGTTTCGCCCGCATTGAAGCGAACTCTATAAGAATTCAGATCCTCCAGAAGCTTCTCGGGCTTACGGAAGTAGCGGTCCAGATAGATCTCAGTGAAAAGAAGGCAAAGGTATTGAAAGTATTTGGGGTACAGGTTGTGCCCCTGAGCATTCCGCTTTTCCGTTATAGCTCTCCAATGCCGGACTATGTTCTCGTCATACGCCAGAAGTAAATCATGCGGCAACTCCGGCCGATCAAAGAGCAGCTTCAGGCACTGGTGGAAACGAGAGACGTTGTCCTCGTTGAAGCCCTCGAATGCAGGATCACGCATGTGCTTGGCCAGGTTTTCAAAGGTTGCGACTTCAAAGAGATCGAGCAGCCAGTTGGCCAGTATTAGACGATGCTCGAATTTGGTCTTGTTTTTGGCCGTTTTGGCGCGGCCACGTCCACCTCGATTTGCCATGGCCGCCTCCTTACACGTCCTTTACGTCAAACATCAGGCGCTTGAAATCTTCTTCGATCAGGCGCACCTTATAGCGCGGTTCCACGTCACCATTCGCACCCGCCATGGGAAGATTCATCAGGTTATTGTCGCCATTCACGTAGATCACGTCGAATTCCATATCCATTGTGTTGTACTGCCGCTTCCTGAAAAAATCTTCCAGGTCTTCGTTCGACTTTTCCTTGATGTTGCGCCAAATGATAAGCACTTTCTCATCATCGGGGCTCATGCCTTCGACCACGCGAAATCCACGAATATGATCCATGTGACGCACACGAAGTCCCAACAGCCAGTTAAACGTTTCCACAAGGTCAACATTGACGGCCTTTGTTTCGCCAACGCTGCCTGTGCCAACAAGCAGCTTGTAGTTGAACGGATCTTCAAAGGCATCAATATTTAAAAGCGACTGGCTGTCCATGGACTCGGTGTCGAGCATGTATTTGAGCATGTAGGATTCGCGGAAGGAATCGGATAGATCGAGAAGCTTCTGTTGAGCATCAGTGCGCTTTAGTTCCAGGTTCGCCAGCGTGTCCTCGTAGGATTCGAGAGAAATGTACTTGAACATGTGGCTCACGCCCTCGCGGGAAACGGGTTTGCCGTCCTTCCAGTCTTTTGAGTAGACTACTTTTTTGATACGTGGGACGAGAACAGTGTCGAAGTAGTCGCCCATCTCGACGAGGATGTACTTGCGCTTTCCACCGTCTGCCCTGTTCAGATTTACAACAGCATGACCAGTGGTGCCGGAACCGGCGAAGTAGTCTAAACATATTGAATAAGGCCTATCTATCCCTGAGATTTTTATGCAATCCTCTACTGCATAGACTGATTTGGGGAAAGAGAATGGATCGTATTCTTTAAAAAAAGTTTTTAATAAACCTGTTCCATGTTCGGTGGCTGAATACTTTGAATCGATCCAGTTTGTTGTTGGTAGTGTCCCCTGCGGAGGCCGATATTTGTAATATATAGTGTAGGCTCCTTCTCCATTCTTCTCTGCTTTTAACTGCGAACAATTGCTTTTGGTATTTTCTACGCCCCAACGCCAGCGTCGCTCAACATCATTCTCATCTACAGGATAAGCTTCAATTTCATCTTCCTTAGCTTCTTCTTTGACAATCCAAGTCCTCTTGTCTTGATCCCATTCCATTTCTGGAACTCTAATAGATTTTGAACTAATATAAAGTGGGTAGTACAATTTAGGACTGTCCTTCCTTTCGGAATCAGACCCCCTCTTACGTAAAAGCTCCCACATAAATTGGCCGTGTTCGTCTAATTGATTGTATCTTTTATTTTGTTTTTCAGTACGATCAAGTTTTCCGATGGAGGATTGACTACTTACAGCAGCAAAAATTGCATACTCATGAGATATTGAAAAACCTGTTTGAGCTGGCCTTCCAGACGGATTGTTTCGGATAACAACAGTGCCCAAAAAATTTGATTTCCCAAATGCGTTTATTATTAGGGAATGTAATTCCTTCTGCTGGAAGTCATCAACTGTCGCAGTAAGAATACCATCCTTTGCAAGTAATGGAATAGAGCTCCTCAATCTATCGTCCATTAAACACACCCAAGAGGAGCAACGGTATTCGTTTTTGTACATTATTGGACTGGCATCTGTGTTGTACGGTGGATCGATATAAATACACTTTACCTGCTCCCAATACCGCTCCTGCAACAAATTCAGTGCCTGGAAATTCTCCGAATGAATCAGTAGACCATCGCACTGCTCATCGAGGTTTTCGATGGAGGCGATCAGGCGGGCTTTGAATGCCTCGTCAAAAAATTGGGTATCCAGCACCAGCTTGTTGTTCGCCTTCAGGAACTCGACAGTCAGCGGCTCCGAGTAATCGACCGCTCCGGCCAGGTCCTTTTTAATTTCGTCAATAGCAAACAGACGCACCCATTCCTCCCGCTGCGCTTCATTGGCAGCGATTTGTGAATAAAGCTCCTCCGGCACGCGGTCGAGCGTCACACAGTAGTTCGTCTCCACCACGAATTTCTTTTTGAGCCAGAGCTTTTTCTGGAAGTCCTCGATCTGCGCCAGGAAATCGATGATTTTGTGAGCTATCTTGCGGATGACCCGGATCTTCGACAGATACTGCTCCACCCTTGGCACGGACTCGTTTTCCACGTCGTCAAGATGCATAACTTCGTTCTTGATAAAAAAGTCAAGTTCGCGCCGCAGGAATCCGCCAAGGTCCTTGTGGATGAAGTAGTCAAATGTGTTGCGTTTGGTGTAGTCTGTGAGATGCTTTTCCAGAACTGTGCGGTCTGGATTCTTTTCCGTCGGGGCTTTTATCGAAAGAGCATAAAGCCACTCGGCCAGTCCCCTGGTGTTTAAATCAGCGAAAAGCCTGTGAATGGTTTCGGCATTAAGCGCCTCCTGCTTGCGCTTCTGTGGGTCAGGCCGGTATTCAAAGCGGATGACAAGTTCGCCTTTTTCCTCTGCCACGGGGTTATCGTCGTGTAAGAAAAAACGCCGGTCGTTGCCGTTTGCCGCCTTTCTGTTGTCCTTTTCTGTGTCTGCCTCAATGATTTTGAAGCGCACCAGTTTGTTTCCGCCAACTTTAAAGGCGTAATCATGAAAATATTCCGTGGTCTTGATGTAGTACTGGTCGGCATTGGCCCAATGGAGCTTGACCTCCTCGCCTTCGTACGGAATGGCATAGACGTCTTTTTTGTAGCGGCGCAATGAAATGAAATCGCCACCATCGTAGTAACGACTGAAGAAGTCGTAGAGCCGCGAGTAGACCTCGTTTTCAAGGGCCGTCAGATCGACGGCATCCTCGTTCAGACGTGCTCGCAGTTCCTTGACCTTGGGCGATTGCTCCGGGTCCATACCAGCGGCCTTGACGCCTTCTATGACTTTGTCTAATTCCTTTTGAATTTCAGCCTTGTCGCTCGGCTTGTATTCCTTAAACGCCTGTTTGACCTGGGGAAGAAGGTCTTGTTCCAGGAAATGGGTGATCTCTCCCCTCTTGGCATTCATGATGCGATAAATGCCGAAGTCCAGGTCGGCCTGATCGAGCTGAAATAGCTCAGCGAGCTTTGATTTCAGTTTATCAATTGCTTTCATTTCTCTTGTCCCTTTTTACATTACAGTCCACCGAATGGTGAATATGTGGTCTGTAGAGGTGCGTTGCTGCATACGCTTTTCAAGTGCGTCGATCAACTGGTCGCGTTTTTCTGCGATTTCGTCTTCAACGTCGAAGATCTGTTGGCGCTGACGGCGTTTTTTCTTTTCCGAAGCACGAATTCTTGCCTGCAAATCACGCTGCTCTCCAACGGTGGTCGCCTGACGGGCCTGACGGTTGAGGGACTTGATCTGTTCCTTCGTGTCACGTAGTTCTTTTTCGGCGGCTATGACCATGTCATCCGCCCATTTTTCCAGTTGATCACGCGCTTCGTTGAAATACTGGCTATTGCGTTCCAGCGATTTATTAGTTGTCGCCTTGGCATGGCGATCAGCCTCGGCAGCCAGGCGGTTCTTGACCGTCTCCGGCAGGGAAAGCTCCTCAACTTTCTTCCCATGGCAATGAAACAACTTTTGGCTGGTTTCCTGGCCCAGAGCCCTCCCGGAATCGTCGAAAGCAGAGAAGAGCAGATATTCTTCTCGCTCAAAAGAGTCTATAACGAGACGCTGGAGTATCAGCCAGCCGGATCTATCCTTGATATTTTCCACAACAGAAATTTTTGTCGGATGACCCGAAATATCGAAGTTCACTTTGGCGACCGGCGAGGGATAATTTTTGCCATTGTCAGTAACGTACTCGCCAAGCGGATGTGACAATCGGTATAGGAATTCGCCGGAAATATTGGGGCGTTCCTTAGAAATGAGGTGATAAGTGCCGGTCTTAACCCCGGATACCGGCGCATCGTTCAAGTGGAAAGAAAGCTCTTGATCGTCAAACCGCGCCTTTCCGTCGAGAATGAACCTCGTTAAAGTCCAGAACATGCTTCCGATGCGGTCCAGTTGCTCGCGTGCCCCGCTCAGGTTGACTCTTAGTCGAGCATGCACATCCTCGTCGAAATGCTCCAAAAGAATCTTGCGAGTATCCTTAATCCGCGACCTTATCGTATCGTCCAGTTCTTTCTGTAAGGCTTTGAACGCTGCCTGAATCTCATCCGGGGTTCTACATTGCTGATAAATATCAAGAATACGCCTTTCGAAGTCAACACCGGACTCGATACTGCCAAGCACCTCATCTGAAGCCCCGAAAAGCCCCGTAAAGAGGTTGAACTTCTCATTCAAGAGTTCATATACGCGGCGGTCGGCTTCGTTCCGCTCATTCAGAAAGTTGACGACAACGACATCGTGCTTCTGGCCATAGCGATGACAACGGCCGATTCGCTGTTCAATGCGCTGCGGATTCCAAGGCATGTCGAAATTGACTACGAGCGAACAAAACTGGAGATTGATCCCTTCAGCGGCAGCCTCGGTAGCAATGAGTACGCAGGTATTGTCCCGAAAGTACTCAATTATTGCAGTACGCATGTCAATGGCCCGGGAGCCGGAAGTGCGTCCTGTGCTCTGGTTCGCCTCAAGCCATTTCTCATAAATGCGCCTTGATTCAGGTTCCCTATTGGTTCCATTAAACGTAATCACGCGGCCAGCGTACCCGTTCGATTCCAAAAAGTCATGCAAGAATTGCTGTGTGCGGCGTGATTCAGTGAACACAACAGCTTTCTGGGCAGCATCAATCTTTTCCATTTCTGCGAAGCCGATCTCAAGCGCCTTGATAAGGGATCTGGTTTTAGTATCCACGCCGATGCTGCGAGCCCACTTAATATAGCGGTTCAGTTCATCAATCTCGGTGCCCAGTTTCTGCTTGTCAATCAGGACATCTTCGTGTCTCTCCACAATAGATTCTGACTGATTATCGTCGGTACCGAGAAGCTCATCGAGAAGGTCGTCTTCAATCTCTTCATCTTCAATAATACGCTCCGCTAAGTTGGTTTGTGCTTTAGCCTCCTCTTTGAGAGCAATGAGGCGGTCCCGCATCACCTCCAATGTCCCGGCTACAGCCTGCGATGATGAAGCAAGAAGCTTGCGGACAATGAGGGCGGTCAAATGCCGTTGCTGATAAGGCAGAGCGTAAGTGTCATCCCGTTTAAGGAAATCCGATACCGCTTCATAGAGTTTGTGCTCCTGCTCCGTGGGCTGGAACGGCCGGGTGATCAGTCTTCGTTCAGTGTATTGGATATACTCCAAAACGTGACTGCGCAATGTGCGCGTACAGAAGACCTTCAGGCGTTCACGCAAGCCATCAAGGTCGCCACCGGCATTTACGTATTGTGTCCGATACGACGGCAAGTCACCGAATATACGCTCATCAATGATGGTGGAAAGTCCGTAAAGCTCCAGCATGGAATTCTGAAGCGGAGTGGCCGTAACCAGAATCTTGCGACGGTCTTCGAGTGCCCAGCGAATGTTCTGGCCCATCCGGTTGCTCTGGCGGTAAGCGTTCCGCAACTTGTGCGCTTCGTCAATCACGGCCAGGTTCCACTGAATGGCGCGAACTTCCGAGGCTCGCCTGCTGGCAAAGTGTATTGAGCAGATCACGATCCCTTCTACAAGGAAGGGATTCGGATTGCCGCCTTTCTGAGATTCCCGATACGTTTTTGCATCCAGTACAATGCAAGGCAGGTGGAACTTCTCTTCCAATTCCAGTGCCCATTGTTTCCGGAGTGATGCCGGGCAAATAACAAGAATTCGCCTGCGACGTTCCGCCCAGCTCTGGCAGATGGCAAGCCCAGCCTCAATAGTCTTCCCAAGACCAACCTCATCCGCGAATAGAACCCCCTTTGTTACAGGGGAACGAAGGGCGAAAAGGGCAGCTTCGATCTGGTGGGGGTTCAAATCAACGCAAGCATCGAATAGGGACCGGGATAGACGCTCTACGCCATCTCCGCCTTGGCGGGTGAGTTCATGCGCAAAATATCGGGCGTGATACGGGGTGCTCATTATTCTATGTCACGATAATCTAATAGCTCGGGGAGTGGGCCAGCCGGTAGCGAGACAATGAACCTGGGTCAAAATATCAGCGTTCATCAATGTGCTTTATCATGAAAGCTCGCCTCTCACGACGCGCTTCGCATTCGTCAACCTCAATCAATATGGGAATCAGGTAGCTTAGTTGTTGGGGAGATTGCTTCTCTCCTTTGATCAAGGCACCAAGAGATCCTGGTGGTGAATTGTCTCGGGAGGCTCCCATGGCAATTTCCAAGCGATTCCTGATAACGTCTTTTACTAAGTTGATTGTATAAGGCGTTATAACAATTGCACTCTTGTTTTGCGGTTTACCCTCTCGGTCAGAAACATATACTATCAATTCTCCATCGGGATGTATCTTGTACTGAAACCGATTTCCCGACAAAGTAGAAAGCGTCCTCATCTTAAAACATTCCTTCCATCATGCGCTAAGGTATTCTTGTTTGTTCATCTTCATTGTACATCAACTAAGTGCCTATCCCATTATGCCCACTGGACTTGCCCTGTTCCTTAACCCAATAAACGCACATAAATTCAGTGGGGAGACTGCACGCCCCATTTGGAAGATAATAACCGACAACCGGGACGTTCATAAATAAGTAAATAACTCTATGAATCTTTATACACTAAAGACCCACGCAGACAAGCACAGACATTGCGCACCGCAGACGCAAAGAGCGCAGAGTGAGACTTTCTTTTGCCCGATCGGGACAGAGACGATCGGACAGAAAAGCACTGGCCTTCGAGCATCTCTTTAGCCACGCTCTAGGCATAAGCTATTTGCCCTTTGTATCCAATGCCTTATATTTGGCCCCTGGCTCACGAATTTCAATCTGCTCAGCAGGGATCTTAACCACCTTGCCATCTCGCCAGACCACGATTGGATCTCCGGTGCGCTTGTGATCAGCAATCGTCTCGGCTACAGCCTTTTTCAATGCCTCTTCAGCACGAGACGCCATTGACATCTCAAGCAGATTCTTATTTATTTCTTCTTTTTTCATGGCCTCACCATATTTTCAGACAATTTGGCAAATAAATCAGGGGCAATGATTTCCTGCCTCCCCAGTTCTTCGTAAGCGATTATGGAAGGTGTTTCGGTTGAATTATCAAATATTATCCAAAAATTCAGTAATGGTCGATAAAGATTGAAGAGGTTGGGTAACCCCCTATGAAAACGGCGGCGAACAACTTCTTGCGGACACTGTGTCCGCCCCTTCGTACACGATCAGCTATGCGTTCAATGGCGATATCAACATTCTTGATCCATAGAAAATAAAGGTGAATTCGGTATCCTTGAGCTTTTAGATTAGTCAAAAGACGCACATAGGTTTTGCCGGATAGAGTGGTTTCAAAGCCAAAATCGCGGTCCTGACTGGCCAATAAACGGATCTGTTCCAGCATGAGCCTCCCGGCACGAATGGCGGCCCTCTCCGGATAAAAGGGTGAAAGCCCGCCTGCAATAAGATCGGCATTCACAAACTCCAAGCATTCGGCATAATTGGGAAGGAACTCTCTTGCAAACGTTGTTTTGCCGGCACCATTAGGACCGGCTACAATATAAAGGTTTGGTCTCATAGATCAATTACTGGTTTTGACAGAATCAACAGAGTATATAAACTTTATTGATGTGGTGAGCGGCAATTTTGACGGCTGCCTTTTGAAATTCAAACAGTTTCTGACCGAATTCCCGTGGAATGCGAAATTCGGAAAGACCTGCACGGGCCTCTTGCGACAGATGGTAGGTTCTTTGGGGTCGGGCCAAGCTATCATATTGAAATATCTGGATTAGTGATCCGAAAGTAGTTGTTTTCAGCCCCAATATCGTCATTTTTGGCACCAAAAACGTCGCTATAAGAAACCTCCGGATCTCAAAGTTGAAACGCCCCCCTCTCTCAAGGACCTTTCGCCTCTTTGCCCTTGTGTCATCGCTTGGCGGAGATGCGCCGGTTCCATCATCTCAGCGTGTCTGCCGAACCCCATGACCTAGCTCATGACCTCGACAAGTCCCCCGACCTCCATGGTCATTCGACCAGTTTCGGGTTTGGAGTTCCAAGTTTCTGGCAGCCTTCTTTTGTCGCAAACTCGACCACAGTGGCACCATGCTTTAGGGACTTGATGGCCCGCAAAATTCGCTATTGGCTGGCTAACTGATCACCCCGCATGCGGTCCTCTTTTACCGGTCGTGGGTGAAGGATTAAATTGCCCTGTTTCTCAATGATTTAGGGCGATTTTTTATCAGGAACGAAGACCAAAGTAAAGTCCAAAGGCCCGATTTGACCCACATTATGATACGACAACTATGACAGAGACGGCGTACCGATTTTGGATTGCGGATTGGGGATTGCGGAATCTATTGCGGAATCTAAAGTGAAACGCGGGAATTTCGAGTTGTAATGGCCCGTTTCCCATGATAAAAGCGCAATATTCCGTCACGTAGGCCGAACAGATACATTGAAAACCTCTCTGATCGATTATTTACTAACATCATTTACCACCAGCACAACATGCGGGAATGGCTGGATCGCCGAAGTGCACTATTTGAGGGCCATCCGATTCCGAAGATTGTTTGTAGTGAGGGGTTGGTATAAGAAGGCTTTTTGGGTTGAATTCAACATTGCGTTTATTGGAAATGAGGGAGGGACAAAAAGAAAGGAATTATGAAGCCAAGCCTTTTTGGATTTCAGTTTGCATGGATTCTACCACAGCAATAGGATCCTGTGCTCTGCTGATAGGGCGACCAACAACCACATAATCAGCGCCATTTATTATGGCATCTTGAGCCGTCACAATCCGTCTTTGATCGTCTTCGGGGATTTCAATGTTCTTGCCTGGCCTGATACCGGGAGTCACTATGAGAAAGTTGTCACCCAAAGCGTCTCTTAGGCGAAGCGCTTCAAGACCGGAAGAAATAACGCCGTCACACCCAATTTCCAAAGCACGTTTGGCTCGAACATAAACCAAATCTTCAATTGTACCGGAAAAGCCCATTTCCCTCATATCTTCTTCGCCAAAGCTGGTCAATACGGTGACGGAAAGAATCTTAACCCCGTTTTTTTCAGCAACTGCTGCTCGAAGGATTGGGTCATTCCCATGCACAGTGGCAAACGTGATATTTTTATCTCTTAACTGTCTAAGTGCCAATTTGACTGTTTCTGGAACATCAAAAATTTCGACCTGTGCGGTTAAGGTAATTCCTGAGCCCTTCCGAATGAGCTAATTCTGATCGGCGGCTTCCCGTAGGGGCGAGTTTACCTCGCCCGAATCGATTTGGCGGGCGGCGTAAAGCCGCCCCTACGACGTCTCCGCTCCAAAAATTTTGAGATCAACCATGACCTTGTGGCCACGTTTTGTAATCATTTCAATAGCGGGAAACCACCCTGCCATGAACAATTGCATGCCAACCTTGTAGAAATTTATGTGATTTCCTAAAAGATCAACCCATTTTTCTGCTTTTTCCTTGGAGTCTACGTCCAGGGCAAAGATGATACGTTCATTCAATGGAATATTCTTGTGCTTCATAGGCTAATGTCCCCTGTATTGGCATAAAATTGACATTGTCAAAGACTTTCCGAAACCAACAGATCAAGGAAATTAGCAGTATTGATGTTCAGAATGGAACAATTTGAAGTGTACAAATTGAGTGGGAATAACAGCATATTGTGTGATGGTTGCATCATTCTTCTACATATTGTGGTTTCAAGCACGTTAACAGCGTAAAGAACCTAAGTCAAGGGTTTTTTTGAGAGTATAGCGTAGCCGCGCTATATAAAATCGCGTAGCGATTTTATGAAGAATAGCAGAGCTATTAAAAGAACTTTAAAGAAAATCGAAGAAAAAGACCCTGAAAGGGGATTTCTGGTGGAAAAGCCGGGCTTTTCATCGTAAATGGGACTTGCTATTGTAATTGGATGATATTAAATAAAATAGTTTTAACATTATTCCACAGTTGTGGAAGCGGTTTTTTCAGGGAAGATCGTCTACGCCTTTTGACGATCTTATTTTTTCGCACCTTGCAGCGGCCAGCGTAGCTCAGTTGGTAGAGCTGCTGATTTGTAATCAGTCGGCCGGGGGTTCGAGTCCCTCCGCTGGCTCCATTATTAGTTTCGGGCTTCGGACTTCGGATTTTGGTGTGGCGTATCCCGTTGGGGGTAATTGTTTGTCATTCCACGATCCGCAATCTGCATTCCGCAATCAAAGTGGAGGGGTTCCCGAGCGGCCAAAGGGAACAGACTGTAAATCTGTCGGCGATGCCTTCGGAGGTTCGAATCCTCCCCCCTCCACCAAGCCCCATGGTAAGTAGTGTGTAGGAGATTGCCAGGTATTCACCCTGCATCGTGCGGACTACATGCGCTTTCTGCATTCACCTTACTGTGTTTTGCCGAGGAGTCATAACCTCAACCCAAGCTTGACAAGCCGGAATTCAGGTCCGCCTATGGTGGAGAGGAATTGGGGAATTCCTTATGCGGGCAAAAGGCGGTATTGACAGTTTTAGCGCGGGAATAGCTCAGTTGGCTAGAGCATCAGCCTTCCAAGCTGAGGGTCGCGGGTTCGAGCCCCGCTTCCCGCTCCATTATAAAATCGCTCTGCAATTGGTCGAGTGGTCAAGTAGTTGAATGGTCGAATAGTTAACCAGTTAACCACTTGACGACCCCGCCTGCCAACGCCTGGTTTGCCGGGTAATTGTAACTGCGGCACCCGCCTGCCATGGCCATATACGGCATGCAGTGTACATGCTAGCGTGTCTGGCACTGGCGGGCAGGCAAATGGCAATGGCGGGCAGGTCGACTATTTAACTACTCGACTAAAGGTAGCCCACGTAGCTCAGGAGGTAGAGCGCTTCCTTGGTAAGGAAGAGGTTCACCGGTTCGAACCCGGTCGTGGGCTCCAGAAAAAAGAGTTAGACTTAGAGGCTCGACGAAGAACAAGGCAGGGAGGTACGCAAGATGGCTAAGAAGAAGTTTGAGCGTGTGAAGCCGCATGTGAATGTAGGCACTATTGGGCATATTGATCATGGGAAGACGACGTTAACGTCTGCGATCACGAAGCATTTAGC
>JAFDKF010000071.1 GCA_019307135.1 Deltaproteobacteria bacterium
CGCCGTTATTGGGAAAAAGAACTTTTTGATCGGCTGGTTCGGGCCTGTGTGACCACCCAAACCGTCACATACAACGAAATCATACGTCGACCCTCCGCCACCCGAATGAGTTTTAGCAGCTAAGTCAATAGGCATTAATTATATATAATGCACGACTAAGAGTCAAGAATAGATTGCGGGCCACGGAGTCTTTCATTTTTTGTGGTGCCGAAATTGATTTTCCGTTACCAATTTGCTATGATGTTTTTTAAACTTGGGTTGAGCGGTTCAACGTTCACGGTTCCCGGTTAAAGAGCCGTAACTGGCTGTTAGCAAAAGGATGATGCGTCAATAAAGAAAGTTCACCGTTCAAAGTTCATAGGTTCAAAGGTTGTCAACCCTGAACCTTGAACCCTGAACCCTTGTAAAGTAGACTATAACCTTTGAACCTTGAACCCTGAACCTGGAACCGATCACTTTAGGTATTAACCAAATAAGGCAATTTTATGACCCAGTTAGAATCGGCGCGCACAGGCGTCATCACAGAAGCAATGCACCGGGTGGCTCAGACTGAAGCAATAGACCCGGAAGCCCTTTGTGCCAGGGTGGCTGACGGAACGGTCGTTATTCCACTAAATAAGAAACATAATAGCATCCAGCCCGTTGGCATTGGAAAAGGACTCTCTGTCAAGGTCAATGCCAATATCGGCACGTCCGGAGACCAGGTTGACCTAATGGAAGAACTCGAAAAACTCCAGGCAGCTATTGAGGCTAAGGCTGACACCATTATGGATCTGAGCACAGGGGGAGACATTACAAAAGTACGCCAAGCTATAATAAAAAGCTCCTCTATTCCAGTGGGAACTGTTCCGATCTATCAAGCAGTCGTGGAAGCTGTTAAGAGCCATGGGGGAATCATTCACCTTACACCAGATCTCATTTTTAAGGCAGTAGAAGCGCATGCCCTTGATGGTGTCGATTTTATGACGATCCATGCAGGGGTCACTTTGAATGCCCTTGAACGTCTTCGCTCCCAGGGCCGAACAACAGACATCGTTAGTAGGGGAGGCGCCTTTCTTGCAACCTGGATGATCTACCATAAAAGAGAAAATCCGTTTTTCGAGGACTTTGATCGCCTCCTTTCTATTGCCAGAGAGTATGACATAACCCTAAGCCTCGGGGATGGACTGCGACCAGGATCACTGGCAGACGCGACAGACCGCGCGCAAATCCATGAGCTTCTGACTTTAGGAGAATTGGCACAGAAGGCATGGGACGCTGGAGTTCAGGTTATGATAGAAGGCCCCGGTCACATCCCCCTCGATCAAGTAGAAGCTCAGGTTATCTTACAAAAGCAGTTGTGCAGAGGTGCTCCTTTCTATGTCCTCGGCCCTCTGGTCACCGACATTGCAGCAGGCTATGATCACATTGCCTGTGCTATTGGCGGAGCAGTTGCGGGAATGGCCGGAGCAGACTTCCTGTGTTACGTAACCCCCGCAGAACACCTGAAATTACCATCACGAGATGATGTAAGAGAAGGGGTTATGGCAACCAGAATAGCAGCGCACGCAGCTGACATTGCAAGAGGACACAAGGGTGCTATAGAGAGGGATCTGGAGATGTCAAAGGCGCGCAAAAAGCTGGACTGGAATAGGCAAATTTCCCTTTCTATCGATCCTGCCAAAGCCAGAGCATATCGTTCCAGCAGTAAGCCAAGCTCAAATGACGTCTGCACTATGTGTGGAAAATTCTGTGCGATAAAAATCATCCAAGACTATTTTCGTTCCTAACATAAAATCGCGGTAACCGTTCACGGGTTCAGAGGTTCAGGGTTCACCGAAACTCTGAACCCTGCCCGCCATTGCCAGGGGTGCCGGCACATAAGCTGAATGCTGTCTCAGGCGTCGGCAGGCGAGTGGCAGGCGGGGGGTGAACCCTGAACCTGTGAACGCCTATAAATCGCGAAGCAATTTTGTATATGTTGATATTTATGTTGATATTTTTTCGATAATTCATTAGGTTATGAAAAAGGATATATAGCCAAGCTAAGTGAATATTTCTTTGTAAATTTGTTAACAGAAAATAGACAAAATTTGTTTTTTTATTTCAATGTGTTAATTTAGTTATTAACATATTAGACGGTTCTTATGATTCTTATTATATATTTTTTCTATAACATATTAATCATATAATAAACAAAGGGGTGGTTCATGGAATTTAGGATCAAAAAGGATACTATCCTGGATGCATTAACAAAAGTACAGGGAATCACAGGAAAGAAAACTAATATTCTAATTACTTCAAGTGTCTTGCTTTCTGCAAGAGAATCTGTGATTTCCATACGGGCTACTGATCTTGAAATGGCATTCAAGGCATCATATGAAGCTGATATAATCCAAGAGGGTTCAACGGCTGTTCCTTCGAGGAAGCTATACGAGATTGTGAGAGCATTTCCGAGTGACATGCTTGCTATAAAGGAAATTGAGAACAAATGGATACAACTAGCGGATAAGAAACTGGAATACAATATTGTAGGCATGGATCCTGATGATTTTCCAGGCTTCCCTGATATCGCAGGCATTGAGTTGTTTGAGATTGATGTGAGCATATTAAGAAACATGATCAATAAGACGATATACAGCGTGCTGGGCGACGAAGGACGTGCTGAGCTTGCGGGTATATGTTTTGAGAGCATCACAGAAGGTGATGTCAACAAGATCCGTATGGTATCAACGGACGGTCACAGGCTTTCAAAGATAGATCATGTTGTTGTTGAGGAGGACAAATCCCGCGTAGCGGGACTAAAAGAGAGTGTTATCCTACCAAAAAATGGGATTATAGAGGTATTGAAAATCTTGGAAAGTGGAAAATCAGTTCAAATAGGATTTAAAGAGAATAATTTTGTTGTAAAGAAAAGTGCCCGCAATGCTTCGGAGCGCGAGGCAGGGGGGAACGAAGAGGTCCTTATCGTAAGGTTGATTGAAGGTGAATTTCCGGATTACGAAATGGTTATTCCGAAAACATGTGAGAACGAGATGAATGTGCAAAAGGAAGATTTTTTAATGATGTTAAGAAGGATGTCCATACTCTCTTCTGACAAATATTCCGGGGCTCGTTTCAAGATAGATAAAGAACAAATAGAGATAACAACCACGAACCCCGAGATAGGAGAAGCAAAAGAGATTATCTCTGTATCGTATAGAGGGGAACCACTGGAGTTAGCCTTTAATCCGAGGTATTTTATGGAGACGCTGACCAGCATGGATAGTGAGGAAGTGGTCGTAAGGTTTAAGGACGAAGTTAACCCGTGTATAATAGAGGGGAAGGCTGATCCAGGTTTCTTGGGTGTAATTATGCCAATGAGAGTATAATGATGGAAAAAGTTGATAAAATCCCTAGCCGCAATGGTTCGAAACGCGTGGCAGGCGGGTACGATGCGGACAAGATAAAGGTCTTAGAGGGTCTTACCGCGGTCAGGAAAAGGCCTTCTATGTATATCGGCAATGTTGATGTGGAAGGTCTTCATCGTCTCGTCTACGAAGTGGTGGACAACAGTGTGGATGAGGCTTTAGCGGGGTATTGTGACTATATTAAGGTATCGATTCATTCGGACAATAGCGTCACAGTAGAAGATAACGGGAGGGGAATACCGGTAGGAATCCATAAGATCGAGAAAATTCCAGCAGTTGAAGTAGTTATGACGAAACTTCACTCTGGCGGAAAGTTTGACCATGACTCCTACAAGGTATCTGGTGGACTGCATGGTGTGGGGGTCTCTGTTGTCAATGCCCTTTCGAGTTTTCTTGAGGTAGAAATCCGCTCGGGTGGAAAGGTCTATTATCAGTCGTATGAGAAAGGGAAAACTACGTGTGAGGTTGAGGTTATAGGAAATACAAAGAGGAGGGGGACGAAATTACACTTTAGATCAGATCCTGAAATATTCAAAACCGTGGATTTGAGTTTTGACATCATATCTCAACGGTTACGGGAACTTGCATTCTTGAACAAGGGCCTTAGAATCGTGCTTGAAGATGAGCGGACGGACAAGAAAAAAGAATACTATTATAAAGGCGGCATAGTATCTTTTGTGGAATATCTTAATAAAGGAAGAACCCCCTGCCATAGAAAGCCTATTTACATGGAAGCCGAAAAGGATGGCGTTTTCATGGATCTGGCAATTCAGTACAATGATACGTATGCTGAAAAAATTCTTTCCTTTGCCAACAACATCAACACCCACGAAGGCGGTTCCCATGTGGTTGGATTCAAGTCAGCCCTGACCCGCACCATCAATCACTATGCATCTACCGGCAATCTGCCCAAGAACCTTCAGGAAAAACTGAGCGGTGAGGACGTGAGAGAAGGGTTGACGGCTGTGATTAGTATCAAGCTGAGATCTCCCCAGTTTGAAGGCCAGACCAAAACGAAGCTTGGCAATAGTGAGGTTAAAGGATTAGTCGAAGCCCTGGTTAACGATAAACTGGGAACCTTTCTGGAGGAAAACCCGAGCGAAGCAAAAAAGATAGTAACAAAGGTTGTTGAGGCGGCCCGGGCCCGGGAGGCAGCCAGACATGCAAGAGAGATAGCCAGGAAGAAGGGTGCATTGGTAGAAGGAGCTCTTCCAGGGAAACTGGCAGATTGTCAGGAGACCGATCCAGCCAGAAGGGAGATCTTTATCGTAGAAGGGGACTCGGCTGGTGGGAGTGCTAAACAGGGAAGAGATCGAAGGTTTCAAGCGGTACTTCCCTTGAAGGGGAAGATAATAAACGTGGAAAAGGCCCGGTTTGATAAGATGTTAAAGAGCGAGGAGATCAAGACCTTAATAACGGCCCTTGGTACGGGCGTGGGCCGCGAGGAATATAGAATAGAAAAATTGCGATATCATAAGATTATCATTATGACAGATGCGGATGTGGATGGATCACATATCAGAACCCTTCTCTTGACATTCTTTTATCGGATGATGCCCGACTTGATTGATAGGGGTTATCTCTACATTGCGCAACCCCCACTCTTTGGGATAGGAAAGGGAAAAGGTGTTATTTATATTAAACATGAAGGAGGGCTAGACGAGTTTTTGATGAAGAGGGTCTGTCATGACAAGAAAGTTAAGGGGAATAAGGGGCGTGTTTTATTGGAAAAGGAAAGGCTTTACACATTTCTTGGCAAGCTGACAGACCGTAGCAAACTCATTGATAGGCTGGGACGGCGAGGGTTTGACAGGGGATTAATAGAGTTTTTGATCGAAAATAATGTAAACAATAGAGACTTTCTTCAAAACAAGGAGGAAATGACGGTTTTAGCACAGCGTCTAAGCTCACAAGGGTACAAGGTGGGCGACTTGCTCAGAGACGAGGAACACAATATATATGAGTTAGTGATTAGCGCCGGAGCAAATGAAGGTATGGAGGTGAAGGTTGGCTGGGAACTTATTTCATCTGCGGACTTCCAGAAAGGAATTGTATTGTGGAAAGATATTTCCTCTTTGGATAGGCCCCCTTTTGAGGTTTATCATAACGGTAAAGACGCGGTTTCGATAGACGACAAAGACAGACTCCTTTCGTATCTTCTGGCTGATGCCAAAAAAGGCCTTTCAATCCAGCGTTATAAAGGGTTGGGGGAGATGAACCCCAATCAGTTGTGGGAGACAACCATGGATCCACAAAATCGAACCCTATTGAAGGTTAAGGTAGAGGATAGGTTTGAAGCCCATGATATCTTTACAATATTAATGGGTGGAGAGGTGGCTCTCAGGCGGCAATTCATAGAGAATAATGCCTTGGAGGTTAGACGCTTGGATATATGAACTTAGTTTCCATAGAGGCCAGGGATTTGCCGGATGCCTGGTTTCAATGTGTCTATGAGATTATGGATAAAGGCCATGAATATGTGATTGATCATGGCAGCTATGCAGGACAGAAACGGCTGGAGTTTGACTATGTCACAGTTCATATCAAGTATCCAGGGGTACACCCCTTGATTCCGGACATACCTCCGTCTATTGGGATACCCAATCCAGTAGCTGAGGGATACATAGAGGAATATCTGCCTTACTTGATGACCTCAGACAAGCAGCCCAATGAAGACTATACTTATGGAGAAAGGCTTGCAGGCTGGTCATATCTTGCCCTGGCGGGCGGCCAGGGTCCGGAAGGTGACCCCTTGAAAGCAAAGGTTGAAAAACTGGTGGTCAACCAGATCGAAGAGGTCATCAAGATGTATAGAACAAGGGGGTATGGCACGAATCAGGCTTCGATGACGATTTCGGTTCCATCCGATATTTTCCTCAACGACCCACCTTGCCTGCGGCATATTGATACTCGTATCCGGGAAGGGAAACTTCATTTTATGGTCTATTTCAGATCTTGGGATTTGTGGAATGGATTTCCGGCTAACCTCGGTGGAATTCAACTTTTAAAGGAATACATGGCAGTAGAGATAGGTGTGGAAGACGGCGAGATTGTTGCGGCCAGCAAAGGACTTCATCTCTACGACTATGTTTGGGAGTTGGCTCAACTCAGGACAATGCGCACCTGATTCCCCTTTTTTAAAGGACCCGCCCTGGCGCGACAGAAGATGGAGAATGCCACAGAGTGAAAAACCCGGTCTGGGCCAGGGGAGTTAGGGGGGATGCGCCCGATTGGGAATAGTGGGTGACTTAAACAATGATGTGCGTTTGGTTGTCAGCCCCACGGACCAACTTAGTGCCAACTGACGTGGAACAAAAGGCGCAAAGATATTCATATTTGTCCCCTTCAGGGAGGACAAGGAGGAGGCGCTTGCGTACAGGGACGGCGCGGTTGCATTGAGGACAATAAAGCTCAGTAGCATCAAACTCCTTAAAGGTTTCTTCCTTGGCAAAACCTGTAGAAGGAAAAGAATCACGCCTATAGAGGAATCTTGGTTGCATGGCAGGGTCGTTCGAGATTGATACATCAAATCACGTCGGGATTTTATGTGTGAAAAGATAGTCTCCCGGGCAAAGTTTGTCAAGTTGGGATAGCAGTTGTATATCCAAAAAGCTTCTATAAGGAAATTCCTATACAATCGAGTTAGTGTGTAAAAAAGAACGATGCAAAGACCTTGACATGATTGAGATGGTGTGTTTAAAATTTTGGTTTTGGGCGATTTAACCACCACATCCAAAGAAATTTCAATTTAGTTCAGCATAAAGGTAACAGGAGATGAAACGAACCTATCAGCCGAGCAGAATTAAGCGACTTAGAGACCACGGATTCCGGTCAAGGATGTCCACGAAGCAGGGGAGAAAGATCATAAAGCGGCGTCAAGCGAAAGGGAGGAAGCGCTTGACAGTGTAAAGGCCTAGAAAGACCTTGGGAGCTTTTTCCTTAACAAAGCCAGAGCGCCTTTTGAGACGATCGGATTTTGAGAAATTGTCTAAAATTGGCAACCGGATTGACAGTGAGTATTTTATTGTAATGTACTCCCAAAATGGTCTTGGGAAATCGCGCCTAGGGGTTACGGTAAGCAAGAGAGTTGGGTGTGCTGTGATACGCAATCGCGTAAAGCGGTTGGTACGAGAGTATTTTCGTCTGCACAAACCTTTGTTTGGTTACAGTTATGATGTGAATGTTATAGCCAAACGTGGTACTTCTCATCTGTCGTCCCGGCAGAGTAAAAGGGCGCTGGAAGCTCTTGTTCGTGATATATTAAGGAATTGCAAGCATGAGGCCGTTTTTGCTGGCACTCATTAGAGCCTATCAATACATCCTTTCACCACTCTTCATACCGGCATGTCGCTTTCACCCAACCTGCTCGGAGTATGCATTCCAGGCCGTAAAACGTCATGGTGCGTTGAGGGGGTCCTGGATGGCTCTCAGAAGGATCTTGCGGTGCCATCCCTTTCACACAGGTGGGTTTGATCCTGTTCCATAGGGAAAAGAGGGTTTACCTGCCAGCTCGTGCCCCGTCCGCCATCGGCTTTGCCCACCCGCCTCGCAAGCGAGAGCATTGCTGGCAGGCCCCAGGCGAATGCCGGGCGGGCCCAGCCGCGGTGGGCAGGGGCGCGCTGCTCAGGCTGTTTTTGAGAGGCTATTTCATTTAAGGAGAATTGGTCCATGTCAATGGAATTAAGGATGTTGTTGGCAGTCGTTTTGTCCTTTGGGGTATTCTTTTTGTACCATGTGTTTTTTATGAAAAAGGCCCCATTGGAAAATAAAGAGCCAACCCAGATAGCAGAAAGGGTGGAGAAAGAAATCCCTGCGACGGTTGAAGGTGTCAGGGCGCTGGATGAAAGGCCATTGCAACCAGAGGTCGCGGTTCCAAGCCCTGCGCGACAAGGGAGAACGATAACCGTTTCAACACCCCTTTATCTGGCAGAACTTACAGAAAACGGTGCGGCACTTAAGAGTTTTAAGCTTAAGGAGTATAAGGAGACTTCGGCACCCGGGGCTCCCATGAAGGAGCTCGTCGAGTTGTCGGGTGAGCACAAATGGACTCTGGGGGTCTCATTTCTTAGAGAAAGCATGAACGGGCTGAAGCAAGCAGTTTTTGATGCAGCCACAGAGGCAAGCCTGATGAATGTCACCGAGAGAAGCGAAGGTCTGATCTTTACATGGACATCACCAGATGGCGTTACGATCATTAAAACTTACACCTTTTCACCGGGTACTTACGAAATAGGACTGGAAATTAAGGTAAGAAACCTTTCGTCTGAGACTATAGGCAGGAATTTAACGGTATCCTTGAAGAAAAGCCTCAAGGGGGCCACGGAGTCGAGATATGTTTTTTCTGGTCCTGCGGCTTTAATCAACGGAGAGCTTGAAGAGATCAAGATTAAGGAGATCGCCAAACAAGACAAGTATGTCGGCCATATAGGGTGGATCGCCTGTGAGAGCCAGTATTTTGTGTCAGCAATCATACCCCAAAAAGCCGAGGAGGCGACCATGAGGCTTGCGGTAAGCGACGGGGAGGTCCTGGAAACCACCTACATAGATCCTTCAGGACCAGTACCACCAAGAACGGAGCGAACCTATCAGTACACGGTTTATTTCGGGCCGAAGAGTCTCGAAGCCCTTGGTTCTGTGGGGGCAGATCTTGCAAAAATTGTCGATTTTGGATTTTTTGATATCATTGCAAAGCCCTTGCTACATGCCATGAACTTCATACATCGCTACATTTCCAACTATGGTATTGTCATTATTATTATTACGATTTTTGTCAAAATACTCTTCTGGCCCTTGAGCAACAGGAGTTATAAGTCTATGAGCCAGATGAAGAAGTTGCAGCCCAAGCTGGCAGAGATCCGGGCCAAGTACAAACATGACAAGAAAATGATGAACCAGGAAATGATGAGCCTTTACAAGCTGTACAAGATCAACCCGTTGGGCGGTTGCCTCCCGATGGTTTTGCAGATACCCGTGTTTTTTGCGTTTTACAAGATGTTATATCAGGCCATTGAATTGAGACATGCCCCATTTTTTTTATGGATCAACGATCTCTCTGCTCCCGACCGGTTGTTTAGCCTCAACTTCAAAATACCGCTAATGGCAGCACCTTACGGGATACCGGTGTTAACTATTATCATGGGTGCATCGATGTTTTTGCAGCAGAAGATGTCTCCCCCACCCGGGGACCCCACACAGGCCAAGATGATGATGTTTATGCCGATATTTTTCACATTCATATTCATAAACTTTCCGTCAGGGCTTGTCTTATACTGGCTGGTAAACAACATCCTTTCGATGGTTCAGCAGCATTACGTGACCAAGAAAACAGCTTAGGGCTTGCGCAGAAACAACTTGGCAGAATTGGCGCTCAGATTTAGGTCGGGTTTGGCCGATCTGATTGAGCAAAACCACAGGAATAGCCTGCTATTTCGCGGATTTTGCGAATGAGTATCGGACAAAGATGGCCTGAAGCCGAGATGCAAAAATGGTAAGTTGTTTTTGCGCAACCCTTGATGACGGAGGTACTAATCCTATGTTGGACAGCTATGAATTTGAGGGGAAGACAAAAGAAGAGGCTGTGAGGAAGGCATGTAAGGAACTGGAAGTCTCTGAGGAGCAACTGGAAATCGAGGTGCTTTCTTATGGCTCCACAGGGATATTTGGACTGGTGGGTGCTAAGAAGGCCCGAATAAGGGTGAGCCTGCTGGAAACCCCGGAAGCCAAAATCGATGAGGAGAAACCCGATACAACGGATGAGACAGAAGGGGTTGCCGAGACAGCTAAAAGGACGCTGGAAGAGATACTCTCTTTTATTCTTGATGACGCTACCGTCACGGTCGCCAAACATCCTCATAGTGTTAGGCTCAGAATAGAGGCGAGCAACCCGGCCATCCTTATCGGGAGACATGGCAGGACCCTGGATGCCCTCCAATACATAGTTCGTAAGATTGTGAGGAAAAAGAAGGCGACGAGAGTGGGTATTTCCTTTGATGTGGAAGGATATCGGGACAGACGAAAGGCGTCACTGACGCAGTTTGCCCAGCGTCTGGGAGAAAAGGTTAAACACTCTGGCAAGCCGGCCACCATCAGCCCGATGAATGCCTATGACCGAAGAATCGTGCATATCGCACTAAAAGATGATGCCTCGGTGAGAACCCAGAGCAAAGGTACCGGGTTGTTTAGAAAGCTGATTATCTTGCCGCAGAAGAAAAGATAATCCACAAACAGACGCAGATCTAAAATGATCGGTTCAAGGTTCAAGGTTCAAGGTTCACGGTTGACAACTTTGAACCTATAAACTTTGAACGGTGAACTTTCTTTATTGACGCGTTATCTTTTTTGTTAACAGCTAGTTAGGCCTGCCCTGCCCGCCCTGGCGCGACAGAAGCTGGAGAATGCCACGGAGTGAAAAACCCGGTCTGGGCCAGGGGCTCTTCAACCGTGAACCGTGAACGTTGAACCGCTCAACCTAGGGCAGACTGTCTGGCGGATTGCGTTCTAACAGAGAGCGTCGGAACCAGAAGAAGGGAAACCATGCTTCTTCGCCCAACTTGTAGATGTGCCCGTTATTTGGCTGCAAGGTGGGTTGATTGAGTTTATTTTGGATTTTGGCGTCTCTCTGAGCCGGAGGCCAGCCCAGAGGGATTTGGGAATTAAGAGGAGAGGAAAAAAATCCGCAATCCAGATGGCGATACCATAGCCGCGGTTGCCACCCCCCCGGGAGCCGGTGGTATCGGTGTTGTGAAGATTTCCGGGCCACGGGCAATTCCTATAGCGCTTCCTCTCTTGCATCCTTCAAGAGACCTGTCGCGTCTAAGATCCCACCACTTCTATTATGGGTCTATCATTGATCCTAAAACCGAAAAGACTCTGGATGAGGTGCTTTTTACGGTCATGAAGGCCCCCCATACCTATACCAGAGAGGATGTGGTGGAGATTCAGGCTCACGGGAGTAGATGTGGACTGGGGGTGATCCTGGAGTTGGTGCTAAAGCGAGGGGCGCGCCTGGCTGAACCCGGCGAATTTACCAAGCGGGCTTTCCTGAACGGTCGTATCGATCTGAGCCAGGCGGAGGCCGTCATTGAAGTGGTGAACGCCAAAACAACAGAGGGCCTGGAGCTGGCTGCAAGACAGTTGAAAGGCGACCTTTTCCAGGCGATTCAAGCGATTCGTGGGCCAATCGAGACTATGCTTGTGGAAATAGAGGCTGCCATAGATTTTCCGGAGGACGTCGAGGATATTATCCATCCGGAACTGTTTGCCCAAAAAATGATACAGGATGTCATCGCCCGCCTGGAGGACTTGCTGAAACATTATGATGAAGGGCATATTTATCGGGAGGGCGTGGCTGCCATCATAATCGGGCGTCCCAATGTGGGAAAGTCGAGCCTGATGAACAGGCTCCTTGAAAAAGAACGCTCGATTGTCACCCCGGTCCCGGGGACGACGCGGGATTTTATTGAAGAGACAGTCAATATTAGAGGGATACCCATGAGGCTTATTGACACAGCCGGGCTGCATGATACGGACGACGGCCTGGAGGCCGCGGGGATACAGTTCACAAGACAGCGACTGGACGAGGCAGACCTTGTGCTGTTTATGGTGGATTGCAGTATGCCCTTGAGCGACGAAGATATGCAGGTTTATGATCTGGTCCGCAACCGAAAGACTATCCTGGTGATCAATAAAATTGATCTTGTGGACCACGATCTCGTTACAGAGATTGTTGAGTGCCTTCAGGGACTTTTTTGGGTCGAGGTCTCCGCCTTGTATAATAGGGGTGTTGAAAAGTTGAAGGCTGCTGTGTTCGGGGAGGTTACGCACCAGAGCGGACCCGCCGGCCTTCCCTCAATTGTGCCAAATCTGCGGCACAAGGTGGCGATCAAAAGGGCCCTGACGGCCTCAAGAGATGTGGTGGAAGGTTTCAGAACGGGGCGGCCTGCCGAGCTGGTAGCCGTTGATCTCAAAGAGGCCGTTGACGCCCTGGGAGAAATCATCGGGGCGACTACCACGGAGCAGATTCTTGATCAGGTTTTCGACCGGTTCTGTATCGGGAAATAGTCCGGGTTCCTATTGTTTCACGTGAAACATTGATCCTTAACTCAAAACCATTCATCGTAATAGTTCAACGCTCATTGCACTTTCTGTCACTTTCCGGGCGAGATTTCAAGCTGTGCGGTTAAGTGATTGCTAAGCCTTTCAGAATGACCCAGGTCTCATCGACGGGTTCCTGTAGGGGCGGGTTTACCCCGCCCGAATCGATTTGGTGGGCGGCATAAAGCCGCCCCTACGACGTCTCCTTCATAAGGATCAACTTATTGACAAAACACATAAAATGCTAACCGCACAGGTGGCAAGATTTCTCACACCTGCCCGCTTGCCAGGGGCTCGCGAGGTCTCTGCGTACTCTGCGGTGAACTATTACTACAGACCTCGTTAAGTGGTTGAGTAGTTGAGTGGTTAAGTCGTTATTATTATTTGAATTCATATCTTTTGCCTAAAAATTGGACACTTTGTATGTTTGTAGCTCTAATATGGTGATTTAACATGCTTATTTTCCAACTCAACCACTCAACCACTCAACCACTCAACCACTCAACCACTCAACTATTTGACGATCTCTGTACTATTCCTCTTTGATCGCATATTGAATAGCCTCTCTTTTGAGAATGTCGGGTCAGTATGCTCTGGACATGGAATACTGGCTCGCTTCCACGGCAATACCCAAAGCGGCTCTTCTTGTAGTACTTACGTTGGCGCAACAGGGGCAGGGTCTTCTCCAATGAGGACCACCTGTTGGGGTCGAGATTCATTTTCGAAGCCAACCTCCGGGCATCCAGGATGTGCCCCTTGCCAACATTGTAGGCCGCAAGGGCGATAAGTGTCCTGTCCGGCTCAGGGGTATTGTCATACAGGTCATGCATTTTTTTTAGATATCTGACGCCGCCCTTGATGCTCTGGCGTGGGTCCAGGCGGCTCTTGATTCCCATTTCCCGGGCAGTCGGCAGGGTGAGTTGCATGAGCCCCCTCACCCCGGAAAAGCTTTTTGCCCAAGGGTTGAATTGAGATTCCTGATAGATGAGAGCCGCTATCAACCGCCAATCAAACCCGTGTGCCTCGGCGGCCCTCTTGATCGTCTTTTCATACCTGGGAAGGCGCGCCTCAATCCTCCGCTGGAATTCTTTGATGTCCAGATGGTCGAACCTTTCCACGTAAGCGTAGTACCGGTTGTGTATGTGCTTGAGGGAGCCATCTTGTTTAATCCTGTCAAAAAACTCATTGATTTTATCCAGAAGCGCCCTTTCTCCCTTTTTTACGGCCCAGGCCAGGGACTGTGGTTTTTCGATGGGAAAAGCGATACGAATATCAGGGTAATAGCGACGATTCAACAGGGCCACGTTGGAATCCGCTATGGTCACCTCGATCTTCCCTTCAGCGACACCCTGTATGAGCTCTTCTGTGGAGACATCGTCGCGCACTTTGATTATTACATCAAGGCCCGTTCGCTTCAGAGTTCGCAATCTTTCCTCATAAGACGTTCCTCGACGGACGTGGGTGCTTTTTCCCTCCAGGTCGTCAATAGTTTTGATCTCCGTATTCTTTTTGTGGGTAATGGCCATTTGCTGGACGGCGAGGTACCCGTTTGAAAAGCCCGCCACCTTCAATTTGGAAGGGATTATGGTTGTGCTTGCCGCCACAACTTCTCCTGCGCCCTTGCACAGCGAAAGGAGCATTTGGTCCCACGATTCAGACACCTTCACTTTGAGTTCAACGCCCAGAAAATCGGCAAAGGCCTTTGCGAGATCGTATTCAAAACCCATGTGTTGATCCCTGTATGTATAATAGCAATGAGCGTTGTTGTGAGTGATCACTGTAATGGTGCCCGATTTCCGGATTCTTTCCAGCGCCTTGTTTTTGCCGCAGGCACACAACAACAATGATCCTGCAAGTAAGAGGACAAGTAATTTCTTGCGGATCAAGGGATGAAATTTCTTGCGAGGTGTGCTCTTGTATCGCGGGCTGATGCCACCCTTTGCATGCGTATGAGGGGCTTGCGAGATTAGCATTGTCTTGGCGCTACCACAGTAGATTGAGGATTTGTGATTGTAGATCCATACTATTATTGTAACCGTTCACGGGTTCACGGGTTCACGGTTCACGGTTCAGAGGTTCACGGGTTCAGGGTTGACCGAACAAAGGAAAGGCAACCCTGAACGGTGAGCGGGTTTGACCCCTTGTCACCCCCTGGCCTACGAGCAAGGTCAACGAAAGAAAGGCAACCCTGAACGGTGAACCCTGTTAAATAGGGTTCCCTTCGGGAAATTTAACAAGGTGAACTCTGAACCTGTGAACGCCTACCTATTATTTCGAACGAATGTGCCCGCCCTGGCGCGACAGATCGTAGGGGCGGGTTTATCCCGCCCGAATGACAGGCGGCGTAAAGCCGCCCCTACGAGAAGAACCCGGCCCGTCCTGGTCGCCCGGCCCGTCCTGGTCGCCCGGCCCGTCCTGGCCGCCCGGCCCGCCCTGGCGTGACAGCCTTGGACAGACGTGTCGTTCGTGTCATCCCGGTCTGGGCCAGGGAGAAATCTTGATCGAAAAGTGACAGAAAAAACAATGGGTGCTGAAAAGTTTCCACCTGTGCGGTTGGATGATTCCTGAGTCCTTCCGAATAACCTGATTCTCATGGCCAGATTCCCGTAGGGGCGGGTTTATCCCGCCCAAATCGATTTGGCGGGCGGCGTA